>CAZBII010000029.1:0-34572 GCA_964491665.1 uncultured Moraxellaceae bacterium
GGGCGGGCTTCAGTGGGTGCGGCGGCTTCGGTCATGGTGGTTCCCTCGGGTCAAAAGCTGCTTTTTGTTGTTGACGAGCAGGTCGTGTTTTTCATAGATTGTATACAATCACAGGCTAAACCTGATTTCAAGCCCCAATTTAAGCGGGCTTTCACCGGAATATGTATACATAACCAACCGAGGCCCCCATGACGCCGTTGCACGACCTCACCATTCTGGACCTGACCCACATGCTCTCCGGCCCCTATGCCAGCCAGCTGCTGGCAGACATGGGCGCCCGCTGCATCAAGATCGAGCCCCCCAAGTCCGGCGAGGGCACCCGCAAGCTGCTGGCGGACGATCCGCAGTATTCCATCGACGGCATGGGCGCCTACTTCCTCACCCTGTCGCGCAACAAGGAAAGCGTGTGCCTGAACCTGAAGGAAAAGGACGGGCTGGAACTGTTTTACGCGCTGGTGAAGAAGGCCGACATCGTGATCAACAACTTTGGGGAGGGCGTGCCGAAGCGGCTCGGCATCGATTTCGAAATATTGAAGCAGCACAACCCGCGCATCATCACCTGCTCGATCACCGGCTTTGGTGAAACCGGTCCGGAACGCGACCGCCCCGCCTTTGATCTGGTGGCGCAGGGCATGGGCGGCGGCATGTCGATCACCGGCGAGGAAAACGGTCCGCCGTTGCGTGCCGGCATTCCCATCGGCGATCTGGGTGGCGGCATGTTTGCCACCGTGGGCATTCTGGCGGCGCTGCACGCCCGCACCCTCACCGGCCGCGGCCAGCACGTCGACATTTCCATGCAGGATTGCCAGGTGTCGCTGCTCAATTACATGGCCACCATGTACCTGATGAGCGGCGTGCAGCCGCCGGCGGTGGGCAACGGCCATTTCGTGCATGTGCCCTACGGCACCTTCCGCACCCAGTCGCGCTACATCATCCTGGCCTGCATGGGCGATGCGTTCTACATCAAGCTGGCGCAGATGCTGAACGATCCCTTCCTGCTGGAACCACGCTTTGAAAAGCAGCCGGAACGCTGGGCGCACCGCTATGCGATCAACGCGAAGGTGCAGGAGTATCTGGAAAAAAATACCTGTGAATACTGGCTGGACCAGCTGAAGGAACACCGCATTCCCGCCGCGCCGGTGAATGATTTTTCCCACGCGCTGGCCGACCCGCAGGTGCAGTTCCGCCAGATGGTGGTGGACGTGCCGCTGCCCAACGGCCGGACCGTGCCGCAGCCGGGCAATCCGGTGAAACTGTCGGAAACGAACGAGCAGCACTACACGGCGCCGCCGACACTGGGCCAGCACACCGGCAGCGTTCTGCAGGAATTGCTGGGGCTGTCGTCACAGGCGGTTACCGAATTACAACAAAGGGGCATCGTTGGCTGACCATCAACCATAGCGCCCGTGAGCGTTTCGCTTATAATCGGGCGCATACTCCCCGACCAGACAGTCTGTCTCCCATGCGCGAAATCATTCACATCACGGAAGTGGGCCTGCGGGATGGCCTGCAGAACCAGCCCAATCCCGTTTCCACCGAATCGAAACTGAAAATGGCGGCCGCGCTGGTGGAAGCCGGCGTGCGCAATTTCGAGGCCGTCAGCTTCGTGCATCCCAAACTGGTGCCGCAGATGGCCGACGCCGTGCCGGTGCTGGACGGTCTGCGCGAATACACCAACCTGAACATCTCGGCGCTGGTGCCCAACATGAAGGGTTACGAGCGCGCCCGCGAGCAGGGCGTGACGGCGGTCGGCGTGGTGCTGGCCTCCACCGACACCTTCAACCTGCGCAACCTGAACATGACCCTGGCGCAGACCCGCGAAACCTGCCAGCAGGTGATCGCCCAGGCCCGCGCCGACGGCGTCTTCGCCCGCGCCTACATTTCCGGCGCCTGCGCCTGTCCCTACGACGGCAAGACGCCCGTGGACGTGGTGCACAAGCTCACCGCCGACATGATCGAGGCCGGCGCCAGCGAAATTTCCATTGCCGACACCATCGGCGCCGGCAATCCGCAACAAATCCGTGCCATCCTGCGCCCGCTGGTGCAGCAGTTCGGCTCCGACCGTTTCAACCTGCACCTGCATGACACCCGCGGCATGGCGCTGGCCATGGCCTGGGCCGGCGTGATGGAAGGCGTGCGCCGTTTCGACAGCTCGATCGGCGGTCTGGGCGGCTGTCCGTTCGCGCCGGGTGCGTCGGGGAACGTCGCCACCGAGGATCTGGTCTACATGCTGGAGGAAGCGGGCTTCGACACCGGCATCGACATCAACCGCCTGCGCGACGCCGTGCAGGTGGCGGAAGTGGCCACCGGCCAGCATCTGGGCGGACGCATCCTGAAATGGATGCAGTCGCAGAAAATCCGCGCGGCGCAGAACCGCCAGCCCTGCGTATGACAAAACCGGACCGCGAATGACGCGCGGTCCACTTGCAGCATCCGCGCAATCCAGCACCATACAGCGCGCCCGCTTTCACGCCGGCGCCACAAAAAAACGAACAACAAGAACAGCAAACACAACAGGGTAGTAACGCAATGAAGCGCCCATTCAAGATCCGCCAGGTTCTGCTGCTGATGCCATTGCTGTGCTGGAGCCTGCACGCCAGCGCCGACAAGGTGGATGACATCGTCGGCGGCGAGAAAGCCACGATCCAGCAGGGCGCGCAGAGCCAGCAGCGCATCAACCGGCTCAGTGACGCCACCCAGAAAGCGTTTCAGGATTACCAGCTGGAACTCAAACGCATTGAAGACCTGCAGGTGTACAACCTGCAGATGGAGCGGCAGCTGCAGCGCCAGCAGGAAGCCATCGCCTCCACCCAGCAGTCGGTGCAGGACGTGGCCATCATCGAGCGCCAGGTCACTCCGCTGCTGGCGCGCATGATCGAATCCCTCGACACCTTCATCAAACTGGATCTGCCTTTCCAGCAGGAAGAACGCAGCGAGCGCGTGCAGTTCCTGAAAAACACCCTCGACCGCAGCGACGTCAGCATGGCGGAAAAATTCCGCCAGGTAATGGACGCGTACAACATCGAAACCGAATACGGCAACACCATCGAAGCCTGGCGCGGCACCCTCACCCTGAAAGACAAACCGCGCGAGGTGGAATTCCTGCGCGTGGGCCGCATCGCGCTGATGTACCAGACCCTCGACGGTGCCGATCTGGGCGTGTGGAATATCCGCGAACGCAACTGGATGGAACTGGACGGCCGCTATCGCAAGGATTTCCGCCTGGGCCTGAAAATCGCGCGCAAGCAGGCGGCGCCGGAACTGCTCACCCTGCCCATCCAGGCACCGGAGGCCGTGCAATGAAAAATTTCCTGCTTCACAGCCTCGTCGCGCTCTGCCTGTGTGCCAGTGCCCCGGTCTTCGCCGCCAGTGCGCCCGCGCCGGAAATCAAATCCCTGGATGAACTGGTGGAACTGGTGCGGCAGGGCCGCCTGGAACAGACCCGCCAGAACCAGCAGCGCGAACAGCTCTTTCTGCAGAACAAGAACCAGCAGCAGCTGCTGCTGGACCAGGCCATTGCCCAGCGCCGGGAACTGGAAGCGCGCAGCGCGCAGCTGGAAGAACAGCACGCCCGCCAGAAAGCGCAGCTGGACGAACTGTCGCAAAAACTCGAAGCGCGCATGGGATCGCTGAAGGAACTGTTTGCCCATCTGCAGTCGGCCACATCCGAAACCGCCGCGCAGCTGCAGACCTCGCTGACCTTCGTCGATTCACCGTCCCACCAGCAGGCATTGCAGCAATTGGGCGAGCGGCTGGGCCAGGATCGCAACCTGCCGCGCATCGAGGAACTGGAGCAGCTGTGGTTCCAGAAGCAGCGTGAAATGGTGGAATCCGGCAAGGTGAAACACCTGGCGCTGCCGGTGATCAATCTCAATGGCGAGCGCATGCAGGCGGATGTGGTGCGCGTCGGCAGTTTCAATCTGATGTCGGGCAATCACTATCTGCAGTTCATCGCCGAAACCGGCAAGGTAGTGGAACTGCCCAAGCAGCCGCCCCGTTACATGCTGGGCAATGTCGGCGAATTCACCGCGGCCGACAGCAGTGCCGGCCTGCTGCCAGTGGCCATCGATCCCACCCGTGGCACCCTGCTGAACATGCTGCTGGACATGCCGGACATGCGCGAGCGCATCGACCAGGGTGGCGTCATCGGCTATTTCACCATTGCCATCGGCGCGCTGGGCATCCTGCTGGCGCTGGAACGCATCTTCACGCTGGTGATCGTCACCCGCAAGGTGACGGACCAGAAGCGCGCCGCCAAACCCAGCAGCGACAATCCGCTCGGCCGCATCCTGTTCATCTTTGAAAACAACCGCCATCTTGATCCGGAATCACTGGAGCTGAAGCTGGGCGAAGCGATCCTGCGCGAGCGCGGTCCGCTGGAAAAGAATCTCACGCTGATCAAGATCGTGTCGGTGGTGGCGCCGCTGCTGGGCCTGCTGGGCACCGTGACCGGCATGATCAACACCTTCCAGGTCATCACGCTGTTTGGCACCAGTGATCCCAAGCTGCTGGCCGGCGGTATTTCCGAGGCGCTGGTCACCACCGTGATCGGTCTGGTGGTGGCGATTCCCACCGTGTTCTTCCACAACCTGGCCAGCACCCGCAGCAAGGCGGTACTGATGGTGCTGGAAGAGGAGAGCACCGGCCTGATCGCGCAGCGCGTCGAGCAGGGAGCCGCCTGAAATGTGGGCGCTGATCGAGGCACTGGAAACCATCCGCGATTTTCACTTCGCGGGCGGGGCGGTGCTCTGGACCATCGGCTTCGTCACCGTGCTGATGTGGGCCTTCATCATCGAGCGCACGCTGTATTTCCGCCTGACGCTGCCACGGGAAATGGAGGCGATCGTCACCGACTGGTATGCGCGCAACGAACGCCATTCCTGGCATGCCCGGCAGATCCGCCGCATGCTGATCGCGCAGGTGGCGGCGAGCGTGGATTTCTCGCTGCCGGTGCTGCGCATGCTGGTAGCCCTCTGTCCGCTGTTCGGCCTGCTGGGCACCGTCACCGGCATGGTGGAAGTGTTCGATGTAATGAATGCATTCGGCACCGCCAATCCGCGCTCCATGGCCTCGGGTATTTCCCGCGCCACGCTGCCCACCATGGCCGGCATGGGCGCCGCGATCTATGGCCTGTTCGCCAGCCGCCTGCTGGCCAAGCACGCCGCCAACCAGGTGGAACTGTTTGCTGACCGCCTCACCCTGACACCGCCGCCGAGGACTGCCTGATGCGTCGTCCGTTCTATCGCGCCACCGAAGACGAGGATATCGGCATCGACATGACGCCGATGCTCGACATCGTTTTCATCATGCTGATCTTTTTCGTGGTGACGGCTTCCTCGGTGAAGGAAACCGGCATCGACATCCAGCGCCCGCAGGCCCGCACCGCCGTGACGAAAGAGGCCGCCCACCTGCGCGTGATCATCACCGAGTACGACGAAATCTGGGTCGACAAGAAACGTCTGGATGCCCGCGCGCTGAAGCCGGCGCTGGAACGCCTGCACATGGAAAGTCCGCAGAGCGCCCTGATCATCCACGCCGACAAGAAGTCCACCAACAACCGGCTGGTGCAGGTGATGGACGCAGCGCGCGAAGCCGGTATCACCGCCATTTCCATCGCCGCCAGCGAGCAGTGACATGAATCGCGGCTCCCGCTATTTCATCGCGCTGACGGCTGGGGGCTTTGTGACCTTCGTGCTGTTCGCGCTGATGATCGGCCTGATCAAGATCAGCGAGCAGCCGGTGGTGGGCGAAGGTTTCGAGCGGGTGGATTTCATTCGCGTCGAACGCCAGCGCTCCCTGAACCTGGACGAACTCAAGCCGGAGCCGCCACCACAACCGCAGGCACCGCCGCAGCGGGTCAGCCTGCAGATGGCCAGCGTGGAAAGCGTGGCCCTGCCCCGGCCGGAGCCGGCAGGGGGCGGGCCTGTCACCCGCGGCTTCTCGCTGACCGGCATCAGCGGTGGCAGCGGCGGTCTGGGCAGCGGTCCCGGCCTGGGCGACGGCTTCGGCGGCGGCATCATCGGCGGCGGCGACTACCTGCCCATCGTGCAGGTGCCGCCGCAATATCCGCCCGCCGCCCTGCGCCAGCGCGTCGAAGGCTGGGTGCTGGTGGAATTCACCATCGGCACGGAAGGCCAGGTGAAAGATCCGCGCGTGGTGCAGGCCGATCCGCCCGGTGTGTTCGACGAATCCGCTCTCAGCGCCGTGCAGCGTTTCCGCTTCCGTCCGCGCACGGTGGGCGCACAGCCGGTGGAAGTCACCGGCGTGCAGAACCGCATCCGCTTCCGGCTGCAATCACGATGAAAATGTCCACGCGTCTTGTGTCCTGTCTGTTCGCCCTGGCGCTGTCAGCACTGGCAGTGCCGCTGCACGCCGAAACCAGCACCAGCGCACCCAGCCTGTCCGTCACCTTCTACAAGAAAATCGGCGAGGCCTACGACTGGCTGAAGCAGAAGAAGCTGGAGAACGCCCGCGACATCCTGCAGAAACTCAGCGAGCAGACGCAGAACACGCCGTACGAGAATGGCATGGTGTGGAATCTGCTCGGCAACCTGCATTTCCAGAACGGCACCTACAAGGCCAGCGCCCAGGCCTATGAAAAGGCGCTGCAGTTCGACATCCCCTCGCAGCTGGCGCAGGACAGCCGGCGCATGGCCGGTCAGGCCTATCTCGCCGACGGCCAGTACGCCAAGGCCGCCGCGCATTTCGACCGCTGGCTGGCGCAGGGCAACGACACCACCGGCGACATCCACCTGCAGCTGGCGCAGTGCTATTACCAGACCAAGGATTTCAAGCGCGCCGTGAAACACCTCAACACCGCCATCGGTCTGTATGAAACCGCTGGCCGCCAGCCGAAAGAGGAATGGCTGGCGCTGCTGCAGGCCAGTCAGGCCCAGGTCAATGACGCACAGGAACGCATCGTCACTCTCAAGCGGCTGCTGCACTGGTATCCGAAAACCGAATACTGGATGGCCCTGGCCAGCGCCTATGGCCAGGTGGAGAAAATGGACGAGTACCTGGCGACGCTGTCGCTGGCCCAGCAGAAGGATCTGCTGCGCACCGAGTCCCAGTACCTGTCCCTGGCCAGCCTGTTCTACCAGCAGGACGTGCCGCTGCGGGCCGCGCAGATTCTCGAAACCGGCCTGCGCCGCAACATCATTGCGTCCAATGCCAAGAACCTGCGCTTCCTGGCGGCCTGCTACAGCTCGGCGCAGGAGTATGAAAAGGCCCTCGCGCCCCTGCAGCAGGCCGCCAGCCAGACCACCAATGGCGAAACCGACGCCCAGCTGGGCAATGCCCATTTCCAGCTGGCGCGCTGGCAGGACGCCGCCGCCGCCTTTGAAACCGCCATTCGCAAGGGCGACTTCAAACAGCTGACCGCCACCTGGCTGCTGCTGGGCCAGAGCTATCTGAACCTGCACCAGTACGACCTGGCCCTGGCCGCGTTCCGCCAGGCCAGCCTCGACGAGGCCCATGCCCGGCAGGCCGCCCAGTGGCTGCAGTACACCGAATATGAAAAGAACCGCCACGAGGAACTGGGCCTGATCAAGGCCGCCACCTCAGCCACCACCGGCAGCAGCGGTTCCAGCTCCCGCGAGGATTCCGACTCATGACCGACACCCGCATGCACGCCATCCAGGTCCAGCCTGACAAAAGCCTGCTCTGGCAGGACACCGCCGCGCCCGTGCCCGGACCCGGCGAAGTCGCCATCCGCGTTCACGCCACCGCCATCAACCGCGCCGACCTGATGCAGCGGGCCGGCCTGTATCCACCACCACCGGGCGCCAGTTCCATTCTCGGTCTGGAATGCGCCGGTGAAATCAGCACACTGGGGCAGGGTGTCACGCAGTGGCAGGTGGGCGATCGCGTCTGCGCCCTGCTGGCCGGAGGCGGTTATGCCGAAACGGTAGTGTGCCCGGCGGATCATGTCCTGCCGGTGCCCGCCGGTTTCAGCTGGGAACAGGCCGCCGCGCTGCCGGAAGTGTTCGCCACCGCTTGGCTCAATATTTTCATGGAAGCGGGCGTGCAGCAGGGGCAGAAAGTGCTGCTGCACGCCGGCGCCAGTGGCGTGGGCACCGCCGCCATCCAGCTGTGCCGGCAGCAGGGCAACCCGGTGTTCGTCACCGTCGGCGACCCGGCCAAGCTCGACTTCTGCCGCCAGCTGGGCGCCAGCGCCGGCCACCTCCGCACCCAGGGCGACTTCGAAAGCGCCGTGAAGGAATGGAGCGGCGCCGACGGCGTGCACGCCATTCTCGACCCGGTGGGCGGCAGTTACCTGGAACAGAACATCCGCCTGCTGGCCACCGACGGAAGCCTGGTGATCATCGGCCTGATGGGCGGCCGCAGCGCGCCCCTCGACATCGGCCGCCTGCTGGTGAAACGCATCCGCGTCATCGGCTCCACCCTGCGCAGCCGCAGCAACGCCGACAAGGCCGTCCTCATCGCCCAGCTGCGGGAGAAGGTCTGGCCGGGCTTCGCCGACGGCAGCCTGAAACCCGTCATCCACCGCGTCTACCCCATTCAGGAAGCAGAAGCCGCCCTGGCCGAGGTCGCCAGTAACGCAACCATTGGCAAAGTGGTAATGTCCGTAACCGAAAAGTGACAATCTGCGTCAATACCGGCGCTCCGGCATCCGGTAGACTCACCAGCCATCCCCAATAACAAATACCACAGGCACGTCAGGAAACTGGGTAATGGAAGCAACACTCATTCGGGTCGACGCCCGCGATCTTGACCTGTTCTCCCCGCAGGAAGATCTGTTCGAACCGGTCAACACCAAGACCTTCAACACCGCCCGCATCGACCAGGCCATCAGCGACTCGGCCCACCGCGCCCTGCAGGTGTGCAACGCCCAGGCCCAGCTGATGCTGGCGCAATACCAGACCCACACAGTGGAAAACATGCTCTGTGCCCGCCAGCGCGCCGAGCAGATTGCCCGCGAACTGGGTGAATTCGATTACGACCCGGATGAACCCCGCGCCAACCCCTTCGATGAAGCCGTGCTGCGCGACGCCTGGCAACAGGGCTTTGCCCGCGCCCGCGAGCAGAAGCGCAGCCATCCCATGACCGTCCTGCACAACAAGCTGTGGGACGAGGGCATCAACACCGAGGACACCCGTTCCCAGTTCGAACTCTGCGCCCTGCAGCTGTTTGCGCTGGCTGCCGAGATGGAACCGGGCCGCAAGGCCGAACGCGCCAAGCGGCTGGCCATGGAAATGTGCCGTTACCAGGAAGGTGAACTGCCGTCGCCGCAACGCCAGCGCGAGATCGACCGCTTCATGGCGCAGCAGGCCGAACGCCTCGCCGCCGAACTGGATTTCTGATCCCGTCCGTGTCGCAACCGGAACATCCCCTCGCAGACAAATGGAACCAGCGCTACGCCGGGCAGACCGACGCCGGCGCGCCGGCCTGGGTACTGCAACACTGCGCGTCCCTGCTGCCGGCCCAGGGACGCGCGCTGGATCTGGCCTGCGGCCTCGGTGCCAATGCCCGCTTTCTGGCGCAGCGCGGCCTGCAGTGCGAAGGCTGGGACATCAGCCAGACAGCTCTGGATACCCTGGCCGCCTGGCGCGGTCCCCAGGGCGAACAGGTCGCCATCCGCCGGCGCGATGTGGAAGCCTGCCCGCCGGAACCCGCCAGCTTCGACGTCATTGTGGTCAGCGATTTCCTGCACCGCCCGTCCTGCCCGGCACTGGCAGCGGCACTGCGTCCCGGCGGCCTGCTGTTCTACCAGACCTGGTGCGCCGACAAGCTCGCCGCCAGCGGCCCCACCAACCCCGATTTCCTGCTGCGCGGCAACGAGCTGCCCGCGCTGTTTGCCGGCCTCGAACTGCGCTTCTACCAGCACCTGTCCCGCGCCGGCGATCTCACCCAGGGCGAGCGCAACCGCGCCTGTCTGGTAGCACAACAACCGGCCTGATCCTGCCCCCAACTGGCGCACGCTCCCATTCCTCCTACACTTAACGGGTAGCCTGAATGCGAGAACCCCGGTCCCCCATGCACGATCTGATTCCGTACCACAAGAAGCGGGTACTCATCATCGAAGACCTGGCGGAGATGCGCTCCACCATGAAATCCATGCTCGCCAACATGGGCGTGCAGAGCATGGATACGGTGACCAATGGCGAAGAGGCCGTTGCCAAGCTGGCCCTCAACCAGTACGACATCATCTTCAGCGACTACGAACTGGGCCGTGGCAAGGACGGCCAGCAGATTCTCGAGGAAGTGCGCCACTCCAACCTGATTCCCGCCTCCACCGTGTATATCCTGGTCACCGCCGCCCAGACCGTGGAAATGGTCATGGGCGCGCTGGAGTTCGAGCCGGACGGCTACATCACCAAACCGGTCACGCTGGAAATCCTGCGCACCCGCCTGAACCGCATCATCCGCACCAAGGACGTCTACCAGGACATCAACCGCGCCATCGACCGCAAGGACATCAATGCCGCGCTGGAAGCCTGCAACCGGCTGGCGGTGGAAAATCCCAAGTTCGCGCTGCCGGCCTACCGCATCAAGGGCAAGCTGCTGCTGAACGAGAACCGCATCGAGGAAGCCCGCGACATCTACGACACCGTGCTGGGCATCAAGAAGGTGGCCTGGGCGATGCTGGGCATGGCCAAGGTGCACTACTACCAGGGCGAACTGGAAGAGGCGCAGCGGCTGCTGGAAGGACTGGCCAGCACCAAGGCGCAATATGTCGAGGCGCTGGACTGGCTGGCCAAGGTGCTGGAAGCGCAGGGCCGCTTCAAGGCCGCGCAGCATGTGCTGGAGAAGGCCGTCGAGCAGTCACCCAAAGCCGTGCTGCGGCAGCAGGAACTGGCGCGGCTGGCCGAACTGAACGCCGACACCGACGTCATGTACAAGGCCTGTCGCAAGGCGGTCGGCCTGGGCAAGAATTCCGTCTTCAAGAACGCCGATGTGCTGATCCGCTATGCCAAGGCCCTGCAGCCGAAGATCCGTCACGGCGGCCTGCGCGAGCAGAAGCTGGCCATCGCCGAGGCCATGACCCAGCTGGAACACGCCAAGACCGGCTTCCACCTGAACCTGGGCCAAGCCCTCAAATGCGCGCTGGTGGAAGCCCAGACCCTGTTCAACAGCGGCAAGGAAATCGAAGGCAAGCTGGCTTACCGCGCCGCCCAGTCCATGATGAAGAACGAGGCCGCCATCGCCGTCGACGACCGCTTCGACATCTTCGCTACCCGTCTGCAGTTCGAGGACGAAGCCACTGCCATGGCCTACGGCCAGCAGCTGCTGCAGCAGGCCGGTGCCGATCGCCGGCTGCAGGCCAACTACTACCGCGTGCTGGATGCCCACCTGACCAAACGGCCCGAGGAGCGGGTCGTGCTGCTGCGCAAACGCGGCAACGAACTGCTCGACCGCAACGAATTTGAAGACGCCTTCGATGTGCTGTACAAGGCCACCCGCGTCAGCCCGGGGGACATCGACATCCTGCTGGCGGCCCTGCGCGCCGGCGTCAGCCTGTTCCGCCAGGGTCAGCGCCCCGATGAGCTGCCCGACCAGATCGGGGAACTGTTCCGCGCGCTGGAGAAACTCGACGCCGCCGACCCGCGCTACCCCAACCTGGAAAAACTGCGCCTGCAGTGGGCCGAGCAGGGCGCGCCCGGAGCCAAGCCATGAGCGCCCCCAGCGAGACCCAGCTGGCCAACGATCTGCTGGCAGCCTCGATCCACGAAATCAAGAATCGCTTCGGCCTGCTGTACGCCGAACTGGACCAGCTGCTGGCGGCGCTGCCGCTCAATGAGTCACTCAACCACAGCGCCGACCAGATCAAGAGTGAAGCCCAGTTCATCGGCAGCGAACTGGTGCGCGTCCTGGCCAGCTACAAGACGCTCGACAGCGCTGCCAGCGCCAACATCGGCCAGCAGTTCCTGCTGGATTTTCTCGAGGAGAAGATCGCCCGCCACAGCTACACCGCCCGCGCCCACGGCGTGCAGATCGGCTTCGAATGCGACGACGACCTGACCGGCTTTTTCGACGCCGGCATTGTCAGCATCGTGCTCGACACCGCGCTCTACAACGCCATCAAGGAGGGCGCCAAAATTCTGCTGATCACGGCGGAACACGAGCAGGGCAGCCAGGAACTGACCCTGCACGTGCACGACAACGGACCGGGCTTTCCGGCGTCGATGCTGCAGGCCGGCGACACCGCTGCACCGGGTTCCATCAAGGCCGAAACCGGCTCCACCGGCCTGGGCCTGCATTTCGCCCGCCGCCTGCTGGCCCTGCAGGTGGAAGGGGAGCGGCGCGGCACCCTGACCCTGGGCAAAAGCACCCGTCTGGGCGGTGCCTGCGTCACCCTGCATCTGCCGCAATAACCCCGCGCGTTTCAATCCCCAATCGGTAAAGACTTCACGCTATAATGCTGCGCTTTGGGCGGTCCGCCGCATTCCACCAGCACAAGGTTTTCCATGAGCCAGACACCCACACCCATCGGCAAGGGCCTGACCTTTCAGGAACTGATCCTCACGCTGCAGAATTTCTGGGCCTCCCAGGGCTGCGTCGTCGTCCAACCCTACGACATGGAAATGGGCGCCGGCACGTTCCACACCGCCACCTTCCTGCGCGCGCTCGGACCCGAAACCTGGAACGCTGCCTATGTGCAACCCAGCCGCCGTCCCGCCGACGGCCGCTACGGCGAAAACCCCAACCGCCTGCAGCACTACTATCAATTCCAGGTGGTACTGAAACCGTCGCCGTCGAATATTCAGGATCTGTATCTGCAATCGCTGCGCCTGCTCGGCATCGACACATCGGTGCACGACGTGCGCTTCGTCGAAGACAACTGGGAATCACCCACACTGGGCGCCTGGGGCCTCGGTTGGGAAGTCTGGCTCAACGGCATGGAAGTCACCCAGTTCACCTACTTCCAGCAGGTCGGCGGCATCGAGTGCTATCCCGTCACCGGCGAAATCACCTACGGCCTTGAACGCCTGTGCATGTATCTGCAGGGCGTCGATTCCGTCTACGACCTGGTCTGGACTGACGGCCCGTTTGGCAAAGTCACCTACGGCGACGTGTTCCACCAGAACGAAGTGGAGATGTCCACCTTCAACTTCGAACACGCCAACGTGCCGAAACTGTTCGAGCTGTTTGATTTTTACGAAAGCGAATCGAATTCCCTGATGGAAAAAAATCTGCCGCTGCCCGCTTACGAAATGGTGGTGAAAGCCTCGCACACGTTCAACCTGCTCGACGCGCGCCGCGCCATTTCCGTCACCGAGCGCCAGCGCTACATCCTGCGCGTGCGCACGCTCGCTCGTAATATCGCGCAAAGCTATCTGCAGGCCCGCGCGCGACTCGGCTTCCCCATGGCACCGGCAACCCTGCGCGACGAAGTCCTGGCGAAACTGGCACAGGAGAACGCAGCATGAATCATCTGGATTTTCTGGTGGAACTGGGCACTGAAGAGCTGCCACCGAAAGCGCTGAAAAATCTGGCCGAGAATTTTCGCGACGGTATCGTGAAAGGTCTGGATGCGGCCGGCTTGTCGCACACCGGCGCGCAGTGGTTTGCCGCGCCGCGACGTTTGGCCGTGCGCGTGAAGGCACTGGCCACGCGCCAGCCGGATCGCACGGTCGCCATCGATGGTCCGCCGAAAAAGGCGGCGTTCGATGCGTCCGGCAATCCCACGCAGGCAGCGCTCGGTTTCGCCAAAAAGAACGGCGTCGAACTGAGTGAAGTCGACACCAGCGGCGAGCGCCTGCGTTACGTGAAAGAAGTGAAGGGCAGCGACGCAAAAGAGTTGCTGCCAGCAATTGTCTCCGCTTCTCTGGATCAACTGCCGATTCCCAAACGCATGCGCTGGGGCGCCTCCCGCGTCGAGTTCGTGCGCCCGACCCAATGGCTCGTCATGCTGCTGGGCGACGAAGTGGTGGAATGCGAAATCCTCGCGCAGAAAGCCGGTCGCGAATCCCGTGGCCACCGTTTCCATCATCCCGAATCCGTGCGCATTTCCTCTCCTGCCGCCTATCTGGAAGACCTGCGCGCCGGCTGGGTCATCGCTGATTTTGCCGAACGCCGCGCCCAGATCCTGCAAAAGGTGAATGCGCTGTCCACGCAGGAGCAGGGCCGCGCCATCGTGCCCGATTCCCTACTCGACGAAGTCACCGCGCTGGTGGAATGGCCGGTGCCGCTGGTGTGTTCGTTCGAGCAACGTTTCCTCGCCGTGCCACAGGAAGCGCTGATTTCCACCATGCAGGACAACCAGAAATACTTCTGCCTGCTGGATGCAAACGGCAAACTGAAAAACCGTTTCATCACCGTGGCGAATATCGAAAGTTCCGCGCCGCAGCATATCGTCGCCGGCAACGAAAAAGTCGTGCGCCCGCGTCTGACCGATGCGGAATTCTTTTTCAACCAGGACAAGAAAGCAAAACTGGAAGCGCGCAACGAACGGCTGAAAACCGTGGTATTTCAGGCGGAGCTGGGCAGCGTGTTCGAGAAAGCCGAGCGCGTCTCCCGACTCGCAGCCTTCATCGCCCAACAGATCGGTGGCAACGTGCAAAACGCGCAGCGCGCCGGCCTGCTCTGCAAGTGCGATCTCGCCACTGAAATGGTCGGGGAATTCCCCGAACTGCAGGGCATCATGGGCACCTACTATGCCCGTCACGACAATGAGCCAGAAGAAGTCGCACTGGCGCTGAATGAACAATACCAGCCGCGCTTTTCCGGTGACGTCTTGCCGCAAACCAAAACTGGTCAAGCGGTGGCGATCGCCGACAAGATCGACACCCTGATCGGTATCCTCGGCATCGGCAAACATCCCACCGGCGACCGCGATCCCTTCGCCCTGCGCCGCGCCGCCCTCGGTGTGCTGCGCATCAGCGTCGGCCGCGAACTGGATCTGGATCTGGTGCAACTGGCGAAACAATCCATCCAGCTGTTCGGCAGCAAACTCACCAACCAGAATGTCGAAGCTGATTTCCTGTCCTTCATGAACGGCCGTTACCAAAGCTGGTTCCAGGAAGAGGGCATCAGCGTCGACATCGTCAAAGCCGTGCAGGCCGTCAATCCGACCCGGCCACTCGACTTCTGGCGTCGCGCCGAAGCCGTGCGCACTTTCAAAGCCCAGCCGGAATCCACAGCACTGGCCGCCGCCAACAAGCGCGTGGGCAACATCCTCGCCAAGCGCGACAGCAGTGAACCGCTGCCTGCCCTGAATCCGGCGCTGTTGCAGCAGGCCGAGGAGCAGGCGCTGGCACAGGCCGTCAGTAAGCTGCAGGCCAGCACCGCCAGCGGCAACTATGAGAACCGTCTACTTGCCTTGGCGGCCCTCAAGGAGCCGGTGGACGCCTTCTTCGACAAGGTCATGGTGAACGTCGATGATGCGGCAGTGCGCAACAACCGCCTGGCGCTGCTGGCGTCGCTGCAGCAACTGTTCCTGGCCATCGCCGACATCAGCGAACTGCAATGATTTGAACAGGTTAGGGGTCCGGCGCGGCTATCCCGGCCTGCAGTACACAGTTTGACTACAGTGCCGGTTGTCAGCAAACTGGTCCCCCACCGTTTAACCGCCTCTGCCACACCTGCGGAGGCTAAGCAGGACTTGATGAATATTCTTCGCGGATTGATTTTCAACGTGCTGTACGCCGCCAGCGTAACCCTGTTTACGCCTCCGGCGCTGATGGTCAGCCCTTTCATCAGCTATCCCGCACGTCTGCGCATTCTCACCCTTTGGCCCCGCGCCGTGCAGGGTTTGCTGGCACTCACTTGCGGCATCACCTTCAAGGTTGAGGGACGCGAGCACATCCCCAACACGCCCTTCGTCCTGATCAGCAATCATCAGAGCACCTGGGAAACCCTGATCCTGTCGTACGTGTTCACCCCGATTACCGCCGTGCTGAAAAAGGAACTGACCTGGATACCATTCTTCGGCTGGCTGCTCTACATGGCCCGGCCCATCGTCATCGACCGCTCCCGCAAGCAGAGCGCGCTCAAGGAAATCCTGCGTCAGGGTCAACAACGGCTGGAAGAAGGCGTTTCTGTGGTGATTTTTCCGGAGGGCACCCGGGTGCCGGTTGGCGAAGACCGCGCCCATTTCCCCGGTGGTGCCATGCTGGCGTGCAAGGCGGGGGTACCTGTGCTGCCAGTTGTCCACAATGCCGGCAAGCATTGGCCAGCCCATCGTCTGGGCAAGGTTCCGGGCCAGATAACTGTGCGCATCGGCGCCCCCATCGCCACGGAAGGGCGCTCGGCGAAGGAGCTGAACCAGCAGCTGGAAAGCTGGATCAACCAGAACAAAAACCTGCTGGATTAAGCCACCCGGCGAGAGCCCTGGATTTTTTATTCAGTAAAATCATTCAGTTGATCCAGTCCGGCTTGTCGCGCAGGTCAGTTAGCACTCGCTTACATTTGTCAGACTGCCCGTTTCTCCGTGTTTCACACAGTCTCCCGCTTGCACCCAGCATCTGACCGAAGCCATCCGGCTTTTTGATTGTGCTGCACCATAATCCAATGTGGATAACTCATCCGTCCCGGTTCCTTTCTGCGCAGCTTGTCCCCAGTTTTATCCACAGTTTTCCTTGCTGGTGACCGCAACAAAAACCCCCGCCGGGAAATGTCCCTGGCGGGGGCTTTTTGGGGCTGATCGCTGGTTAGACTGTGACCGCTGGGCTACACATCCAGATTGGAGACATTGAGTGCGTTGGCCTCAATGAAATCCCGGCGCGGCTCCACCTGGTCGCCCATCAGCGTCGTAAAGATCTGGTCTGCCGCAATGGCATCTTCGATCGTAACGCGCAACATGCGGCGCGTGGTGGGGTCCATGGTGGTTTCCCACAGCTGCTCGGGGTTCATTTCACCCAGCCCCTTGTAACGCTGGATTGCATGGCCCTTGCGCGATTCCGCCATCAGCCATTCAAGGGCATCGTGGAACTCGCTCACCGGGCGGCTGCGCTCGCCACGCCGGATATAGGCACCTTCTTCGAGCAGTCCCTGCAGACGTCCGCCCATCGCAACGATGGCGTTGTAGTCCTCGGACAGGAAAAACTCCCGGCTGAAAGTGTAATCGTGCGGCACCCCATGAGCCATGTGCATGATTTTGGGCAGGAACAGCCTACGCTCACGATCTTCGAGCACCGATACCTCATAGCGTTCCGAAGTCACACCCTTTTCCAGCAACCGGCTGGCCAGCTTGCGCGTCCATTCCGCCATGTGGGCTTCGTCCTTCAGGTGGTCTTCCTGCAGGGGCGCCACAAAAATCAGCTGTTCCAGCACAAAGGCGGGATACAGGCGGGACAGGCGATCAATCCGGTTAAACACCTGGCGGTAGCCCGCCACCAGTTCTTCCAGCGCGGTACCGGATATACCCGGCGCCTGCGCATTCACATGCAGGCTGGCTTCTTCCAGCGCCGACTGGGTCAGATACGCATCCAGGGCGTTGTCATCCTTCAGATATTGCTCGTGTTTGCCTTTCTTGATCTTGTACAGCGGTGGCTGGGCAATATAGACATAGCCACGCTCAATAATCGCCGGCATCTGGCGGAAGAAGAAGGTCAGCAGCAGGGTACGGATGTGGCTGCCGTCCACGTCCGCGTCCGTCATGATGATGATGTGATGATAGCGGCATTTGTCGGCGTCGAATTCGTCCTTGCCAATGCCGCAGCCCAGCGCGGTAATCAGCGTCCCCACTTCCGCCGACGACAGCATCTTGTCGAAGCGCGCTTTTTCCACGTTCAGTATCTTGCCTTTCAGTGGCAGGATGGCCTGGGTCTTGCGATCACGCCCCTGTTTGGCCGATCCCCCCGCAGAATCACCCTCGACGAGGTAGAGTTCCGACAGGCTGGGGTCCTTTTCCTGGCAGTCTGCCAGCTTGCCGGGCAGGCCAGCGATGTCCAGCACACCCTTGCGGCGGGTCATTTCCCGAGCGCGGCGGGCAGCATCGCGAGCCCGTGCCGCATCAATGATCTTGCCGCAAATGTTCTTGGCATCGTTGGGATTTTCCAGCAGATAGTCGTTCAAGCGCTCGAACATGTGCTGTTCCACCACTGCTTTCACTTCGGACGACACCAGCTTGTCCTTGGTCTGAGAGGAAAACTTGGGATCCGGCACTTTCACCGACACAATCGCAGTCAGACCTTCGCGGGCATCATCCCCGGTGGTGGTCACTTTGTGCTTTTTCTGCAGGCCTTCCTTTTCAATGTAGGCATTCAGGCAGCGGGTGAGGGCAGAGCGGAATCCGGCCAGGTGTGTGCCGCCATCGCGCTGGGGAATGTTGTTGGTGTAGCAGAGGATGTTTTCCTGGTAGGAGTCGTTCCACTGCAGCGCCACTTCGACCGAGATGCCTTCATCCTCGCGCCGGCCATTGAAATAGAACACCTGGTTCAGCGCCGTTTTGTTCTGGTTCAGATATTTCACGAAGGCGCTCAGCCCGCCCTCGTACTGGAATACGTCTTCGCTGCCCGCGCGTTCATCTACCAGCACAATCCGTACGCCGGAGTTCAGAAACGACAGTTCGCGCAGACGCTTGGCCAGAATGTCATGGGAGAATTTGATATTGGTAAAGGTAGCCGGGGAGGGGTGAAAGTGCACCTCGGTGCCGGTCAGATCTGTGTCACCCACAATTTTAAGGGGCTCATCCGGCACGCCATCGCGGTAAATCTGTTCCCATACGTGGCCCTCGCGCCGCACCGTCAATTTCAGCAGTGTGGAGAGAGCATTGACTACCGACACCCCCACCCCATGCAGACCACCTGAAACCTTGTACGATGAGTCCTCGCCACCAAACTTGCCGCCTGCGTGGAGCACGGTCATGATCACTTCAGCTGCAGAAACACCTTCTTCCGGATGGATATCGACCGGAATTCCCCGGCCATTATCCGATACACGGATGGATTCATCGGTGTGAATCACCACCCGCACTTCCGTACAATGCCCGGCCAGGGCCTCATCGATGGAATTGTCCACTACCTCGAACACCATGTGGTGCAGGCCGGTGCCATCGTCAGTGTCGCCGATATACATGCCGGGGCGCTTGCGTACTGCGTCCAGGCCCTTCAGGACTTTAATACTGGATGAGTTGTAGGTATTGGATTCAGACATGCTGGTGTCTCTCTCGGCTTACGCAGCTGGTGTTGTTATCAGTTGGCCATGTTCCACGTGGAACATGCTGTGTTCCTGAAAGTGATCAAGAAACCCTCCCACAACAGATCCGGCATTAATGGCCGTAATGAACGTTTGGCAAGGATAGTCACTCAAAAATCGCGCAATTCTTTCCAGGTTTTCTTGGTCCAGTTCGGCCGGAATGTCATCTAGCAGGAGTACCGGCGCGACATTTCGCAATCGGTGTAGGGTCATCACCTGAGCCAGCCTAACTGCATATAATACCAGCTTTTTTTGGCCTCTGGAGCAGATATCGCGCGCGGATGCGCCATTCCAGCCAATCACCAGATCCGCCCGGTGAGGACCATAAACGCAGGATTGCTTTTCCAGCTCTACCCCAACGTGGGCTTCCAGTGCCTCCAGCAGTGAACCGTACTGCTGCACATTCCAGCCCGGGCGATACTCAACACTGATCGCCGCCTCACCAACATATTCCTGCAAGGTGGCGGCCAGCGACTGCTGCAACTGGCTAAGATACCTAAGACGCGCAGCATGCACGTGTTCTCCCCATTGGGCCTGCTGGCTGTTCCAGTAGGGAAGCATTTTGATGGTTTGGGCACTATTGCCCGTACGGAGCAGCATTGTTTTCTGGCGTACAGCTACCTGATAGGCCTTCCAGGCCTCGTGAAACTGATGTTCCACGTGGAACAATCCCCAGTCTAGTATCTGTCGTCGCTCTGCGGGCCCACCATCAATCAGATCAAAAGCAGACGCATCCAGGGCCAACGTTGGTAACAGCAAAGCAAGATCCGACATCCGCTCATGCCTGACGCCGTCAATCCTGATGAGGGTTTCACCGTCTACGTCCTTGCGAATGCCCGCTCTGAACAAACGCCCCTCATCCGCCTCAATTTCACCAAAAACCACCAGTTCACGGCAGCCCTGCAACACAATCTTGCGGGTGATGTTGGATCGAAAGCTGCGGCCAGCAGACAGAACATGAATGGCCTCCAGCAGACTGGTCTTGCCGCTGCCGTTGGGGCCAAAAATGAAATTGGTGGAGGGGTGGGGCTCAATCCGGAGGGACTGGAGGTTCCGCACATGGGAAACCTCCAGAGAACGAAGCAACATTCGCCAGACTATAGGCGCATTGGCATGACAACGTAGCTGGCGCTGTCATCCTCGGCATCCGTAATCAGTGCGCTGCTGTTGGAATCGGCCAACTGAAATTTCACCGTATCGCTGCGAATGACGTTAAGCACATCGAGCAGATAATTCACATTGAAACCAATTTCCAGCTCACCGCCCTGGTAATCGACATTGATGGTTTCCTCGGCCTCTTCCTGCTCCGGATTATTCGCCACTGTCGTCAGGCTGCCACTTACCAAACGCAAGCGCACACCGCGATACTTCTCATTGGAGAGAATGGCAACCCGGGAAAAGCACTGTCGGGTCTCGGCCTTGTCACTCAGGACGGTCTTGTCACCCAGCTTGGGCAGAACACGTTCGTAATCGGGGAATTTTCCGTCAATCAACTTGGAGGTAAAACGGAGATCAGCGCTCTCGACGCGGATGTGATTGTTGCTCAGGGCAATGGCAATCTCCGCATCAACATCATTGAAGAGTTTGGCCAGCTCCAGCACACCCTTGCGAGGCACAATGGCCTGCACCGGCTTGTCAACCTCGCACTGGATGCCTGCCTTGCACAGAGCCAGCCGGTGACCATCGGTAGCCACCGCCCGCAACAGGTTGGTAGAAACTTCAAACAGCATCCCGTTCAGATAAAACCGCACATCCTGCTGCGCCATGGCAAAGGCAGTGCGATCAATAACAGCCTTGAGATAACCCTGATTGATACTGAAATTGACCTGCCCAACGGCATCTTCCAGATTGGGGAACTCATTGGCGGGCAGGGTCGCCAGACTGAATTTGCTGCGTCCAGCCTTGATCAGCAATTTCTGGTCTTCCAGCTGAAACTGGATGCGGCTTTCATCCGGCAACGATTTGCAGATATCCAGCAGCTTCTTGGCCGGAACCGTGATTTCCCCGTGGGAATAGGACTGATCCAGCGCAATCCGCGCCACCAGCTCGACTTCCATATCGGTCCCGGTGAGCGCCAGCGTATCACCATCAACCACCATCAAAACGTTGGACAGCACCGGTAGCGTCTGGCGCCGTTCCACAACCCCCACCACCTGCTGCAGTGGCTTTAGCAACTTTTCCCTTTCAATACTGAAATTCATAATGAAATCCCAACGTAAGTAAGCGCTAACTTATGAGGTCAAGGAGCGCAGCAGATTGGTGTAATCCTCACGCACATCGGAACTGCTTTCCCTCAGTTCTTTTACCTTGCGGCAGGCATGCAACACGGTCGTATGGTCGCGGCCACCGAACGCATCGCCGATTTCCGGCAGGCTATGGTTCGTGAGTTCCTTGGCCAGCGCCATGGCAATCTGGCGCGGCCGCGCCACCGAACGGCTGCGCCGCTTCGACAATATATCGGACAACTTGATTTTAAAATACTCAGCCACAATTTTCTGAATATTATCAATACTTACCTGCTTGTCCTGCAGGGCCAGCAGATCCTTCAGCGACTCCTTCACGAAATCCAGCGTGATGGGCTTGCCCGTAAAATGCGCATTGGCGATCAGCCTCTTCAACGCACCCTCCAGCTCCCGCACGTTGGAACGAATCCGCTGCGCCACAAAGAAGGCGGCCTCGTCTGGAAGAATGATCCGCGACTCCTCCGCCTTCTTCATTAATATGGCAACGCGGGTCTCCAGTTCAGGAGGTTCCACCGCCACCGTCAGACCCCAGCCAAACCGGCTCTTCAGACGCTCCTCAACACCGCTGATCTCCTTGGGATAACGGTCACAGGTCAGAATCATCTGCTGGCCGCCTTCCAGAAGCGCATTGAAGGTATGAAAGAACTCTTCCTGCGACCGTTCCTTGCCGGCAAAGAACTGGATGTCATCGATCAGCAGCGCATCCACCGACCGGTAGAAACGCTTGAATTCATTGATTGCGTTGATCTGCAGCGCTTTTACCATGTCCGCCACGAAACGCTCGGAATGCAGGTACACCACCTTGGCATTGGGATTCTGGGTCATCATGAAATTACCCACAGCATGCATCAGGTGGGTCTTACCCAAACCTACGCCGCCATAAAGGAATAGCGGGTTATAGGCCTGGCCGGGATTCTCCGCCACCTGTGTCGCAGCAGCGCGGGCCAGCTGGTTCGATTTACCTTCCACGAAACTGTCGAAGGTAAACTGGGGATTGAGATTGGTTTTGTGTTTGATGGTGCCGCCGACATCGACTTCTCGACCACCGGCATTTTTGGCAGCAGGCCTGGCTTCCTGCAATTCCTCAGACTTGTGCTCGACCACTGTGACTGAACGCCCGGAGCGCCCAACCGACGATTCCACCACCGCTGGTGCCACAACTGCCGGCTTCGCCGTCTGGCGTGAACCTATGGCCAGCACCACCTGCAGCGGCTCCTCACTGATCGACAATTCCTTCATCAATTCGGAAATACGGCCAAGAAACTTCTCGTTGACCCAGTCCAGCACAAAGCGATTGGGCGCTAACAGGCGCAACTGTGCACCATCCACCTCAGCCTGAAGCGGGCGGATCCACATATTGAATTGCTGCGATGGTAATTCTTCTTGCAGGCGATTAAGGCACTGGTGCCAAAGGGAACTTCCCACCTGAGCAAACCCCAAAAAAAAGCTGTGTAGCGGACAGTAAGCGAGAAATGATATACCCCACCTCCAGACTTATCCACAGGTTACCAGAACATTTTTTCCCACCACAGCTAAGGTCGAATCAATGAAAGCTCGCGGCAAGGATTGGTGTGGACAAACCCTGCATACGGACCACAACAAGCTGGTCATCAAAATGTGAACTGCAAGGGCTAGCGGCTTATTCACAATTTGAACCGCAGGACATCATCAGGAAATACATTTTTATAACACATAGTTATTAATTAAATAATTAATTGATTACAAAGCATTTTTTTACGTTATCCACAAAATTTATCAACACAATAACAATCAATTCAAAAATTCTTTTTTAATCTTTTCTTTTTTTATTACGACCTGTGCATATATGAAATCGATACGAATGACGTCAGGCCACTACTCCAAATCAATGGCCATCATCGAATTGACACCAACCCACAAGATCAATAGAATTGCGCCTCTTTTTCCGCGACCATTCCCAAACAGGAGTGGACGCAGATTCAACAGCATCCCACTGAAGCGAACGTGCCATGAAAAGAACTTTCCAGCCCAGCAATCTGAAGCGTAAACGCGTCCATGGTTTTCGTGCCCGCATGGCCACCAAGAATGGTCGTCAGGTACTGGCCCGTCGTCGTGCGAAAGGTCGGAAGCGCCTGAGCGCCTGATAGTCGACCGGCGGGTGGACGATTTTTCCTTCAGCCGCCGGCTTCGCCTGCTGAACAGCCATGATTTCAAGCAGGTATTTGATCAAGCAGATATCAAAATCAGTCATGGTGCCCTGCTGATACTGGGGCATAAGACACAGACCGACGCAGTTCCCCGCCTCGGTCTGATCGCAGCAAAGAAAAACCTGAGAGATGCCACCGAACGAAACCAGTTCAAGCGTCAGATTCGAGAATCTTTCCGCCTGAACCGTCACCGGTTTCAGGGAATCGATCTGATCGTCATGGCCCGCTCCGGTGCACGGGAACTCGATAAGGCAGCCTTGCGGGCAGTTATCGAACAGTGTTGGGGGCGATTGATCAAAAGACTTGATCAGCCTGCATCCACAATACCGCGTCCTTCAGCGGAGGACCCCGGATCATGAAACGCCTGGCTTTACTTCTCCTTCGCTTCTATCGCTTCTTTATTAGCCCCCTGTTTCCCCCAAGCTGTCGCTTTCACCCCTCCTGCTCCTGTTATGCACAGGAAGCGATCAGCCACTATGGCGTAACACGCGGTGGCCTGTTAACCTTGCGGCGGCTGTCCAAGTGCCACCCCTGGCATCCCGGCGGCTATGACCCGGTTCCGGGAACCAGCGGCTCCGATTCCGAAATCCATCCCCAAAACAGTAAGTAAACAAAATGGACTGGCAACGTACCCTCATTATTGCCGCCCTTGCGGTCGTTTCGTACCTGATGATCCTGCAGTGGCAGAAAGATTACATCGAGACTCCGGCCCCGACCCAGGTTGAAAATCATTCACAGACTTATCCACAGGCTGATCAGATACCTACGCTGACGGCCGCAAATGGAGCCTCCGCCGATGTTCCCCAGGTGACGGCGGGAGCTGCCGCAGTTAGCGGAATGCCCTCGGCACAAGCGGTCCAGCCTGCCCAGACCCTTATTGACGTAGAAACCGATGTCCTGTCGGTGAAGATTGACCCACTGGGTGGTGATATCGTGCAGGTCGGACTGAAGGCTTATCCGGTTGCCGTCAATCAGCCGGATGTACCGATCCAGCTGTTGAAGCGCGATGAGGCGCATACCTATATCGCCCAGAGTGGGCTGATCGGTGCCAATGGCCCGGACAGCGCCGCCACCGGACGCCCACGTTACAGCAGCACCCAGACCCGCTACGAACTGGAGGGCGATACCCTGCAGGTAGCGCTGACATTCCAGCAGGAAGGCGTTGCATTGATTACCAAGACGTTCAATTTTCGTCGCGGTGATTACCTGATTGACGTGAATACGCGTGTGGACAACCAGGGCAGCACTCCCTGGCAGGGCGCGATGTACGGCCAGATCCAGCGCGACGGGTCCACTGATCCTGGCATCCAGGGCAGTACCGGATTTGGATTGCCCACTTTTCTGGGCGTGGCTTACTGGGATCAGGACAAACCCTACAACAAGGTCAAGCTGGCGGATGTTGGCAGTCACGCTCTGAACAAGGATATTCCGGGTGGCTGGCTGGCCATGATCCAGCATTATTTCATGAGTGCCTGGATACCCGATCAGAGCGCCACCCACCATTACAGTACCCGTTCGGTGCCAGGCAGTGACCGTTACATCATCAGCTTCACGACGGCAGCGATTAACCTGGCGCCCGGTGCCAGCCATGAATTTGCCGCAAAATTCTATGCCGGTCCCAAAATCCAGAAGAAGCTGGCCGCGATTCTGCCAGACAAGGGTCTGGATTTGGCCATTGATTACGGCCCGCTGTTTTTTATTTCCAAACTGCTGTTCTGGCTGTTGTCCTTCTTCCACGGACTGACCGCCAACTGGGGTGTGTCCATCATCCTCCTGACGTTTGTCGTGAAACTGGTGTTCCTGTATCCCTCAGCGATCAGCTATCGCTCGATGGCGAAGATGCGCAAGGTGCAGCCGCTGATAGCAAGCATGAAGGAACAGTACGGCGATGACCGCCAGAAAATGTCGATGGAGATGATGAATCTCTATCGCAAGGAAAAGATCAATCCGCTGGGTGGCTGTCTGCCGATCCTGATCCAGATGCCGGTGTTTCTGGCGTTGTATTGGGCGTTGCTGGAAAGCGTGGAGTTGCGGCAGGCGCCGTTCTATTTGTGGATCAAGGATCTGTCGGTGATGGACCCGTGGTTTGTGCTGCCGTTGATCATGGGCGGTACCATGTTTATCCAGCAGATGCTGAATCCGGCGCCGCCTGATCCGATGCAGGCGCGGGTGATGAAATTTATGCCGGTGATTTTCACGGTGATGTTCCTGTTCTTCCCTGCGGGTCTGGTGTTGTACTGGGTGACCAACAACACGCTGTCGATCCTGCAGCAGTGGCTGATTACACGCCAGATTGAAGCGGGCGACAAAAAATAAAAATTCCGGCGCCATTGGCGCCGGTTTTCTTTTTCCTGCCTGAAACAATCACTGTTCCGTATTCGCAAGCCATGAATCTGCCCATACCCACTGACACTATCGCCGCGCAAGCCACGCCCTCTGGCCGGGGCGGGGTTGGCATCATCCGCATCTCGGGTGCCAACGCACTTTCCATCACCCGGCAGCTCTGCCAGCGCGACCTGAATTTCACGCCGCGCTTCGCGCATTTCTGCCGCTTCCGCAATGCTGACAGGCAGGTGCTGGACGAAGGTCTGGTGCTGTATTTCCCCGCGCCGCATTCCTTCACCGGCGAAGATGTGGTGGAGCTGCAGGGCCACGGCGGACCGGTTGTCATGGCCAGTCTGCTCAAACGTGTGGTGGAACTCGGCGCGCGGGTGGCGCGTCCCGGTGAATTTTCCGAGCGTGCTTTCCTGAATGACAAGATCGATCTGGCGCAGGCGGAAGCCATTGCCGACCTGATTGATTCGGCATCCGAGCAGGCGGCGCGCAGTGCGCTGCGGTCATTGCAGGGCGCGTTCTCCGATCGCATCAATGTGCTGCTGGAACAGCTGATTGCACTGCGCATGTATGTGGAAGCGGCGATTGATTTTCCGGAGGAGGAAATCGATTTTCTCGGCGACGGCAAGGTGTTGCAGGATCTCGATTCGATCCGCGCGCAGTTGCAGCAGGTTCTGCAGGAAGCCAGTCGCGGTGTGTTGCTGAAGGAAGGCATGAAAGTGGTGCTGGCGGGCAAACCCAACGCGGGCAAATCCAGTCTGCTGAATGCGCTGTCGGGGCGCGATGCGGCGATTGTGACGGCGATTGCCGGCACCACCCGCGATGTGCTGCGCGAACATATTCATCTGGATGGCATGCCGCTGCACATTACCGACACCGCCGGCTTGCGCGAGAGTCCCGACGAGGTGGAGCAGGAAGGTATCCGGCGCGCGTGGGCGGAAATTCGCGCCGCTGATCGCGTGTTGATGCTGGTGGATGCGCGGGAAGCCGGCGCTGAAATTGAACCGGAAAAAATCTGGCCTGAATTTGTGCGCGAGCTGCCGGACCAAAATCGGCTGACGCTGGTGGTGAACAAGATTGATCTGTTGGAGCAGTCGCCGTGTGTCATGCAGTCCATCAACACGCCGGCGATTTTTCTTTCCGCCAAAACCGGCAATGGCGTTGACCTGCTGCGCGAGCATCTGAAAAACGTGATGGGTTTTGGTGGAGAAGCCGAGGGCAGTTTCACCGCACGCCAGCGTCATATCGATGCGCTGAAAAAAGCGCAGCAGGCGATTGAGCAGGGCAGGGCACAACTGGTGCAATCCGGTGCCGGTGAATTGCTGGCGGAGGATCTGCGGCTGGCGCAGGAATATCTGGGGGAAATCACCGGGCGCTTCACGCCAGACGATTTGCTGGGGCGGATTTTTTCCAGTTTCTGTATCGGGAAGTAATACGGCTACAGCCAGTCAGAGCCGCCGGTTCAATCCGGTTCCGGATTGATGCTATGCTTGCTTGACAATTCCAATGACGATAAACATTGTCAACTCATCTGTATTTCCAGATGTGTTGGGCGTATTGGTCTGCAGGCAGGGAACTCATGGCAGAACGATCCTTCAGTAATTTCGGTTTCCTGCAGGAACATGATCCGGTGTTCTTTCAGCTGGCCAACGCAGCGGAAAAGCGGTTTCCCCATTAACCCCAATGCCAGCCTGATAAAACTGCGTCTGCTGGGCGAGGCGCTGGCCCAGCATATTGCGCTGCGTTGCGGCATTCTGTTTGATGAAAGCACCACCCAGGCTGATCTGCTGTTCAAGATCGAGCGTGAGTTCAATCTCGATCAATCCATCCGTTCTCTCTTCCACGTGTTACGGGTGGAAGGCAATAAAGCCGCCCACGATTTTCGCGCCGACATCCGCCACCGCGACGCCATGAATGCGCTGAAGGTAGCCCGTGATCTGGCGGTGTGGTTTCACAGGGCATTCGGCAAGGCCGCCGCCAAATTCAACCCCGGCCCGTTTGTGCCGCCGCAGGACCCCAGCCAGCAACTGCGTCAGCTGCACGATCAGATCACCCAACTGCAGGCGCAACTGGAACAAAGCCAGCAGGCCGCACCATCGCTTTCCGTTCGAACAGCGATTGCACACCACTATGCAGTACGTTTAGCGCCAGAGGCTCGACCGCTTGGTAAAGTTGCTGAACATGCTGGATGGCCAGTTGCCGGCCATGCTGGCGGATCTAGCGGAGCATCTGTGGCCGCCACAGGTGGGCTAATCGCGACCCAGTTCTGGACTGAAATTTCAGTCCAGCCGTCGGCGCGGCTAGCTCATGTCGATAGAACTGATTTTTTTCGACACGTCGCACTGATATGTACGCGGCATCGACATGAGAAAGGGCCGAACTTGAAATAACGCGTACTTTTATTTTACTTTGCCGCCATAAATAAAATAAAAGTACGCGTTATTTTAACTTAAAGCCAAAAACATCCTGGAAACTGCCCGATGGAACGCGGACTTACCGGCACCTACACCCCGGCGATTGCTGGCGGAGTGAAATGCCAGGCCTTCATTCCGGCCCCCCAGCCGGCCCTCGACATCCACACCGGCCCTCGACATCCACACCGGCCTGCAACAGCGACTATCCGACGCCCAGGTCGCCTTGGGCCGCCTCGCCGGATCGACAACCCAGATCCTCGAAGCCCTGTTCCGCAATCCCGTCATCAACATTGCCGCGCTGAAACAGCACACCGGCATCACGCCCGCCACCATTGGCAAGGCGCTGGATGCCATGGAACAGCAACTGGGCATGGTGCGGCACGTCTTGCGCAAGCAGCAAAAGCAAGGGTTGATCGAATGCACAGGCCATGGGGCAGGCGCGGTGAGATTGAAACCTGGCAGGGAAAATGGGGGTAATGGATTACCCCCAAAACCCGCAAGCGCAGAAATGCATAATCACAGTACATCAGGAGCACAGATGAAAAGGATTTTGTTGATCGCCGCACTGTTGTCCGGTTGCGCCAGCGCACCGCAGGGAAATCCGGCGCTGGACAGTTACAACAAAACAGAGGAATCGCAATTTTCTCCCGTCCGCGCCAGATTCACCGACAAGGGCAATGGCGCCACTGCCACCGAGTTCGGCGTGTGGGCCGGCGAAGCGGGGCAGTCCGTTGCCACTGGCGCACTGCGCGACAATATTTTCCGTTCTTTTCAGGATGGCTGCGGGTTCCCACCGACTGCGCTGAAGGAAGTCCGCGTAGTGAAGCACGCGCCGCCTCTCTGGTATGAAGTGTGGGTGTTCCATGATGCAAAATCCCAACGCCCGGACAAGACCTCCGGCATGTCGGTAGTGCTGCGCTTCGATCAGGCCAGCAACCAGACGCAGGTATCCTTTTATGGTGCCTGCAAGTGAGCACGCAGCATTGCAGGAAGCGATGGCTATTCAATTGCGCGCAACTGGCCATGCTGCTCATAGCGTTACTATCGGCTTCGGGTTGTGATCCCAACCGCAGAATCAATGCAGGCAATGTTCCCGTTGAGTACAACAATCTTGCATGTTTTGCATTTGTGGCGAATGCGAATTCAACCTTGCCCATTCATTTACCATTAGACGTTCATGAAAAGCTGGCCAAAACCGGCGACGCATTTTGCCAGCACTCACTGGGTGAACGATATGAGCGTGGCTTGGATGCGCCGGTGGATTATGCGCGGGCCCGTGAATGGTACAGCCTGCTTCCCTACCGGGATGTGCTGTTTGGCCGCATGGCTGAACAGGGTGTTGGTCAGCCTGTCAATCTGCAGCAAGCCAAAGCCCATTACCAGAAAGCGGCAGACCTCGGGTTTGGTACCGGGCATTATGCGCTGGCCAAGCTGCTGGAGCGTGAACAGGATAGTGATGCAAACCGGCAAGCGATAATGTCCCACTATTTGAATGCGACAGAATATTATGATGACAAAGCATGGAAGGAGATTCGGCGAATGCTATCCAGCGGCGTCTCGCTGGATGCGGAGCAGAAAAAGCAATATGCGGATCTTTGGCTGAAGGGACTCTGGCAAAAAATACGTTCCCGAATCAGATTCTATCAAAGGCGCAACAGGATGCCCGATCTGGAAAGGGCTACCGAACTTGCAAGGGTTTCATGCACGTTCTACAGCAATGGCAACGCGCCAGACTTCAGGATTGTTGACTCGTCCGGTGATCCGGCAGCAGATGCATTTGTGCTGGGCTTGTTGCAGGAAATCAGGATGGACCCGGTTCAGGTGCAGGGCATGGGCGACAGGTTTCAGATTCAGATTCCTGTGAAGTTTGGTGGAGCTGCCAAGCAGCAGCCCGCCAACTGAAATACAGTAACAGCCAGGCGCAATTTCATGCAGATGCGGGCCGATAGTGTCCGGAAAGTACGCTATCAGCCCCCGGCCAACCGCCATCTGACCCTGTGCCTTTCCCAATCCCTGTTCAATCCTTCCTTTGCCGGCCGCCGTGTCTCCCATGCCAATCAACAGGTCTCCTATGGGGGCCCGACCGCTTCCTATTGTGTTCTGGTGCCGTCCTTTGGCTAAATTTGGCGTCCTAACACAATGCCAAAAACCAACCTGCCTTCCAGTACAGCAACCCTGGAAGATCCACCTGCCACTGTTGCCCGAATGTCGCCAGATCTGATCCGACTGACTAACCCCTTCACCGGGCAGAGAAAACTCACCCGGCACCGATCCTGCCCATTTCCCCGCCAGCGATCTTTTTCTCTTTTCCCCCCGCCTCCCGTATACTTGCCTACCCGTTTTTGCACCTGTACCCCCCGTATTTCCTGAGGTCTCGTAACCGTGGATTACCCGAAACAGTACGGCGTCATCGTCATTGGCGGCGGCCACGCCGGCACCGAAGCCGCCCTGGCCAGCGCCCGCATGGGCGTGCCCACCCTGCTGCTCACCCACAACGTCGAAACCCTCGGCCAGATGTCCTGCAACCCGGCCATCGGCGGTATCGGCAAAAGCCATCTGGTGAAGGAAATCGACGCCCTCGACGGCGTCATGGCGCGCGGTGCCGACAAGGCCGGCATCCAGTGGCGCATTCTGAATTCCCGCAAAGGCCCCGCCGTGCGCGCCACCCGCGCCCAGGCCGACCGCATTCTCTACAAAGCTGCCATTCGTGATCTGCTGGAAAACCAGCCCAATCTGGATATCTACCAGCAGGCGGCGGACGATCTGATTATTCAAGGCGAAACCGTCCAAGGCGTCGTCACCAACATGGGCGTGCGCTTCTTCGCCCGCGCCGTGGTCCTCACCGCCGGCACCTTTCTTGGCGGCAAGATCCATATCGGTCTGGACAACACCAGCGGCGGCCGCGCCGGCGATCCTCCGTCGATTGCCCTGGCCCAGCGCTTACGCGAGTTACCGTTCAACGTCAGCCGCCTGAAAACCGGCACGCCGCCGCGCATCGACGGCAAGACCGTGGATTTCTCGGTAATGACCCCGCAACCCGGCGACACCCCGACCCCGGTGATGTCCTTCATGGGTTCACTGGCCGAGCATCCGCGCCAGGTGAACTGCTACATCACCCACACCAACGAAAAAACCCACGACATCATCCGTGGCGGTCTCGACCGTTCGCCCATGTACACCGGCGTGATCGAAGGCATCGGTCCGCGCTACTGTCCGTCGATCGAGGACAAGATCCACCGGTTCGCGGAAAAGAATTCGCACCAGGTGTTCATTGAGCCGGAAGGCCTCACCACCCACGAACTCTATCCCAACGGCATCTCCACCAGTCTGCCGTTCGACGTGCAGCTGGAACTGGTGCATTCGATTCGCGGCATGGAGCACGCGCACATCACGCGCCCCGGTTACGCCATTGAATACGATTTTTTCGATCCGCGCGATCTGAAATACACGCTGGAAACCAAATTCATCCACGGCCTGTTTTTCGCCGGCCAGATCAACGGCACCACCGGTTATGAAGAGGCTGGCGCGCAAGGTTTGCTGGCGGGTCTGAACGCCGGTTTGCGCGCGCAGGAAAAAGACGGCTGGTATCCGAACCGTGACGAAGCCTATCTGGGCGTGCTGGTGGACGACCTGATCAGCCTCGGCACCAAGGAACCCTACCGCATGTTCACCAGCCGCGCCGAGCATCGCCTGCTGCTGCGTGAAGACAATGCCGACATGCGCCTGACCGAAAAAGGCCGCGAACTAGGTCTGGTGTGTGATGCGCGCTGGCAGGCATTCTGCGAAAAACGCGAAGCCATCGTGCGCGAGGAACAGCGTCTGCGCAGCACCTGGATTCTGCCGCAATCGGAACTGGCGCAGAAACTCAATCCGCAGCTGGACAATCCGCTGTCGCACGAATATTCATTGATGGATCTGCTGCGCCGGCCGGAACTGAGTTACACCACGCTGGCAGAACTCAGCAACAGCGCACCGGTCGCGCCAGTGGTCGCCGAGCAGATTGAAATTGCCGCTAAATACGCCGGCTACATCGTGCGCCAGCAGGAAGAAGTGGAAAAACTGCGGCGCAATGAAGAAACGAAACTGCCGGCGGATTTTGATTACGACGCGGTGAAAAGCCTGTCCCACGAAGTGCGCAACAAACTCAAGCAGAGCCGTCCCGAAACGCTGGGGCAGGCCGGGCGCATTCCCGGTGTCACGCCGGCGGCGATTTCCCTGCTGCTCATTCATCTGAAAAAGCGCGGCGGACAGCAGTCCAAACCGGAACAGCAATCGGCGTAAGCGGAGCAGCAGTGGCAGTCACGGAACAACAGCGGGAATTGCTGGCACAGGGTTGCGCGCAACTGGGGCTGGCGCTGAATGAATCGCAGCAGCGGAAACTCAACGCCTATCTCGACAGCCTGGTGAAGTGGAACCAGGCCTACAATCTCACTGCGATCCGTGATCCGGGCGAGATGGTCATCAAGCATTTGCTGGACAGTCTGGCGATTCACCGCGCGGTGCAGGGCCAGCGCATTCTGGATGTCGGTACGGGTCCCGGCCTGCCCGGCATTCCCATGGCCATCTGCCGCCCGGACCAGCACTGGACGCTGCTCGACAGCAACGGCAAGAAAACCCGTTTCCTGCTGCAGATGAAACTGGAACTGCAGCTGGACAACCTGAGCGTGATCAAGGACCGCATTGAAGCGGTGCCGGAGTCGCAACAGTTCGACTGCATCACCTGTCGCGCGTTTTCATCGCTGCAGGATTTCGTCGGACACTGCTTGCGCCTGCTCGCGCCCGATGGTTATCTTCTGGCACTGAAAGGGCAGATTCCGCACGACGAAATCGCGGCGCTGGATACCGGCAATCTCGACATCGCAATTGAAAAAATCGCCGTGCCGTTCCTGCACGAGGAGCGGCACCTGATCAACATCCGCAGAAAACAGACAGGATCGCAGACGTCCTGAGGAGCAGCACGGTGGGCAAGGTACTGGCAGTGACCAACCAGAAAGGTGGCGTGGGCAAGACCACCACGTCGGTGAACCTGGCCGCTTCCCTGGTGGCGACCAAGCGCAAGGTGCTGCTGATCGATCTCGACCCGCAGGGCAACGCCACCATGGGCAGCGGCGTCAACAAGCACGCGCTGGAACATTCCATTTACGATGTGCTGGTGGATGATCTTACCGTCGCGCAGGCCCGCCTTGCCACTACACCCGGTTTCGACCTGATTGCCGCCAACGGCGATCTCACCGCCGCCGAAGTGGAACTGCTGGACATGGACGACAAGGAACAGCGCCTGAAGCGCGCACTGGCGCCGGTGCAGGACGAATACGACTACATCATCATCGACTGCCCGCCATCGCTGAACATGCTCACGGTGAATGCGCTGGTGGCGTCCGATTCCGTGCTGATTCCCATGCAGTGCGAGTACTACGCCCTGGAAGGACTGACCGCGCTGCTCAACACCATCGAGAAAATCAAATCGGTACTGAATCCGCAGCTGGAAATCGACGGCCTGCTGCGCACCATGTACGACCCGCGCATCGCACTGGCCAACCAGGTGTCGAGCCAGCTCACCGAGCATTTCGGCGACAAGGTGTACCGCACCATCATTCCGCGCAACGTGCGTCTGGCCGAAGCGCCCAGTCACGGCCTGCCGGTGCTGGAATACGACGCCAAGTCACGCGGCGCCGTCTGCTATCTGGCACTGGCGGGGGAACTGATCCGTCGCGGCGAACAGAAAAAGCGCGAGGCGCCGGCAGAAAGCCTGTCCGCCTGATTGCACCGGTTCCGGCGCTGCTTATAATGTCAGCTCCCCCTGCCGGTCCACCCACGACAACAAAGGCCCACCATGAGCGCCAAGAAGAAAGGTTTAGGTCGCGGACTCGACGCACTGCTGGCCAGTGCCTCCCTGCCGAAAAAAGAAGTGCCGACCGATCCTGCCCAGCCGGTGCCCGCCCCTGAAAACCTCGACGGCGAACTGCGCCACCTGCCGATAGAATTCCTCGAACGCGGCCGTTACCAGCCCCGCCGCGACATGGACCCGCAGGCCCTGGAAGACCTGGCCGCCTCCATCAAGGCCCAGGGCGTCATGCAGACCATCGTGGTGCGCCCCAACGCAGGACGCAGGACGGCATCAAGCATGGATGAAACCGCCGGGCACGGGAAGGCGGCAGGCGGGGCTGACGCCACCGACGCCGCGCCCGGACACGGAGGGAACCCGGCATGAAACCGTGGCACGCACGCTGGCGACGCCCCGTGCAATGGGCCGTGCTGGTCCTGTTCGCGGCGCTGCCCTGGCTGAACCGCAAG
>CAZBII010000030.1:0-34371 GCA_964491665.1 uncultured Moraxellaceae bacterium
GCGTGCGCACGCTCGACCAGTGCGTCGCCGAAGTGGCACAAAAACATAGTGCAACCTAAAATGCTTTGATATATTTTCCCGAACAATAACGATAACAACCGGATCTTTCCGCATCCCATGGCAACCAAGCTGGCACTGGTCGTAGACGACTCCCGCATGGCCCGGCACATGCTCAGCAAAATGCTGACCGAGCAGGGCATCGAGGTAGACACCGTGGAATCCGGTGAAGAAGCACTGGGCTACCTGTGCGACAAGAAGCCCAGCATGATCTTCATGGATCACACCATGCCCGGCATGGATGGCTTCCAGACCGTCCGCGCCATCAAGAACGATCCGCACACTGCTGCCATTCCCATCATCATGTACACCTCGCAGGAAGGTGAGGTGTATGAAAGCCAGGCCCGCGCCCTCGGTGCCGTAGGCGTCATTCCCAAGACACTGAAACCCCTGCAGCTGGCCAAGGTGCTGGAAAAGCAGAACCTGCTGCCAGGCCAGACCGCACCGCAAACAGCCACCAGCATCATCAGCGCGCCCGCCGCCAATGACGTCGTCATCGTGGAAACACCGTTTGCCGAGGACAAGGCCCGCGAGGACCGGGCCGCCGAAGCCCGCGCTGCCGCCCACGCCGCCGAAGTGCAGGCCCTGGAAGAACGCATCCGCGCCCTGTCTTCACAGGTCGATCAACTCAGCCAGCAACCACCCGCCCGTCCATCCGGACGCGGCTACCGCCTGCAGTACCTCGGCCTTGCCCTGTGTGTGGTGCTGATCGGTTTCCTGCTGCTGAACTACACCCAGATGAGCCAGCAGCTCGGCGAAATCCGCTCGGAAAATATCGCCCTCAAGCGCAACCTCAGCGAGCAGGGCACCAGCGCCGACAATACGGAAGCCCAAACCCAGCCCCGCCAGCAGCCCACCGCCGCCAGAAACGCTGAAACCAACCGGCGCTTCTACGAAAGCATGGAATGGTCCCTGAACGAGGAAGGCCAGTTCCCGCTGGGCGAAAAACCCTTCAATGACAAACTGGCCGGCACCCTGTCGCAACTGGTGGACAACCTGCACAGCTCCGGGTTTACCGGCGAAATCAGCGTGCGCAGCCATCTGGGCCGCTTCTGCGTCATCACCGGCGCCAGCGGCGAGCCGGAACTGCCGGAAGATGGCCAGCCGCTTTCCAGCTGCGACATCATGGAGCTCGACCCGGCCCAGGCCGACGCCATTGGCACCGAACAGACTGCCGGCTTTGCCAGCTTCCAGTCCGCCTTTGAATCCCAGTTCGGCGACACCATGCAGCTGACCCTGGCCACCGTCGGCGACCGCCGTCCGCTGGTGCGCTACCCGAAACCGGACCCGGACCTGGACGCCGCCCGCTGGAACAAGGTCGCCACCCAGAACCAGCGCATCGAAATCTCCATCAATCCGCGCTGACCGCAATTCTCAAGCGCCATCCGGATGCTTACACTCAGGCCCTGATCCTTCCGACAGGGCCTTTTTCATGTCCGCCGCCTCACGCATCAACACCGCACGCACACTGCTGCAGGAAGCCCCCAGCGTCACCTGTTTTTCCGGCGCCGGACTCAGTGCCGAATCCGGCATCGCCACCTTCCGCGACACCGAAACCCACGCCCTCTGGTCGCGCTTCGACCCCATGAAACTGGCCTCACCGGAAGGCTTCGCCGAAGCCCCCGCCACCGTCATCGACTGGTACAACTGGCGCCGGCAGACCCTCGCCGCCGCCCGGCCCAATGCCGGCCACCAGGCGCTGGCGCAACAGCCACAACTGGTACAGATCACCCAGAACGTCGACGACCTGCTGGAACGGGCCGGTTGCGCGCCACAGCAGATCCTGCACCTGCACGGCACCATCACCCGCGATCGCTGCCACGACGGCTGCGGCTACAGCGTAGCGATCGACCTGGCTCATCCCCCCAGCCTGCGTGACTGCCCGCGCTGCGGAGGCTCCCTGCGACCCGCCGTGGTCTGGTTCGGCGAATCCCTGCCCGACACCGCCTGGACAGCCGCCGAAGCCCTCTGCGCCGCAACCGGCTGCCTGCTGGTCATCGGCACCAGTGCCAGCGTCTACCCGGCCGCCGGCCTGATCCAGCTGGCCCGCCGCCGCGGCGCCCGCATCATCCTGGTGAACACCCAGCCCAGCGACGCCAGCCATCTGGCGGATGTGGAACTGATCGGCCCGTCCGGACAGCTTCTGCCACAACTGCTGGAGGGGCTTTCCCTGGCCAGCCCACCGCTTCCGGAACGTCTCTAACCGCGTAAAAGGCGGGAAAAATCCGTGCGCCGTTCAACCTCCCTGCCACAGACCTGTCACACCCTGACAGTAATGTGGGTAACCGTCTGGAAAAACTGGATATTCTGGTTCACTATTAAAGTACTGCTGACAGTGAGCGCGCAGTTGCCAAAAGCCGGAAGCGCTCACCGCCGACAACATGCCAAAAACAGGTATGCACATGCTGACGCAAACCCGGATACTCCGACTCAACAAGGCCGGACTCCCGTTGCAATGGCTCAGCCGGGAGGAAGCCGCCACACTGCTGGTGAAAGGGCTCATCGTCTGGTCACTGGGAGAAAGCGCTGTCACCATTCGTGGCGGCATCAACCGTCTCGGCCTGCGCTCCGAACTCCACATCCCCACCATCATCGCCACCGACGGCGACATCAAGCACAACGACCACCACGTCCCCGCTGTCTGCAACCGCCTGCTGTTCCGCCGCGACTGCAACCTGTGCATGTATTGCGGCGATAAATTCCCGGTGGAAATGCTGACACGCGATCACATCCTGCCGCACTCAAGGGGCGGTTCGGAAAACTGGACCAATCTGGTCACGGCCTGTCGGCGCTGCAACCAGCGCAAGGGCAACTGCACGCCGGAAGAAGCCAACATGCCGCTATTGGCAGTGCCGTTCAAACCCAACAAGATGGAATATCTGGCGCTGGCCAACCGCAACATCCTGGCGGACCAGATGAGTTTCCTGCGTTCGGGATTCTCAAAAAACATGCGCTGGAACTGACGGATCAGATTCCCGATCCCGCCGCCGCACTCTGCCGGCCGGCGAAACTCAGCGTGTCGTCGATGGAATAGGACATCGCACTCTGCAGCACCGCCTCTTCCAGGTAATGCAGTGATTCCTCGATGTAATCCACCTCGTACTTTTCCGTCAGGTGGGAAATGGCATAACCGAAGTGCAGATCGTACTGTTCACCCAGAGACTGGTTCCACTGCTCCACCCGCTCGATGATGGATTCAGCCTCAAACTTGTTGTGCAGCGGAAACAGCAGCACCGTCACTTCGCCACTCAAACCTTCCCGCTGCGCCTTGAACGGAAACACGGTGATGCGACTGTTGAACAGCGCACGCAGGCAATCACCCTGGGCAATGTAATCCGGTCGCCGCGTGGCCTTGTCGATGACGATGACCGACACCACCAGTAGCCGTCCCATTTCCTGATGAATGCGCCGGTCCAGTCCGCGAATATCCTGCAGATGATTTTCCAGACGCGGAATCTGCATAAAGCCGCTCTTGTTGTTAATAAAGCTCGCGCGGTGCTGCAGACGCTGTTTCATGACATCGATGGCACTGTTGATGCGGGAACGCTCTTCCCTTTCATGATGGTAAATGGCCGACATGCCCAGTGCGAGCATCAGGATTTCAAAGGCCGATCCCACTTCCTTGCTGTGCACCGTAATCACCGTGAACGGCAAGACACCCAGAACATTCAGGCCAAACATGCCAGTTCCCACAAGAAACGCCGACCAGCCCGCCAGAAAATACCAGCCCAGATAATGGTGGCGCAGCACCGCCAGCACGCCAAATACAAACAGCGCCATGGTAAAGGCCACCACCTGCACGGCCGCCCAGTAGGACAGATCCACGTCATACAGCAGGGACGCCACTACCGTGGCCAGTGCCAGCCCGATAAACCCATAACCGACAAAACGCGCTTTCGAGCGGGACGAAACAAAATCCAGATAAACCAGCGCAAACGCGGTACCAAAGCAGATGATCAGGCAGGTGAACACCGTCAGCGTGTAGCTGTTGACCTCCGGCGCTGCCGGCCACAGATAGGCAAAGGCGTGCCCGTTCAGCGAAGCGCTCGCCAGACTCGACGCCAGCACATAGGCGCCGTAATAAAGGTACAGCGGATCACGGATCACCAGACTGTTCAGCGCACTGTACAGTGCCATCACCAGCATCAACCCGTAATAGCAGCCCCAGAACAGCAGGGCGACATTGTCCTGCCGGAAAAAATCGTCGTACTGGTACAACCGGATCGGCATCTGCAGCGAATTGGATGTCCGCGCCCGCACCAGCACGCGATCACCAGGTTGCACGTTTTCCAGCGGCATCACCCAATCGTCATCCCACATCGGGCGCGAGGCAAACGGCAGGTCCGTACCCGTTTTGACGTGGCGTTTGACCTGGCCATCCGGGCCCACATGAAACAGATCCAGTTCATCGATCGTGGGAAAATCGATTTCCATCAGCAGCGCTGACCCCAGCGTTGTCACCACCGGCGTCAGCGGCAGATAGAACCAGAACGCCGACTGGCTGTAACCGAGATTGACCGGAGAGGAAGCCTGCTTTTGCCAGTCAATCTGGAGGGCCGATGCCAGATCCAGGGCGGAACCGGCGTCCTCCACGACACGCACTTCGCCTGAATACAGTGGCGCGGTGTTCTGCTGCAGCAGTACCAGCACAGCGATGAACAGCGCGAACAACAGTATTGTCAGATAGCGCATGTCAGTTTGCACGGAACCTCTTACATCTGTCGTGGAACGCAGTGATAGAAGACGACGCTCTGGTTTTCCGTTTCCAGTAATTCCACTACATCCAGCCCCGCCAGCGACGCCAGCCGCAAACCATCTTCCAGTTCACGCTTCACAAAACGCCAGTCGAGGAACACGTCGTAAAACCAGTGCCGGAACTTGCTGTCGATCTTGAGCGGGAAAATGACGGAGCCGCAGGGTGCCAGCGCGGAACGGCACAGATTCAGGCTGTGCACGATCAGATCGTCGCTCAGATAATCGAAGAAGCCAAAGGAGTAAACCAGATCATAACCGTGGGGGAACGAGCTGGCTTTCAGCCGCAGAGCATTGCGATTCATACCGCGCACATTCAGGGGCAGATGGCGACTGGCAAATTCCAGCGAGCGCGGGTCCTGGTCGACCAGGGTGATATCCAGCTCCCGCAGGACATCGTCCGGCAGATCACGCAGTTCGCGCGCCGATCCCGACGCCAGCGACAACAGCTTCAGCGGCGTGGCATTCGCTGCCATGTGTGCCCGCACCCTGCTTTCCACAAAGGCCGACAGCATGTCCTTGCGCTCACGCACACCCAATCCCAGCTGCGCGTCCAGCAGCCAGCGGTCCACAAACTGGCCGGCGGTTGTGCTCGAGGTATTGACGACATTGTCATAAAGCATTTCCAGCGCCACAAAATCACCGGCATAGCCATACGGTTTCTTCAAAGCCCAGGCGAGCACCTGGGAATGCTCGGCCAGAATACTGAAATGCTGGCGCAACACCTCGATCTGGTCGGCCTGCAACACATCGTCGGCCACCAGATGCCGGGCACCCATGATGCGGCCCATCAGATAGCACACCTGTGCGTAGGATGTGGCCTGGGTGATTTCTCTGACTATCTGTTCGACGAGACGCGAATAGGAGGTTGAGGTCAGTGTGGTCGGAACTGACTTCGCCCCAATTGATGATTCCATCGTGTATTCCCCCTCAAAAAAGCACAGTTTTTAGTCAGAATTGTTGAGTGCCTGACTAGGTATAGCGCGAATTGATCAATATCACAACAATTACAACGATATACCAGCCCAATCTGACAGACAAATTAATTTAGGGTTACAGGATGTCTATCCCGCCGGGAAAAAGAGGGAGTTACTGACCGGGAGCAAACAAAAGGGGCGATGCCTGGCAGACACCGCCCCCTGAGGGCAAAACACTGCGGGAAGTTCGCAGTGGAAGCCGGATCAGAACACGAATTCATCCACATTCATGTCCATCACCGCATCGCCGCTGGCGCGCACCGCCACCACGAGACTGCGGGTGCGCGGCAGGATGCGGTCGAAATAAAAGCGGGCGGTTTTCAGCTTGGCCTGGTAGAAAGCGGCATCGCTGGTGCCTGCATCCAGCTTGTCCGCCGCCGTTCTGGCCATCAGCGCCCAGAAATAGGCCAGCGTGACATAGCCGGAATAATCCTGAAACTCCACCGCCACCGAATACAGGGTATTCGGTTCCGCTGCACTTTTGGCGATCAGTTCCTGCGCCAGCTGCCACCATTCCTGTGCATGCTCACGCAGCACCTGCACCACACCGCCCACTCGCGGATCGCTGCTGTTGGCCGCGCAGAAACGTTCGATTTCGTCGAGGAACATCCGCAGCAGGCGCCCCTGATTGGACACCAGCTTGCGGCCGATCAGATCGTTGGCCTGAATCCCGTTGGTACCCTCGTACAACAGCGCGATGCGCACATCCCGCACAATCTGCTCCATGCCGTGCTCATGGATATAACCGTGGCCGCCAAATACCTGCATGCCCAGGTTGGCACACTCCAGACCGCGATCCGTGAGAAACGCCTTGTTGATCGGCGTGAGCAGAGCCACCCGGTCGGCCGCCGCCTTGCGGGATTCCGCGTCGCCGTGACTTTCCGCATCCAGCAGGAAGGCAATGTGATAGGCCAGCGCGCGACAGCCTTCTGCCAGGGCTTTCTGCGTCATCAGCATGCGCCGCACATCCGGATGGGCAATGATCGGATCGGCATCCTTCTCCGGCGCGACCGGACCGGTGGGCGCCCGCATCTGCAGACGGTCTTTCGCGTACGCCAGCGCACCCTGAAAGGCCAGTTCCGCCGCCGCCAGACCTTCAATCCCCACGTCCAGTCGCGCCGCGTTCATCATGGTGAACATGCAGGCCAGACCGGCATTGGGCTGCCCCACCAGCCAGCCTTTCGAGCCATCAAAATTCATCACGCAGGCCGGCGCGCCTTTCAGACCCATTTTCTTTTCAACAGACGCGCAGGACAGCGCATTGCGCTGACCCGGATTGCCGCTGGCGTCCGGCAGGAACTTCGGCACCAGGAACAGGCTGATCCCTTTCGGGCCTTTCGGCGCGCCCGGCAGACGGGCCAGCACCAGATGAATGATGTTGTCGGCGTAATCGTTTTCGCCCTGGGTGATGAAAATCTTGGTGCCGGTGATGGCATAACTGCCGTCGGCCTGCTGCTCGGCGCGGGTTTTTACCAGCCCCACATCGCTGCCCGCGTGCGGCTCGGTCAGACACATGGTGCCAGTCCATTCCGCCGCGCCCATTTTCGGCAGATACAGCTGCTTAAGTTCTTCCGACGCATGCGCCTCAATGGCACGAATGGCGCCGTGGGTGAGCGTCACGATGTTGCCCCAGGCAATATTCGCGGTGAAACACATCTCGTGGAAAATGATGTTCAGACTGTGCGGCAACCCCTGCCCGCCCCACTGCTGGTCGATGGCAATCGTGGCCCAGCCGTTCTCGCGGAAGGAATCAAAAGCCGCCTTGAAACCGGGTGGCGTCGTCACCACGCCGTCATTCCATTTCACGCCATGCTCGTCGCCCACGGTGCGCAGCGGTGCCAGCTCGTTCTCGGTGAACTTGGCGCCTTCGCTGAGGATGGCGTCGATCAGATCCACATTGACGTCGTTATAACCCAGCTGCTGATAGTGCTGGCCGGCGTTGAAAACCTCGTGAATCAGAAACTGCATCTCACGCAGCGGCGCTTTGTACTGGGGCATGACGAACTCCTCGCAATGGCGGAACGAACACAGATTGGCTAATTGTAGCTATCGCCAGGCGGGCAGAACGGTCTGGAGGCACCGGCCCGGCGGGCAGACGCGGGATTATCCCCGAGCCGCCGGACCTGAATCAATTGACTGAAAAAATGACTGCGCAGTCTGTCAGGCAGGAATGGCAGGACAGTCAAACAGGGTGACAGTGGTCTCTAGAAGGCGTAATTCAGGCCCACTGAAGTCTTGCGGTCCGAGTTCTTCACGCCCGGCGGAACATCCGAGGTGCGCTTGATTTCGTAGGCGACAAAACCCCACAGGTTGCCGTTCACTTTCACCTGCAGCCGGGTCAGCGATTTGGTCGTGCTTTTCTCTTCGCCGATTTCGGAACTGACTTCCTCGTCAAACACGGAGGTGTCGCTGATGGTCCACTTGTACAGACCACCCAGACGCGCCACGGCATCTTCTTCCGTGTTGCCGTCATCGAATTCACTGAAATGGTAGCCGGCACCGATATCGGCCGACAGCTTGTGCCGGGCGTTTTCAAGCAGCACACGGCCATAACCGAACGTGACACTGTATTCGTAATCGAATCCGCTGAAGCGGTCGTCGGTATATTCCAGCAGATTGAACAGATAGGATTTTTCGTCGAGCTTGTAATCGGTTTTGACTGCGGCGAAATAGTTTTCTGCCGTGCGGATTTCATCAGCGGATTCGTTGGCACCTTCCAGCTTGTAGGTATTGCGCCACTGCTGGCCATCGCGAATGGCCTTGCTCTTGCCGTTGAAGTTGCTGGTGGTGGTGTTGCCGGAACTCTGCAGATAACCCAGCGCGACTTCGCCGGTCCAGAGTTTATCGGCAGCCGGTTCCTCCGCCTGCGCGGAAAAGGCCGTTGCCAGCATCATAAACGTGATAGCCAGAGTCCAGGTTGATTTCATTTTCTGTCTCCGTTTTTATTTTTCTGCCTTCCAAAACGAACATGCCGGTGACAAGCACCGGCATGTTGTATTTCCACTCGCGTCAGAATGACAGGATCATTCCAGCACTTCTTTCTGCATGACTGCCACAACGCGACGGTTCTGGGCGCGGCCGTCAGCGGTGTCGTTCGAGGCAACCGGCTTGGCTTCACCGTAACCGACTGCCTTCACGCGGCTGGCAGCAATGCCATAGCGGGTTTGCAGCTGGGTTTTCACAGAGTCAGCGCGGCGCTGGGACAGTTCCTGGTTGTACTTGTCGGAACCTTGCGCGTCGGTGTGACCTTCGATGTCCACTACCACATCAGGGTGCTTGTTCAGGAAGTCAGCCACTTTCTTGATTTCAGGCTGGTACTTCTCGCCAACTGCGTGAGAAGCAGTCGGGAACTGGATGTTCAGCTTGATGCTTTCCACCACGACTTTCTGGGGTACGCAACCGCGGGCATCAACCTTGGTGCCGGCCGGAGTGCCAGGGCACTGATCCTTGTCGTCAGTCACGCCGTCCTTGTCGGAATCCAGCGGGCAGCCAGTGGCATCAACCGGAACACCGGCAGGAGTGCCAGGGCACTTGTCGTTCGGATCAATTACGCCGTCGCCATCGCTGTCAGCAGGTGCTGCTGCCACCGGAGCGGGTTTCGGAGCCGGCTTCTTGCCGCCGAAGGAATAGGCCACACCCAGGCTGACAGTGCCGTCATCCAGGTCGTCGTCAGTGGCGTGGGAACCCACCAGTTCGCCATTCAGGGACAGCGCGTCGGTCAGGTAGTAACGCACACCGCCACCCAGGTTCAGGATGGTTTCGTTGTCGAATTCGGATTCAGCGTTGCCGATACCGGTCACCAGGTAAGGCTGCAGCTTGGCTTCAGGCGCGAAGTAGTAACGCGCGTTAATGCCGTAGCGCTTGGTGTCGAAATAGTTGTCGGAGGAGAAGAAACCAGCATCACCTTCGAATTCAGTGCCGGATTCGTTGTAGAACAGCAGCAGGCCAACGTTCGGGGAGGTCTGGTATTCGGCGTTGATGCCGTAAGTCACGCCGTCGTTCAGCTCACGCTTGGAATCGGGGACTGTGTAGCCAACGTTGGGATTGATCGAAATTTGACCAACCTTGCTTTCTGCCATGGCGGCAGGGGTGAGCAGCATGATGCTGAGGGGAAGCAGTGCGCGTTTCATGTCGTTCTCCTGGTTTTCCTATCGGTGACGCGGATACTAACCAGCTTTTTTCAATTTCTCTACCCACCAAAACAAAAAAGGCCGGGGTTTTGGCCCCGACCTTTGATGTCAAACAGGAATTGCTGCGCGCTTTATTCGCTGACCTGAACGATGCCTGCCAGCTTCTTCGCGTACCATTTTTTCTTCTCGACATTCATGCCACGCAGGATCTGGATGCGTTGTGCCTGCGGCGAGCCGGCGCCATGCATCGACTCGGTGAGATAACCCACGGCATTGCGTCCCAGCGTCATGTTCTCGATCAGGCGCAACATTTTGACACGATCTTCCACGCTGATGTCGGCGCGGCCCTTGAAGTATTTCTTCAGCAGCTCACCGGTTTCTTCCGCATCAAAATCCTGTTCCGACGGCAGCGTCACCATCAGACCGCCGGCAAGATCCTGCGCCAGACGCGAGATTTCATAGGGAAAACGCGTGACGTTGTGCTTGCACACGTTGGCCAGCATGCCGTCGTTGATCCAGGCGCCGGAGGGCAATTTCTGCGATTCGTGCGCCGATGCGATGCTGGACGAATAAATGGTTTCGTTCAGGTGTGTCATTTCCACCAGCTTGTCGCGGATATGGGAAACTTTTTCCAGGCCGTTGTATTCCGCAATCGTGGCAGCAGCGCCGACCATCACATCGCCCAGACCGGTTTTGCACACGTAGCTGGCGCGGTGATAGTTGGTGAAACGCTCCACCATCGGCGCGGCAAATTCGTATTCGCCATCCATGAAAACGTGATCCCACGGAATGAAAACGTTGTCGAATACGGCCAGCACTTCCTGTCCGGCGAATTGCGCGTTGCCCTTGTCGATCAGACCTGGCTCCATCGCGCGGGTGTCGCACGACTGGCGTCCATAAATGTAGGTGAGACCTTCGGCGTCCAGCGGCACCACGCCGATCACCGCGAAGTCCTTGTCCTTCTCCGACAGACGCATGGTGGGCAGCACCATCATCCAGTGGGAGTTGAGGCCGCCGGTCATGTGCGCCTTGGCGCCGGTGACGAACAGGCCGCGCTCGTTGCGGGCAGTGACGTGCATGAACAGATCCTTGTCGGCCTGCTCGTGCGGCGCCAGGCTGCGATCGCCTTTCGGGTCGGTCATGCCGGCAGCGATGATCTGGTTGTGGTTCTGCAGTTTTTCCAGGAAGGTGAGGAAACGCTTGTGATAGACCGTGCCGTGCGCCTGGTCGATGTCGTAGGTGATGGAATGCATCACGCTGATGGCGTCGAGGCCGGCGCAGCGCTGGAAGCAGGTGCCGGTTAGCTGGCCCATCTTGCGCTGCATGCGGTTTTTCAGCACCAGATCCTGCGGGCTGTGGGGGATGTGCAGGAAGCGGTTGATGCTGTTGCCGGTGAGGTGGCTCTTGGCGCTGGCCAGTTCCGGCTCACGCTGGGCCAGATCGTAGGTTTCCTTCAGCGCGTTGATGGACGGACGGACCATCGGGTGGTCGGTGGGTTCGTCGATGCGCTCGCCGAACAGGTACACATCCAGATTGCGGCCACGGAGGCTGTTGACGTAATCGTCGCCGGTGACGATGGGTTTGAAATTGGCCCAGCGTTCGTCGGCGGTGGGCTGGGCGCGCAGGGGCTGGTTCAGCATCTCGTTCATGGCTCTCTCTTTCCTCTGTACTCGTTACTGCTGTGCTGGAGTGGGACCGGGTTGATCATGGCCGGCAGGAAGTAGCACTCCAGGCGGCAACATGATGACCAAAAGGTCACAAATCGTACCATGATCAGGCGTATCTGTCGCCTGAAGGAAGGGGGTAGAAAAACAGTACGGCGGGCAGGGAATTCAGTCGCGGAACCGGCGGATGGCGTCGACAACCCGGTGCTGGGCCTGGTCATACTGCTGCAGCAGGGCCTGCAGTGCAGACGGGTCGGCCGGCGGGGACTGCTGCTTGAGCAGGGCCTCGATGGCGGCGGCAACCCGGCGCAACTCCTCGGCGGCTATATTGGCGGCGACACCTTTCTGGGTGTGCGCCAGGCGCAGCATCTCACCCCACGCCTGCTGCCGGCACAACTGGCGCAGGTCCTCTCCCAGATTGGCGTAACGGGTCAGGAACATGTCCAGCATCTTGTACAGTAGGGCAGTTTTGCCACCCATCATGTCCAGGGCCCGGGCCGTATCCAGCACGTCGAGGGAGGGCAGCACCGGCGCCGTGCTGTCCTCCGGAGCCGGCTCACTCTCCCCCAGCAGCCAGCGGCTGAGTCCCTTCAGCAGGGGAGGCAGCGAAACCGGCTTGCTGAGGAAGTCATTCATGCCGGACGCCAGACAGGCGGTGCGATCCTCCAGCGTGGCATTGGCGGTCAGGGCCAGCACCGGAAGTTCCGTCATGCCCAGATCACGCCGCAGCCGGCGCGTGGTTTCCAGCCCGTCGATCAGCGGCATCTGCACATCCATCAGCACCAGGTCATAGGCATTAACCTTGAGCTTCTCCAGCGCTTCGAGACCATTGCCGGCCGTGTCGATGGCCACGCCGGTATCCGCCAGCATTTCACAGACCAGTTCCCGGTTGAGTTCGTTGTCTTCCACCAGCAGCAGGCGGCGTCCGGCAAACAGCGGACCGGCTGGCGACCCGGACACAGCCTCTGTCCGCTGACCCGCCCCGGACTCGTGCACCCGCCGCAACAGCAGGCTGACCACAAAGCGACTGCCGATACCGACCTGGCTGTGCAGCTGGATGTCGCCGCCCATCATGTTGGCCAGACGGCGACAGATGCTGAGTCCCAGACCAGTGCCGCCGTACTGGCGCGCGGTGGAGCTGTCGGCCTGGGTGAACGGTGTGAACAGGCGCGCCTGCATGGACGGGCTGATGCCGATGCCGGTGTCTTCGCACTCGATTTCGATCAGGCATTCGTCCGCCCGCATGTGGCGCAGACGCACCTGCACGCGGATATGGCCTTTCTCGGTGAATTTGAGTGCGTTGCTGATCAGGTTGCTGACGATCTGGCCGATGCGCAGGGGATCGCCCTGCACGGTCTGGGGCACGGTATCGTCCAGCACGAATTGCAGTTCCACGCCCTTGGCCGTGGCCTGGGAGCGAAACGTGGCCTCCAGCCGCGCCACCAGATCCCGCAGCTGAAACGGAATCAGTTCCAGCGCCAGCTTGCCGGCTTCGATTTTGGAGAAGTCGAGAATGTCATTGATGATCTGCAACAGCCCCTCGCCCGCCGTGTTGATACGGGTGACGTACTTTTCCAGCCGAGGCTCCAGCGGCGATTTCAGCAGCAGCTGGGTATAGCCGAGAATGGCATTCATCGGGGTGCGGATTTCATGGCTCATCATCGCCAGAAAATCGCTTTTGGCGCGACTGGCATTGAGCGCCTCGGCGATGGCCTCGCCGGTTTCCTGGCTTTGACGGGCAAGTTGCTGACGCAGCTGGTCGTTTTCCTGCTGCAGCTGGAGGATGTGCTGCTGCAGCGGTGCCAGGGCATCGGGAAGTTGGGGATCGGCCTGTTGGGGATTCTGCTGGGACACAGCCTGCCTGCACCTGTGGGGTCGATGACGGCGCCCCGCCTGCAAATGTCAGGCAGGGTGCTTTGCATTCAGTATAGGCAGGATTTCAGGATGGGCCGATTACGCTCAGTTGGCCTCGCGCCGGATTTCCATTTCCAGAGTCTGCCGGTATTTCTGCGCCAGCTTGATGAAACGGGGCGTGAGACCGGCATCCTCGAAAATCGGATCACCGCATTCATCGACGGCAATCTGCCTTTCACCCGCCTCATAGGGAAACGCTTCTTTCACCTGCTGCAGTGCAAAGCAGATGAGGTCGGTAAGAATCTGGTCCTCGCTGCAATCCGGGTACATTTCCCGCAGGGCCAGAATCTGGGCGGCTTCCTTGAGCGGAAGCCGGATGGAAAATTCGCGTCGGGTGCGCTCGCCCCGGCTGGCACTTTCCCAATGGCTGACCAGTTCCTGAATTCGCATAAAGCCCTCCTGAAACAAGGCGTGTGGTGTGCAGGGGAAGACGCAAGACCACATCGGCAAACGCCGGTTTTGCGTCTGATATTGTTGAAGTTTAGTTGGCACTGCGAAGTTGTGGCCGGTATTTTTTCACCCCTTTTGTCGCCATTTGTGACCGCCGTGGCGGAAATACAGCGGTGTTTTAGACTTGAAAGGATCGGCCACCAAAGGATGGAACAACGGCATGAAGCAGTTCAGCATCAAACAGTCCGTCAGCCTGCTGGGACTGGGCGCCCTGGCGATTCTGGGGGCCATCGGCCTGTTCCTGTACCAGGATGTACGCCACCTGCAACAGCTGCTGGATCGCAGCGAGCAGGTGTTGATTCCCACCATCCGCCAGGGTTATGAGGCCCGCATCAACACCGTGCAGGTGCAGCAGTGGCTGACCGACATCAGCGCCACCCGCGCTCTGGACGGACTGGATGACGGTTTCAGCGAGGCCGAGGCTGCCCGCGCCGGTTTCAACGACAACCTGAAGGTTCTGAAGGAACTGGACCCGGACAACCGGTTTTTCTACGAGGAAATCGGGCCGGTTTTTGAAACCTATTACCGAACCGGCAAAACCATGGCGCAGGGTTACATCGACGGCGGCCCGGCGGAAGGCAACAGGCTGATGGCCCAGTTCGACACCAGTTCGGCCGCCATCAATGCGCAGATTGCCGAAGTGCATCAGCGGATCGCCGCCCTGGCGGAACAGGATTTCCGCCAGGGTCACGCCACCATCCGGCAACATATTCAGATACTGCTGGCCAGTTTTTTCGTGCTGGCTACCGGCTTTGTCCTGCTGTTCGTATTCATCCTGCGGCGGGTGGTGCGGCCGGCGGAACAGGTAGCCCAACGACTGAACCAGATTGCCGATGGCGATCTTACCGGCACCATCGAACTGCAAAGCCAGGATGAACTGGGCCGGATCGCCCGCGCCACCGCCAGCATCGTGCGCAACTACCAGACGTTCATCACCCGCATTATTGGCTCGTCCAACCTCAATTCCGGCTATTCCTATGCCCTGCTTTTTTCCGTGCAGGATTCCGTGCATCACGTGGAACGGCAGGCTGCCGAAAGCGAACAGGTGATGCAGGAAGTAGCGCAGCTGTGCAAGGCCACCGACGATGTGCAGAACGCGGTGAGTCAGGCGGTGACCGAAACCCGCGCCGCGCACCAGCAGGTGGGGCAAAGCCGCGACACGCTGGGTGAATCCCGCAAGATCGCGCAGACGCTGGGTGAGTACATGAACAATGCCGGTGAAGCCATCAGCGATCTGGCCCGCCAGTGCCAGTCGATCAATGTCGTGGTTTCCACCATCAGCGCCATTGCCGAGCAAACCAATCTGCTGGCGCTGAACGCCGCCATTGAAGCAGCCCGCGCCGGCGAACAGGGGCGTGGTTTTGCAGTGGTGGCAGATGAAGTCCGCGCGCTGGCCCAGCGCACCCAGAGTTCCACCAGTGAAATCCGCACCACCGTGGATGCGCTGCAGCATCTGGCCGACAAGGCGGTGGACATGCTGAATCACAACAAGACCGTGGCGGAACGCAATGCGTCCATGAGCGAGGAAGTGATCCAGTCGCTGCAAACGATTTTCGGCTACATCGAATCCCTGCACCGCATCAATCAGTCGGTCAGCGATCTGGCGGAATACCAGCAGGGTCACATCAACTCCATCAGCAATCGCACACAGGCCATCGAAACGCTGTCGAAGGAAGTGCAGGAGCACATCGCGCGCGCCGACCGTTTCAGTCAGCAGATGCGGGCGTCGATCAAATCATTCACGCAGATCAGTGCGCAGGTGAAAATCGACAAAACCTGAGAATCAGGAACGGGTCAGCTGCTCGCGGTATTCACCCGGCGTCTGCCCGGTCCAGCGTTTAAACGCGCGCTGAAAGGCACTGGGCTCGGAAAAACACAGGCGCTCGGAGATGCTGTCGATGGACAGGTCGCGGTTGAGCAGCAGGCGCCGCGCCACTTTCAGCTGCACCTGCCCCAGCAGTTCGGAAAACGAGGTGTCCTGCCCTTCCAGCTTGCGGCGGAACGTGCGCTCGTTCATGCCGAAATGCTCCGCCACCTGCACGATGCCCGGCTTGCCTTTCTGCAGGGCGTGGTGCAGAAAAAGCTCCACCTTGTCCGCCAGACTGACGCTGTCGTCCAGATGGGTCAGCTGACGCTCGGCTTCTTCCTTCAGCAGTTCATGCACGGCGGGATTGGCGGACGGCAATTCCTGCTGCAGCAACGCGGCAGGAAAAATCACGGCAGTGTGCTCGCAACGAAAATGCACCGGCCCCTGAAAGATGCGCTGGTATTCCGCCACATAATCCGGTTGCGCATGCTCGAAACGCACTTCATGCACGGGCAGCACATTGCCCAGCATCAGGCCGGCCAGCCGCGCCATCTGCACCAGACCGAATTCGGCGCGGATGCGGTTGCAGTCGGGAGTGGAGCGGGGAAACTGGTAGATGAACAGCGCCTGCTCGCCCTGGATATGCAGCGTCGACGGCGAGGAATCGCTGACCAGACTGTGAAAATGCATCCACTGCTGCACGGCGCTTCCCAGCGTGGGCGCACTCATCAACAGATGGCCGAGCAGTCCCAGCGTGCCCGGCGAGGCGTATTCCCCCATGTGCAATCCCAGCGCCGGATCGTCCAGCACGCGCATGGCGTGTTCCTGCACCTGGTCGTACACCGACAGGTCGATGCGCCGTGACAGATCGTGCAGAGGCGCATTTTCCAGCTGCACTTCCCGCAGGAAACGGTCGGCGTCGAGCCCCTGCCGCATGACGCAGCCGAGCACGGTGCGAATCAGCGGCATGGAAATTTCGGGACGGGCTTTGGGAGACGATTCTGTCATGCGTGTGTCGGCTGTCGGCGGTCCGGTTCTGGTCAGCGGTGTGCAATCCTGCAGGCAGGTCGCCCATCTTACCGCCCGATTGCTATTGCAACAAAAGCCATTAACATAGAAAGCTCATTTTTTCGCGACAGGACCGACGTGATGGCTCTGACCACCGCCTTGATAACGGGTGCCTCCAGCGGCATCGGCTACGAAATCAGTAAAGTGCTGGCGGAGGAAGGCCACGATCTGGTGCTGGTAGCGCGCAGGGAAGAACGGCTGCAACAACTGGCCAATTATCTGCGCAAGGATTTCAAGGTGGACGTGACCGTATTGGCCGCCGACCTGTCCGACATCAGCGAGATCGACCGCATTTTCGATGTGCTCAAGGAGCGCAGCATTCCTGTCGACATTCTGGTAAACAACGCCGGCCTGGGCGCCTGGGGTCCGTTCACCGCCGACGATCGCAACACCGAGGTGGACCAGATCCAGGTGAACGTGATCGCGACCACCTACATGACCAAAAAATTCGCCGTGGACATGGTGAAACGCGGGCTGGGCAAGATCCTGAACATCGCGTCGCTGTCCGGTTTCACCCCGTGGCCGTACATGGCGGTGTACGGTGCCACCAAGGCGTACATCATCGAGTTCAGCGAAGCACTGCGGGCGGAACTGAAAGGCACCGGCGTGAGCGTGACGGTGAGCTGTCCGGGTCCGACATCCTCCGAATTCCACCAGATTTCCGGTACCGATCATGTGGGGTTGCTGCGTTACATACCGGTCACCGGATCGGCGCAGGTGGCGCGGGCCTCGATCAGGGCCATGCATAAACGCAAGGGCGTGGTGGTGCACGGCGTACTGAATAACGGGTATGCGTTGCTGGCGCGGATTCTGCCGCGCGGCTTTCTGCTGCGGGTGATGAAGATTGTGCTGAAGCCGCGCCGCAGCCTGTTCTGAAGCGCAGGCGGAATCGCTCAGTCGCGCAATTCCACCCGGTTACGGCCGTTGGCCTTGGCGCGATAGAGCGCCTTGTCGGCGGCCTCCACCATCTCCTCCAGCGCCTCACCATTACGCCAGGGCGCAACGCCAATCGAAATCGTGACCGGCGGCAATTCCTGCCCCTGCTCCGCCGACACCTGACACTGCTCGACGCCCTTGCGCAGACGTTCCGCCACCACCTGCGCTTCGCTGAGCGCCGTGTGCGGCAGCAGGATGATAAATTCCTCGCCGCCGTAACGCGCCACCATATCGCTGGGACGCAGACGCTTGCGCATGGTCTGCGCCACCATCTGCAGCACCAGATCGCCGGACTTGTGGCCGAAGGTATCGTTGAAACGCTTGAAGTGATCCACGTCCAGCATCAGCACTGACAGCGGCTGCAGTTCGTTGAGGGCCTTGCCCTTGAAACGCACCATGATTTCTTCCAGCCAGCGCCGGTTGTTCAGGCCGGTGAGCGCGTCGCTGTTGGCGGCATGCTCGGTTTCGCGCTGGCGTGACTGGGTGTCGGTGACAATGGCATTGCCGGAGCGCAGCCGGTTGGCCAGCAGATGCAGCAGATTGCGCGCCACGCTGTGGGACGTGTCGATCAGCTGCCAGAGCACACTGCTCTCAATCACCAGCACTTCCACCCCCTGCCCTGCCTTCACATAAGCCGACGGGTTGCGGCCATCGAACACCGACATTTCACCCACACATTCACCCACCACCAGCGTCAGCAGCGGGGGATTGTCCAGGTTCTGCAGATGCACGGTGACTTCGCCCTTCAGCACCAGATACATGCAGTTGTTGCTGAATTCCGGCCGCAGCAACACTTCGCCCGGCTGCAGCGCCACCTTGCGGCAGGCGGCCAGCAGCGGACGGATGCGGTCGAGCTGCACGTCGCGGAAAAGCTGTGTCTGTTGAAGTTCCCTGTCGGTTACCGGCATGCCTGCGTCGTGTCGCGGTAATGAGGAAGCCATGGTGCCTGCTACTGAAGATGAATGCTGATACTAATAAAACTATCTGGCGCCCGGCCAAACGCAACTTTTCTGGCGCGATTTGTTGCGTTTTATGTCAGCGTGGGCAGCGGTTTTGTTAACCACGTCATGCTTTGCACTGACAATTCCTGTCAGTTGAACCAGCGATCCAGCTCCTGGGTCAGCTGGTTCAGCCGCACCGGCTTGCCGACGAAGCCCTGCATGCCCGCCGCCAGAATCCGTTTGCGGTCATCGTCCAGCACGCTCGCCGTCAGGGCCAGGATCGGGGTTTTCTTGTTGGGACCATTGCCGGCCTGAATCACCCGCGTGGCCTCGATGCCATCCACCACCGGCATTTCAATGTCCATCATGATCAGGTCGTACTGGCGGTTGCTGGCAGCCTCGATGGCGGCCTCGCCGTCAAACACGATGTCGGCGTCGATACCCACCTTGGTCAGCATCTTCTGCGCGACGCGCTGGTTCACCACGTTGTCTTCCGCCACCAGCACTTTCTTGCGGTAATTCTTCTGCAGACTGGAATCGGCGGCCGGCTCGTCCTTGGGGCGCTCGGTGATGCGGAATGGCAGCGTGATGATGAACGACGCGCCCTTGCCGGTTTCACTTTCCACTTCCACGTAGCCGTCCATCAGGTCCACCAGGTTCTTGCAGATGGTGAGGCCCAGGCCGGTGCCGCCGTAATTGCGGCTGATGGTGGGATCGGCCTGTTCGAAGGATTCAAAAATTTTCTCGATCCGGTCCTTGGGAATGCCGATGCCGGTGTCGCTGATTTCGATGATGACGTTGTAGCGCTCGTCGTCGATGCGGTCGAAACCGACGTCCACATTGACATGGCCTTCGCGCGTGAATTTGATGGCGTTCGACACCAGATTGATCAGCACCTGGCGCACGCGCATGGCATCGCCCAGCACATATTCGGGCGTGCCGTCCTCGATGGCGACATTGATGGCGACGTGCTTGTCGTCAGCTGTGGCGCGGTTGAGGTCGCTGACATCGGCAATCAGCTGACGCAGGTTGAATGCCTCGCGGTTCAGCTGCAGATGGCCGGCTTCGATTTTCGACAGGTCGAGAATGTCGTTGATGATATTGAGCAGCGCATTGGACGACCGGCTGATCAGGCCCACCAGTTCTTTCTGCTCCTTGTCCAGCCGCGTGTCCTGCAGCAACTGCACACTGGCGATAACGCCATTCATGGGGGTACGGATTTCGTGACTCATGCTGGCCAGAAACACCGACTTGGCCCGCGACGCCACTTCGGCCGATTCCTTGGCCTGCAGCAGATCCTTGTTCAGGCTTTCCAGCTTTTTTGCCAGCTTCGCCTTCTGCTCCAGCTCGGCCTTGAAACTGGCGTCGATTTCCGGCCGCTCGGCCGACTCCTGCCAGCCCTGCTCGATCACGTCGCTGAAAATCTTCTCCGCCCGCTCCCGGTACAGCAGGCCCAGATAGTTTTCCAGCGTGTCCAGATAACGGTTGAGATCGGCAAAGGAATCGGCCTGGATGTTCCCCTGCTTGTCACGCACAAGGCCACTTTCCAGCAACATGAAATCAATGACTTCGTCACTACATGACTCACTGAGCGCGGCGAGATGGCCTCGCACGAGCCGGGACCAGACTGACATATCGGTGCATTACTCTTTGCAGCGGGAATCACCATGAAGCCTAACAACAGATTGAAAATCCGGCAAACCGCGGGGCTCCAGAGCAGTGCTCACATAACCAGAGCGTATAAAAAGCCGGATTTATATGGATGCCGCCCGACTCTGCTACAGTGTAGGCAGTGACCAGAGCAAGACCTGTCCCCAACAGAAGCAGTTGAGAGAACCGTCCCGTGTCCACCGATTATCCCGCCCCGCCCTCCACCATCGAGCCCGCCGCCACCCTGATCCTGCTGCAGGATTCCCCCGCAGGACCGCAAGTGCTGATGCAGCAGCGCAGCCCCAACGCCCACTTTGTTGGCGGCGCCTGGGTATTTCCCGGCGGCAAGCTGGACCCGCTCGATAACGCACCGGAATGGCTGGACTACTGCGACATCAGCGCCGACCGCGCCAACCGAATGCTGGGGACCGATGATGGCGCGCTGGCCTACTGGATCGCAGCGCTGCGCGAATCGGTGGAAGAAGCCGGCCTGCTGCTGGCCCGGCGCGGCGGCGAACCGGTCCCGGTGGAACTGGCGGCGGAAGCCCAGCATTTCCTCCATCACACCCGGCATGGTTTCCTCGACTTCTGCCGTGAACAGGAACTGACGCTGGACACCGCCGCCCTGCGCTACCTGAGCCGCTGGCTGACCCCGCCCGGCCTGCCCAAACGCTACGACACCCGCTTCTTTATGACCGCCACGCCCGCCGGCCAGCATCCCCTGCAGGACGATCACGAAGCCATCAATACCTGCTGGATCACGCCGGAGCAGGCCCTCGCCAACTTCCAGCGACAGGACTGGGTGCTGGTGCTGCCCACCATCGTCACCCTGCGCCAGCTGTGCGGCTACGATTCCACCGCCACCCTGCTGAACCAGCTGGGCAACCACATCGACGCCAAATCGGGGTAAAATTCCGCCACCCCGCCTTTCGAGAGCCATCGCATGTCCAGTTTCACCCCCGGCGAAGTCATTGTGCTGAGCCAGCGCGTGCGCCGCATCACCGCGCCCAACGCCGGCATGATGACCGGCCCCGGCACCAACACCTATCTGGTTGGCAACCGCGAACTGGCGGTGATCGACCCCGGCCCGGCCGACTCCGTGCACATCGACGCCATCGTCCGCGCCGCCGACGCCATGCGCGCCCCCATCCGCTGGATACTCTGCACCCACACCCACATGGACCACTCCCCCGGCGCCAACCTGCTGCGGGACCTGACCGGCGCCAGCGTCATCGGCCAGATCGCCCGTCACGCCAACGGCCAGGACCGCCATTTCAGCCCTGACCAGCACTGGCAGCACGACGACTTTCTGCAGACCGACGAATTCACCCTGCGCGCCGTCCACACGCCCGGCCACGCCTCCAACCACCTGTGTTTCTATCTGGACGAGGAAGAACTGCTGTTCACCGGCGACCACATCATGGAAGGTTCAACCGTGGTGATCATGCCCCCGGACGGCGACATGCTGGCCTACATCAACGCCCTGCACGACCTGAAAAAACTGCAGCTGCGGCATCTGGCGCCGGCTCACGGCCATCTGGTGAACCAGCCGCTGCAACTGATCGAGGGCCTGATCCAGCACCGCCTCATGCGCGAGAACAAGGCCCTCGACAAGATGCGCCAGCTCGGCCCCTGCACCCTCGACACCCTGACCCCGTCCGTGTACGACGAAGTGCCCTCCTTCCTGCATGGTCTGGCCCGCATGTCGCTGCTGGCCCACCTGCTGAAGCTGGAGCAGGAACAGCGGATCAGCCAGCAGGACGGCATCTGGCGCATCTGCGACTAAACTTTGATCATGCGCACGATCATTCTGGATGCCGCCAGCCTCGGCAACGACATCACCCTGGCCCCCCTGCAGACCGCCGCCGGGACCTTCATCCGCCACGACTATTCCGACCCGGACCAGGTGCTTGCCCGCCTGCAGACCGCCGACATCGCCATCGTCAACAAGACGGTGCTGGACGCCGCGATTCTGGCGCAGTGCCCCAATCTGAAAATGATCGCGGTCACTGCCACCGGCACCAACAACATCGACCTGAAAGCCGCCCAGGCCCGCCGCATCCGGGTCTGCAACGTGGTGCGCTATGGCCGGGCGTCGCTGGTGCAGCACACTTTCATGCTGATGCTGGCACTGGCCGGCAACCTGCCCGCCTACCAGCGCGACATAAAAGCCGGCCGCTGGAACGCCGCCGCCAATTTCTGCCTGATGGACCACCGCATTCTGGAACTGGAAGGGAAAACCCTGGGCATCGTCGGCTACGGCGATCTGGGACAGGGCGTGGCGCAACTGGCGCGGGCGATGGGCATGCATGTGCTGGTGTCGCGCCGGCCGGACCAGGACGCCACCACCACCGACGGCACACCGCGCCTGCCGCTGCATGAACTGCTGCCGCAGGTGGACGTGCTCAGCCTGCACTGCCTGCTCACCGATTCCACCCGCAACCTAATCGGCGCGCGGGAACTGGATCTGCTGCAACCGGGCGCCTTCCTCATCAACACGGCGCGCGGCGGACTGGTGGACGAAGCTGCTCTGGCCGCCGCACTCAAGAACGGCAAACTGGGCGGCGCGGCCACCGACGTGCTGTCGCAGGAACCGCCGGTGAATGGCAACGTGCTGCTGGATCTGGACCTGCCCAACCTGATCATCACCCCCCACTGCGCCTGGGCCAGCCGCGAAGCCCGCCAGCGCCTGATCAACCTCACCGCCGACAACATCCGCAATTTCATCGACGGCACGCTGAAACGCTACGTGGTGTGAACGGCTTTCGTTAGCCGTTATGGGTGCGTTAATCCTCCCATTTCAATGGGAGGTTCAGCATTAATCGTCAAGGGGCTCCGCCATGACGATAGGGCGCGTGCCGATTTTTGCCCCCGTCATTTCATCCACCGCAATCGCTTTTATTTCCGTTCCCGTTTCGGCATCCAGAAAACGCGTCAACTTCCCTTCGCCACGGTACTTCCGTCCCCACGCACCAATAATGAAGAGCACGGGCAATAAATCCCGACCAGCCTCCGTCAGCACATATTCCTCACGCGGAGGGCGTTCCGAATAGAGCTGTTTTTCCAGCAAGCCCTCCTCCGTCAGAATTGCCAGACGTTTGGTCAGAATGGTGGGTGCGATGCCAAGACTTTTCCGGAACTGATCAAAACGGGTGAGGCCCGCATGGGCGTCCCGCAGGATCAGCAGGCTCCACGCGTCACCCAGGAAGGGCATGCAGCGCGCGATCGGACAGGTTTCATTACTGCTGTCTTTGGCGTTCATATTACTCCCACACCAATTCGTGTTTTGTCAGAAACAAATCTATTTCAACCACTTAAGCCTTCCCACACCCAGGCAGCAACAATTAACTATCATTTTGATAGTGACAAAGGTCCGGCCCGGCGGTAATATTACTATCGTTTTGATAGTAACACTTGAGTGCAGGGCAATCCACCTCGACTGGAAAACACCGCAATTGGAACGTAGCACCGCAAACAAGTGCACCGGCTGAAATGTGATTTGGATAAAGCAGGAATGAGGGTAGCTATGAAAATGCAAGGCAAAAGCAAAGTGGCGCTTGTGACCGGCGCCTCGTCAGGCATCGGTGAAGCAACGGCGGTTAAGCTGGCGCAGGCTGGCTACAAGGTCTACGGCACCAGCAGACGAGGAGCCCAGGCTGGGACGCGTTCATTCGAGATGCTGGCACTGGATGTCACCCAGGATGCGTCTGTCGAAGCTGCGGTCAACACGCTGATGGCAAAGGAAGGGCGCATCGACCTGCTCGTCAACAACGCGGGCTTTGGCGTTGCTCCTGCCGGCGCGGAAGAAAGCTCCATCGAGCAGGCCCGCGCGATCTTCGATACCAATTTCTTCGGAATCATCCGGATGACCCGCGCGGTTGTGCCCCACATGCGCCAGCGGAAAAGTGGGCGCATTATCAACATCGGCTCCGTGCTGGGCTTTCTGCCGATGCCCTATGGCGCTCTGTATGCCGCAACCAAACACGCGCTTGAAGGGTACTCGGAATCGCTGGACCATGAGTTGCGGACAATGGGTATTCGCGTTTCGGTGATCGAGCCTGCCTATACCAACACATCGTTCGACGCCAACCTGCTGGAAGCCGACGCCAAGCTCGACGTATATCAGGATATTCGTGCTGCCCTGAACAAGCGGGTAAAAGAGGTGATGGCAACCGCGGATGGGCCGGAGATTGTGGCGGATGCGGTACTGAAAGCGGCCCGTGCGGCTCGCCCGAAACATCGCTACACGCCCGCCGGGCTCGCGACTCACCTGAAAAGACTCCGCCGGTTTGCCCCCGCGAGTTTACTGGACGTTGGAATCCGAAAGGATCTGCGCCTGGATACGTGACAACAGCAAATGTCTTCTCACCGGATTGCGGACAACCATGTGCAACATCCGGACACGCAATGTGGCACTTCAGGAAGCGAAGAACATGAAAGCCTACGCTATTCGTCGTTACGGAAAAAAAAGCGCTTTGGAACCGATGGAACTGCCAGAGCCGGAACTGCGGGAAAACGATGTGCTGATTCAGGTGCATGCCGCAGGCATCAACCTGCTGGACTCAAAAATCAGAAGTGGAGAGTTCAAACTGATTCTGCCCTATAAATTACCGCTTGTTCTGGGTCATGACCTGGCCGGAACGGTGGTCCGGGTTGGCGCACGGGTACAACATTTCAAAGTGGGCGATGAAGTTTATGCGCGACCAGCCGATCATCGCATCGGGACATTTGCGGAGTTCATTTCCGTTGATCAGCGTGATGTCGCGATAAAGCCAAAGAATATCACCATGGAAGAGGCAGCTTCCCTTCCTCTGGTCGGTTTGACTGCCTGGCAAGCGTTAGTTGAAAAAGCCAAGCTGAAAAAAGGGCAGAAAATCTTTATCCAGGCTGGCTCAGGTGGCGTGGGCACATTCGCCATTCAGTTGGCCAAACATCTTGGCGCAACCGTGGCCACCACTACCAGTACGGCCAACGTGGAATGGGTTAGAAATCTGGGTGCCGATGTTGTAATCGACTACAGGACAGATGACTTCGAAACCCAGCTGCAGGATTACGATGTGGTTTTACATAGCCAGGATACCAGGACGCTCGAAAAGTCTTTGCGCGTGCTAAAGCCGGGTGGACAGCTCATCTCCCTATCCGGGCCTCCCGACCCTGATTTTGCCAATGAGATCGGCGCGCCCGGGTTCGTAAAACTGGTCATTCGATTGCTGAGTTCTGGCGTGAGGAAGCAAGCCAGAAGGCGCAAGGTGAACTTTTCGTTTCTGTTTATGAGAGCCAATGGACGTCAATTGGGCCTGATCACCGATCTGATTGATACCGGCGCTATACGCCCGGTGGTGGATCGCGTTTTTCCATTTGCCGAAATTAACGAGGCCTTGGCCTATGTTGAAAAGGGACGGGCCAAAGGCAAGGTTGTCGTGAAAATGCGCTAGGGCGATCCTGATCTGCGCTTGCACACCCGGCTGCAGAAGGGCTGCCGCACCGCCCTGCTTGACGAACGGGTCTGCCGGAGCGCGATGGCAAACAGCAGGTGGCGGTCCATACTGATAGAAGGCACTTCGCTACAGAACATACCTTCGCAGGACTGACCGGCATGGATCGCACCCGCCACTATCCCGTTGTTGCACTCATGGCGCTGAGTCTGGCTGCCGGTCCGGCTGCGGCACAGGATCTGTACGATCTGTCCATCGAAGACCTGATGAATGTGACCGTCAACAGCACCTCCTATTTCGACGAAACCGTACTCAGCAGTGCCAGCAGCGTCACCACGCTGAGCCAGCGCCAATGGGACGAACGGGGCAGCCGCAACCCGGGGGAACTCCTCAACACGCTGCCATCCACCATCGCTGTTCCCACCAACGGCGGCACCCGCACCCTCGCCATTCGTGGCTACTTTCACACGAACACCGGCGTCTCCGTCCGGCTGGATGGCGTCCCCATGAACAAGCTGCGTCCCAGTAACAGCCTGGAAGACCTGGACGGCTACGATCTGGCGACATTGCAGACGGTGGAACTGATTCGCGGGCCGGGTTCCGCTATGCACGGCGCGGACGCTTTTCACGGCGTACTGTCGCTGCAAACACTGGACCCGTTGCCGGACAGCGGCACCCTGCGCAGCAGCCTGGGCAGCGAAGAATACGGCGCAACCTCCGCCAGCGGCCGGATCGGCGACAGCCAGCAATTCGTCAGCGGCGCGGTGACCTATCGTGGCATCGGCGATCAGGATCTGACGTATCCCTTTACCGATCCCGACACCGGCCAGCAGCGGGAATCCACGCGCCGCAACCGGCTGGAAAACACCAACGTACTGCTGAAATACCAGCTTCAGCCGAGCGCCTCCACGCGCCTGTATGCGACCACTTATCTGCTGGATCTGGATGCGGACGAACTGCCGGGAGCGGGTCGCGCGGTTGCCAACCAGAGCTTTCTGGAGGACCGGGATCACAGCGACATGACCAGCGCAACGCGGCTGCTGAAACTGGGTCTCGAGCACGACACCAGCGACCAGAACGCCCTGGAAATCGCCGCCTTCGGCTGGCGGAACCGCAGCACCTTTTTCAGCGATCTGCGCGCGTCGCCGCTGGGCGTGCTCAATGACGACCTGAAAGAAGAAACCCACTACGGCCTGCACCTGCTGGACCGTTACCATTTCAGCAGCGGCTCACAGCTGGCGGTGGGTTATGAATACAACGAATCCTCGCTGGACAGATTCATCTCCACCTTCATCGCCGCCAACAACGTGGTGCTGCTGGACCATTTCCGCAATCCGGAATCCGGTTATACCCGCCGGCTCCACAGCCTGATCCTGGATGGACGCATTGCCCTGCCGGTAGCGGAAACGGAGCTGGTGTATGGCGGACGCGCCGACGATTACAGCGACTTTGACCGCCAGTTCAGTCCGCGTCTGGGGCTGCTGCACACTACCGACGGCCAGACCGTCATGAAACTGCTGTACGGCCACGCCTATCGGGCGCCCAACCTGTTTGAAATCCATGGCGGCGGCCAGCTGCAACCCAACTTTGATCTGCAGGCCGAAGAAATGGACAGCGTGGAACTGGTCCTCCAGCAGCACCACCACAACTGGTTTTCTGCCCTCACTCTGTTCCAGAACTGGTGGAGCGAAGCCATTCGCGGCGGGCCGCTGGGGCAACCCGAGGACGGCTATCTGTTCCAGTTTCGCAACACCGGCCGCAATGAAGCCTATGGTGTGGAAGCCGAGGTCCAGGCACGTCAGGATCAGGCCCGGCTCAGCCTCGCAGCGTCGTATGTGAAAAGCAAAAACATGGATTCCGGCGAAGAATTCTCGGCGTTTCCGGAATGGATGCTGGATCTGGGCTGGGGCTATCAGATCAATTCCCGCTGGGACCTGTTCATCAACAACCGCTTCCTGTGGCGGGAAGCGGCCTCGTCGCCCACCCAGGCCGGCTCGCCCATCGAGCCCGCACGTCACTACGCGCGCACCGATCTGGAACTGGCCTGGTCACCGGCAAACGCGCTGGTGGCACGCGCATCGATCCGCAACCTGTTCAACCGCACCCAGTATCTGCCGTCGTACCTGTATCACGAAGCCGGCATCCCGGATAACCGCATCGGCTTTACGCTGGCACTGGAGTGGGCCGTCAAATAGCCCAACCGCCATGCTGACCGGGGTCATCACATCCCGAAACCTTTCAAAAAATTTGTCTCATTTTGACTTTCTCGCCCTCGCCGCCTCCGTTAGAGTGGTTCCGGCAACCTGCCGGAGTTGCCGGACAGCACCCCCGGCAGACGCGCCAAACGAAGGACCGACAAAAATAAGAGGGATCGTCCATGAACCAAAACAGACAACCATTCCATTTCCTGCGGGCCATGCTCCAGACACTGCTGCTGGCTGTCCTGACCCTGCTCTCCGCCTGTGCCACCCTGTCCAGTTCACCACCCGTTTCGCCCGCTCCCGATCACTACGACACCGCCCCCGCCGCCACCGCCGCTCCGCTGCACACCCGCAGCAATCTCACCCTGTTCGCCCAGTGGTGGACCCCGCCCGCCGACGTAACCCCCAAGGCCGTCGTGGTACTGGTGCACGGCACCTATGTTCACTCCGGCTTTTACTCTGACTGGGCGCAGCACCTCACGCACAACGGCTATGCCGTGCTGGGCGTGGACATGCGCGGCTGGGGTCAGTCGCAGGGTCAGGGCCGGGCCGGCTTCGTCAACAACTTCAACGAATATCTGGAAGACGTGCAGCTGGCGTGGAAGCAGGCCCGCGACCGCTACCCCGACCGACCGCTGTTCCTGCAGGGCGAATCCCTGGGCGGACTGGTGAGCCTGATGACGCAGCAGGACAGCTACATGCCGGTGGACGGCCTGATCCTCAACGCACCGGCAGTACGTCCCGCCATGGAAATCGGCTTTGTGCGCACCCCGCAGTGGCTGGCCAGCTCCACGCTGTGGGCCATGTCGTTTCCGGGAGAGATAACGCCGAATATGCCGGTGCTGGTGCCGGGCGCAGTCACCGAAATGTTTGCCGGTTTTGCGGTGGACAGCGATTCGCTGGTGGACACCTTCAAGAATGATCCCCACGTAATGCACAACGCGCTGCCGCTGGGTTTTATCACGGCGCTGGAAGAAGGCTGCACACAGGCGCAGGAAAACATGGCGGGCGTGCATGTGCCGCTGCTGGTACTGCAGGGCACCGACGATGTGCTGGTGCCAGTGTCGTCCAGCGAATTCGTCATCGACAACGTGCGCAGCCAGGACAAGACGCTGAAAATCTACGAAGGCATGTCGCACGCAACCCTGCACGACACCGGTCATGAGCGGGTGTGGCACGACATCGTCGCCTGGCTGGATGCGCGCACGGCGCGCTGATTCCGCCCCGACTGACCAAAACTACCAGCGGCCGGTCAATGCCGTGAATCGTCAACCCGCGTTACGATCCACGGCACTCACCTGCCTGCACCGGACCCTTCCCATGAAAAAACATTTCCAGAACAAGATCGCCATCGTCACCGGCGCCGCCTCCGGCATTGGCCGTGAACTGGCCGTACAACTGCTGTCCCACGGCGCCACCGTGATCGCCACCGACGTCAATCAGGCCGGACTGGAAGCGCTGCAGGCGGAACAGGCCGCCGGCAACCGTCTGCAGATCGCCGCGCTGAACGTCACCGACCGCGCCGCCACCGAACAGCTGATCCGCTCGGTCGCCAAAACCCACGGCCGGCTGGATTTCATGTTCAACAACGCCGGCATCTGCATTTTCGGCGAAGTGAAAAACATGACGCCGGACCAGTGGGACCGCATCATCGACATCAACATCAAGGGCGTGGTGAACGGCACCGACGTGGCCTACAAGATCATGTGCGAACAGGGCGGCGGGCATATCGTGAATACCGCCTCGGGTGCGGGGCTGATGCCGATTCCGCTGATGACGGCCTACTGCATGACCAAGCATGCCGTGGTGGGACTGAGCACCGCCCTGCGCGAGGAAGGCCGCCGCTACAACGTCAATGTCAGCGCCATCTGCCCCGGCATCATCGCCACCAACATCGTGAACGCCACCGACAGCCGCGATTTCGACATGCAGAAAATGCATGCCAAATCCCCGGTGAAGGAAGTGCCGGTGACCAGGGCCGTGCAGACCATTCTGAAGGAAGTGGCGGCCAACAAGGCCAAGATCGTGTTCCCGCGCGACATCAAGATCAGCACCAAATCCTACGCGCTGCTGCCGGGAGCCTATACCTTCCTGACCCAGCTGGGTCTGGGCACGCTGCTGAAACAGAAGTAACGCACTGACCCGGCGGCAGGCTTACTTTTTCTTGCGCTTGCCGCCGCCGGAGCCCGGCCCCTTGCCGGAACCGCCGCCCGCCGGCCCCTTGCTGCCGCCGGGCTTTTTGGTCTTGGGCCAGCTGTTCCAGCCCATCGCTTTCTGGAACTGCTTGCGCATTTCCTTTGCCGCCTTCTCCTTGCGCACGGGTTCCAGACGGGCGCGGGCCTGCGCCAGATCCACCACCTTGCCGTCTTCGTCTGCGGGCTTGTCAGAGCGCTTGTCATCGGACACGACACAATTCCTTACCAGAAACATTCCGGCCAGATTGGCAAAACACGCCAGCCGTGGCAACCACTAACCCGTTCGCGCCACCGCCCGGCGTGCCGGACGAATGTATTCGCCCCCGTTTTAGGCTAACATGCCGCGCCAGTTAACCAGCTTGTCATCATATGGAAACCGGGGCGCTTCCGCGCCGGCAGTCAGGGTGTTCAATGTCAGAGTCAGACAAACCGAAAACCACTCTCAAACGCGTCAAGACCGGCGCCTTCGAACGTCGTTTCAGCATGGCCAAGGCCGGACTCGTGGCCGGCACCATGCTCGCCGCCCAGTCCGCCGGCAACCTGTTCACCCGCAAGGAAGAGCGCGCCGACCGCCAGCGCGAGATCCTGTCGAAACAGGCCCACTACCTGGCCGAGGAAATCGGCAAGCTCAAGGGCAGCATCGTCAAGATCGGCCAGATGATGGCCCTGTACGGCGAACACTTCCTGCCGAAGGAAGTCACCGACGCCCTGCACACCCTGGAAGACAATACCGCCGCGCTGGAATGGACCAGCATCTATGAGGAACTCGAGGACGAACTGGGCGCCGACAAGCTGGCCCTGCTGGAAATCGAGGAAACCCCGATCGGCTGCGCCTCCATCGGCCAGGTGCACAAGGCCGTGATCAAGGCCACCGGCGAGGAAATCTGCCTGAAAATCCAGTACCCCGGCGTGGCCGAGGCGGTGGACAGCGATCTGGGCGCGGTGGAAGCCCTGCTGAAAATGCTCAAGATCGTGCCGATCACCGAGGAATTCCAGCAGTGGTTCGCCGAGATCCGCGAGATGATGCACCGCGAAGTGGACTATGTGCATGAGGCGGAAAAAACCATCCTGTTCGGCGAGCGCCTGAAAGACGATCCGCGCTTCATCGTGCCGAAAGTTTACCGAGAATTCTGCACCGCCAACGTGATTGCCACCGCGTTCGAGCCGGGCGTCAACATTGATTCGGCCACCACCAAGGCCCTGTCGCAGGAGCGCCGCAACGCCCTCTGCACCGCCGCGCTGGACCTGTGCTGGAAGGAAGTCTTCCTGTGGGGCGAAATGCAGACCGATCCCAACTTCGGCAACTACTTCGTCCGCCTCGGCAACGGCGCCGACATTCCGGACCGGATCGTGCTGCTGGATTTCGGCGCGGTGCGCGAGTTTTCCGCCCACACCATCGATCCAGGCCGCATTCTGGTGAAAGCCGCCTTCCTGCATGACGAGGAACTGCTGTTCAGCGGACTGGAAGCCCTCAACATGATCACCCGCGACCAGCCAGTGGACACCAAGCGCACGCTGAGCAAGCTGTGCTTCATGGCGATCGAGCCGTTCGCCGATCCGGACAGGTTCCCGCCGCCGGCCGAGCTGCTCACTCCCAAGGGCGAGTATCGCTGGGGTGCCAGCAACCTGCCGGCGCGCCTGAGCGTGCAGGCCGGCATGTCCGCCGCCGGCGCCAGCCGCCACTTCACCGTGCCGCCGCGCGAACTCATGTTCCTGGTGCGCAAGATCATGGGGGCCTACACCTTCATGTCGGTACTGAATGCGGAAATCCGCGGCTACGATGTGCTGAAGCCCTACATCAACTGACGGTCGCGCCGTCTTCCTCCCGCTGCACCTGCTCCAGCGCGCGCCGGGACAGCTCGTCGGAGAAATGCCCGATGAGCGCCTGCACGGTGGGATAGCGCAGCAGTTCGATGGCAGGAATGGTGCGACCGAGGCGTTCCTGCAGCCGGTCCACCAGCTCCACCGCCTCCACCGAATCCACCCCCAGTTCGGCGAAGGTCACATCCAGATCGATGTGGTGGGGTTCCACGTCCAGCTTGTCGGCCACCCAGGCCTGCACATCGGCGTGCAGTTCGGAATGCCAGTCCACATGCAGTTCATCCAGCCCGGCCGTCGAAGACACTGAGGCCGCCGAACGCGGCTCACCGCCACCCGGCTGCCAGACATACACAGGCGCGAAATTGCCTTCCTTGTACAGTTGCCGTGCTCCGGCCCGCTGGATCTTGCCGCTGGAGGTTTTGGGAATGGAACTGGACGCCACCAGTACCAGCGCCATCGGCAGCACGCCGTGCCGCGCCGCCACCGCCCGCGCACCGGTGGCCGCCAGCAGCCGGTAGTCTGCCTGCTGCCCCGCCGCCCGATTCACTTCCTGCAGGATCACCAGCTGTTCCTGGCCGTCCTGGGTCACGCCAAATGCCGCGCCGCCGCCGGCACGGAACGCCGGATTGGATTCCTGCAGCGTCTGCTCGATGTCCTGCGGGTACAGGTTGCGCCCGCCGATGATCACCACTTCCTTGATGCGGCCGGTCACCACCAGTTCCTCCTGCCACAGGAAGCCCAGATCGCCGGTGCGCAGGTAAGTCGCGCCGTCGGCATCATCCTCCGGCACCGCCCCGAACACGCTGGCGGAAAACTGCGGCTTGTCCCAGTAGCCCTGCGCCACCGACGGGCTTTGCACCCAGATCTCGCCCACTTCACCACTGGCACAGGGCCGGCGCGTCTGCGGGTTGACGATCCGGACATCGGTGTCGGAGGCGATCCGGCCGGAGCTGACCAGGTCAGTGCTCTTGTCCGGAACTGCGCCACCGGCGCCCCGCTCATCCACCGCCCGGTAACGCCCCTTTTCCAGCGCATTCAGCTGCGCTTTCAGTATCCTCGCGCCCTGCCCCGAGCGCGCGCCCGCCACAAACAGGGTGGCCTCCGCCAGTCCGTAACAGGGAAAAAACGCCCGGAGATTGAAACCACTGACCCGGAAGCGCGCCGCGAAACTGTTCAGCGCCTCCGCCTGGATCGGTTCGGCACCGTTGAACGCCACCTGCCAGTGGGACAGGTCCAGCTGCTCCGCCTGCGCCTCTGTCACCTTGCGGGCGCAGTACTGGTAGGCGAAGTTGGGTCCGCCGCTGATATGGGCGCGCTGTTCGGCAATGGTTTTCAGCCACAGCAGCGGCCGCTTGAGAAAGGTGAGCGGCGACATCAGCGACACCTGGGCACCGGCATAAACGGGCGCCAGCACTCCGCCGATCAGCCCCATGTCGTGAAACGGCGGAAGCCAGATCACCGCCCGCAAATCCTCCAGCCGGTCCACCATGGGATTGCCGTCCAGAAAACCGCGCAGGATCTGGCGGAAATTCGCCAGCAGGTTGCCGTGACTGACCATCACACCCTTGGGATGGCCGGTGGAACCGGAGGTGTATTGCAGGAAGGCGATGTCGTCCGGCAGGGCCTGGTGCGGCGCGAAGGCGTGCAGGTCGGAGGTGAGCGGCAGACGATCGGTGGCAATGCAGGGCATCTCGACCTCCTGCCCCAGGTTTGCCAGCCAGGCTTCGATGACAGGCCTCAGACTGCTGCTGGACAGAATTGCCCCGGCCCGGCAGTCCAGTGCCACATTCTGCAGCCGCACCAGATCCTTCGCCCCTACCGGAGGGTAAGCCGGCACCGGCACGCAGCCGGCATACAGGCAGCCGAAAAAGGCGCGCACATAATCCAGCCCCGGCGTGTACAGCAACAGCAGATTCCGGCCACGCAGCCCCCGGTCCACCAGCGCCAGGCCGATCTGGCGGGCGGCGTTGTCCAGATCGCGGAAGCTCAGCCGGCCATCCACCGTACCGTTGTCGGTTATGAAAGTCGCGGCCAGCGCATCGCCCCGCTCCCGTGCCCGCTGCGACACCATCTGGACCAGATTCGGAAAATCAGGGAATGCATACATGACAACCTCTGCCACTGCGGGCGTAATTTTATTGTTGTTGTACGGGCGTTCCTGCCTTGGAAACGGCCGACCGGAAAAAACCGGTTAGGCATTTAAACCAGCCTCTCCCGTCGCCACAAGGCCCAGACACCCAGTGAAGTGTTCCATTTTGTAAGGGGAGGTTATTCATACTGACGTACGAAATTCCTGCTTTCTCCAATCGCTTCCTATACTTGAGGCAATAGCCCTTTCACGGCCGCAGCCGCAGACAGACCGCCATGGATATC
>CAZBII010000031.1:0-34349 GCA_964491665.1 uncultured Moraxellaceae bacterium
GTAGGTAATGTCACAGGCGTAGGCAGCACGTTTCTGGTCGGCCGGCTGCTGCGACAGGATCACGCCCACACTCAAGCCCAGAAATTCATACAGCGGGCGCATCCAGTTGGCGTCGCGCTGGGCCAGATAGTCGTTCACGGTAACGACATGCACGCCCTGACCCGGCAGCGCATTCAGGTAAGCCGGCAGGGTTGCGGTCAGTGTTTTACCTTCGCCGGTACGCATCTCGGCGATACGGCCTTCATGCAGTGTGATGCCACCGATCATCTGGGCATCAAAATGGCGCATGCCCATCACCCGGCGGCTGGCCTCGCGCACCACAGCAAAGGCTTCCGGCAGCAGGGCGTTGAGCTCTTCCCCTTTTTCCAGGCGGGATCTGAATTCGGTGGTTTTGGCTTTGAGAGCCTCGTCGGACAATGATTGCAGGGACGCTTCAAACTCGTTGATGCGCACAACCAGCTTGCCCATTCGCTTCAGTTCGCGCTCGTTCTTGCTGCCCAGAATCTTGCGTAACAGTGGTCCAAACATAGGCTATCACTTCTGTTAAAGGCTGGATTTCCCTGCCGGATGCTGGCAACAGGGGTACGACCTGATATGACAGGGAAAGGCTATAAAGGTGGCAATTCTAACGTTATTTTTGCCGGGGGATAAAGCAATTACGCGACAGAGTGGATAAAGGCGCACGCTTGCGGTGCGCCGGGACAGCCGGAAGGGGTTCAGCCCTGTGTATTTTCACGGGCGATATAGCGGGCGGGATTGATGGCCTTGCCATTCAGGCGCACTTCAAAGTGCAGATGAGGTCCGGTGGAACGCCCACTGCTGCCAATGGTGCCGAGAACTTCTCCTTTCCTGACGATGTCGCCCACCTTCACCGCCAGCGATTTGCCGTGGGCGTAACGGGTGATATAGCCGCCACCATGATTCACTTCCACCGTCATGCCATAACCGTGGCGCTCTCCGGCCCAGGTCACCACCCCCGCACCCGCCGCCACAAAACTGTCACCAGGCTTTCCCGCAAAATCGACCCCTTCATGCCAGGAAGTGCGGCCGGTAAACGGATCAGCACGCCGTCCGAACGCTGACGACAGCCAGCCTGTTTTTACCGGCCGGCCATCCAGATGGGCCTCCCCGCTCAAACTGCGGCTGGACAGCAGGGACTCCAGCACGGCCAGCTGGCTCTCACGCTGTTCGATGTCCGCCGCCAACTGGTCCAGCGCCGCCAGAAAATGGGGCCGCTCGTCGCTCACGGTATCCAGCAACTTTTCCGGCCCACCGACGCCAGGCGCGCGGGAAAAATCAAATTCGCCGCCGTCCAGCTTGGCCATGCCGACCAGACGCTCGCCCAACGCATCCAGCCGCATCAGGCGGGCCTGTAACTCAGCCATGCGGACGGTCACGGCGGTCATCTGGTCTTCCGCATCCTGCCGTATACGCCCTACCTGCTCGGCACTGGCCGCAATATCCTGCCGCAGCACCTGCGTCATTTCGCCGTCAGACGCCAGTGACTGCGCTCCACTAATCGCAGCAGCCGCTCCTGCCAGCCCCGCCATTACAAGCAGACCCACCGCCACGCAGGCCACCAGCCAGGAGCGCAAGCAGATCGTACGGGAATGTCCTGTTCTTGAATCAAATAAGATAATATTCATGGCTACTACTCTTTGATCATTAACAGCTTCAGGGCTGGATCATTTCTTATTTTCCGGACGGTTCAATTTTTGTGACCCACTCATGACTGAACCTAACATAAAAAATGCCAGGGAACTCCTGCAGCGCAACCGGGAAGTGAAGTCCCTCACTGAACGCGCCCGCAAACTTCAGGAATTGCAACGCGCTTTGCAACTTTCGCTGCCGTCCATGCTGGCCGACTACTGCCAGATCCAGCGTTTTGAGAACGGCGTCCTGTTTCTGGATGCCGCCAGCGGTGCCGCCGCGACACAACTACGATTCATCCAGCAGCAACTGGTTTCCAGGCTGAAGCAATCTCCCGCTTTTCGTGAACTGGATCGCATCAACATCCGGGTCCAGAGCACAGAAAAGCCTTCCCGCCGTCGCAAGTCCCGCCAGGCCAATCCGGTTTCCGCTGAAAACCGCCAGCTGCTGACCGACACTGCGGACAGCATAAGTGACCCTGCCTTGGCGGAATCGTTGCGCAATCTGGCCAAAACACTGAAAGAATTCTGAGAACTTACGGGGAAGGACGAGACAAACAAAAAACCCGGCCTTAAAGCCGGGTTTAGAGGGGAGTCACTGCGCGGTGAGAGCTTGCGGATCAGTCCGTGGCAAATCCCGGTCTCAGATAGGAAATCGGAGCCGCCTTGGCATCGCCAAACGAAACAATCTCATAGGCGTCCTGCTGGGCCAGCAGGGCACGCACCAGCTTGTTGTTGAGCGCGTGACCCGACTTGTAGCCGCGGAACTCGCCAATCAGGCTCTTGCCCAGCATGTACAGGTCACCAATCGCATCCAGCACCTTGTGACGCACGAACTCGTCTTCGTAGCGCAGACCGTCTTCATTCAGAATCCGGTAGTCATCCACCACGATGGCGTTTTCAGTGCTGCCACCCAATGCCAGATTGTTCTTGCGCAGCTGCTCGATATCGCGCATGAAACCGAAAGTGCGCGCACGGCTGACTTCACGCACAAACGACGTGCTGGAGAAATCAATACTGATGTTCTGGCTGCCACCCTTGATAACGGGGTGATCGAAGTCGATAGTGAAACCCACCTTGAAGCCATCGAACGGCAGGAAGGTAGCCGACTTGTCGCCATCGGTTACCTGTACTTTGCGCTTGATGCGGATGAATTGCTTCAGGGCGTTCTGTTCTTCGATACCCGCCGATTGCAGAAGGAAGACAAAGGGGCCGGCACTACCATCCATGATAGGCACTTCGGCAGCACTCAGATCCACGTAGGCATTATCGATTCCAAGGCCTGCAAATGCGGCCATCAGGTGCTCAACGGTGGAGACGCGCGCCTCGCCTTTCACCAGATTGGTGGAAAGCACGGTGTGCGCCACATTAAGAGCCCTGGCTTCGATGGTGACGACGGGATTGAGATCCGTACGGCAGAACACTATGCCCGTGTTGGCAGGCGCCGGACGTAAGGTGAGATAGACCTTCTCACCTGAGTGCAGGCCAATACCGGTGGCACGGATCACATTTTTCAGCGTGCGCTGTCTGATCATGTCTCTCACACAATAGTGGTTAAGGGGCCCGGTTTACACCAAGCTGCCGGAATACTAGCAGCTTTTATTAGGCAGGTGAACCGAACCCGCTTAAAATTGCGCATTTCTTGAACAATTTCAGTCCGCTTGACGACGTAAAAATGTCGGAATGTCGAGATATTCACGATTTGTATCGGTATCAAGCACTGCACGACGACGCACTTCCTGCTGTTGACGGCGGGCGCGGTCGATCATCTGGGGCTCCGGACGACGGGTGTCCGTGAAAGCGGCGGAAGAACGCGACCCGGCAGTCACGGACTCGACAGCACGAACCGGCGAAACCTGCTCGGCAATCTGGGCAGCGCCCAGACCAGTAGCCACCACGGTTACCCGCAGCTCGTCGCCCAGGGACGGATCGATTACGGTACCCACTACGACAGTGGCATTGTCGGACGCGAACTCTTCCACGGTATCACCCACTTCCGAGAACTCACCCAGCGACAGGCTTTCGCTCGCGGTGATGTTTACCAGAATGCCGCGCGCACCCTGCAGGTTCACATCTTCCAGCAGCGGACTGCGGATGGCGGCTTCCGCTGCTTCGCGGGCACGGTTCTCACCAGTGGCGCGGCCAGTTCCCATCATGGCCATACCCATTTCGGACATGACGGTGCGCACGTCAGCAAAGTCGACGTTGATCATGCCGGGACGGATGATCAGGTCGGCAATACCCTGCACGGCACCCAGCAGAACATCATTGGCAGCCTTGAAGGCATCCAGCAGGCTGGTCTTGGGACCCAGCACGTCGAGCAGCTTCTCATTGGGGATAGTGATCAGGGAGTCGACGTTTTCGCTCAGGTACTTCATGCCTTCAAGGGCGACCTGCATGCGCTTCTTGCCTTCGAAGGGGAAAGGCTTGGTTACAACTGCAACAGTGAGGATACCCATTTCCTTGGCAATCTCGGCCACGATCGGCGCGCCACCAGTACCGGTACCACCACCCATGCCGGCGGTGATGAAGACCATGTCGGCGCCGTTCAGCACTTCGCGGATACGCTCGCGATCTTCCAGTGCGGCTTCACGGCCCACATTGGGATTGGCGCCGGCACCCAGGCCTTTGGTTACCGCACCACCCAGTTGCAGCAGGGTTTTGGCATTCATGTTCTTGAGCGCCTGGGCATCCGTGTTGGCGCAAATGAATTCGACACCGTCAACCTGGCTGGCCAGCATGTGCTCAACAGCATTGCCACCACCGCCACCAACGCCGACGACCTTGATAACTGCATTCTGCGGAACGTTATCAACCAATTCGAACATATTTAATCTCCCCTTCTTCCTTCTGCTGTGGTTCTTCTCGACAAGAGTTTGTTAAAAGTTGCCTTTGATCCAGGTCTTCATGCGATCCATCAAACCGGATTGCGGTACAGGCTGGCCCTTCTGCTGGGCGGCACCTGCTTCTATTTGTTTTTGTCCGTAGAGCAACAGGCCGACGCCGGTAGAGTAAATCGGATTTTTCACCATCTCGGTGAGACCCGAAATTCCCTGCGGAGTTGCCAGTCGCACGGGCATGTGGAAAATTTCTTCGGCCAGTTCGACCGCGCCTTCCATGCGGGCGGAACCGCCGGTGAGCACGATGCCGGCGGCGATCATGTCCTCGAAACCGGAGCGGCGCAGTTCAGCCTGTACCAGCGAGAACAGTTCGTCGTAACGGGGCTCCACCACTTCCGCCAGCGCCTGACGCGACAGCTCCCGCGGCGGGCGGTCGCCAACACTGGCAACCTTAATGGATTCATCAGGTCCAGCCAACTGGGTAAGCGCGCAGGCGTACTTTATTTTTATGTCGTTGGCGTTTTCGGTGGGCGTGCGCAGCGCCATGGCGATGTCGTTGGTCACCTGATCACCGGCAATCGGGATCACGGCGGTGTGACGGATGGAACCTTCGGTGAAGACGGCGATGTCGGTGGTGCCGCCGCCGATGTCCACCATGCAGACGCCCAGCTCTTTTTCATCATCGGTCAGAACGGCGTAGGCAGAAGCCAGCTGTTCCAGAATGATGTCCTCGACTTCCAGTCCGCAGCGGCGCACGCAGCGTTCGATGTTCTGGGACGCGTTCACCGCGCAGGTGACCAGATGCACCTTGGCTTCCAGACGCACACCGGACATGCCGAGCGGTTCCTTGATACCTTCCTGGGAATCGATGATGTATTCCTGCGGCAGGATGTGCAGTACTTTCTGATCGGCCGGGATGGGAACCGCCTGGGCGGCGTCGATCACGCGCTCGAGGTCGGCGCGGTTCACTTCGCGGTCGCGGATGGCGACGATGCCGTGGCTGTTCAGGCTGCGGATGTGGCTGCCGGCGATGCCGACATAGACGGAGTGAATCTGGCAGCCGGCCATGAGTTCGGCTTCTTCAATGGCGCGCTGGATGGATTGCACGGTGGATTCGATATCGACCACGACGCCTTTCTTGAGGCCGCGGGACGGGCTGGAGCCGATGCCGACGATTTCGATGCGGCCGTCTGACTTGAGCTGGCCCACGATCGCGACGACCTTGGAGGTGCCGATGTCGAGTCCGACGATCATTTTATCCGACCGGCTGCGGGTCATGCCCAGCAGTCGGTCTTGTGAGTTAACGACAGGATTTGAATCCCCCATTCCCAGCATGTTACGCAGCGTTTGTGTCACCATCGCCTTTCTTCCACTTGATTGCCAGCCCGTTTTCGTAGCGCAGGTCTACGCGTAATAGTTGTTGCCGTTGTTCTTCCGAGAAGAGCTGGTAGAGCGCGGTGAACCGCTTGAGCTTTTCCAGACTGTCCTTCTCGTCGATGACCAGACTCACTCCGTTGCGCAGTTGCAGCGTGCATGAGACCCGATCAGTCATTTCCAGTGCTTGAATCGACAACCCTGCATCCCGTAAAACCGACTGCATTTTCACGTAATGCTCTGCAATCAGCGGCGCTTGTTCTGCCATGCCTATAAAAGTAGGCAAGTTTGGATTGGGCTGCACGTTTTCTGCGAAAAAAATTTCACCTTTTGCACTTAAAAACTGTTTTTTTCCCCAGTTCGCCACCGGCACGCGTTCCTGCAGCGCGATATTGAGCGTGTGCGGCCATTCCTTTCGCACGTCGGCGTGATCGATCCACGTGAATTTCTCCATTTTCTGCTGCACGCTTTCCAGCTCGATGGCGAAGAAATTTTCCTGCAGGAACGGCTTCAGCGCAGCGTTCAGTGCGGCCTGATCGACGTAGCGCAGTTCGCCGGTGACGTTCACCTGCTGGATGGGGAAACGCTCGAACAGCTGGAGCATACCCTGCTGTGCGTACCAGCCGCCGGTGGCGACGATCGCCAGTGCGAACAGTCCGCTGAAAAAGTGCAGCGCGGCACGATGGCGCAGACGCCACTCGTACACGGCAACCCGCAGCCGGGTTCCCAGCGGAACCTTGGGCTTTTTCGGTGTTGCACCACGCGACACTTTCTCTCTGGCCATCAGATTTTTCCTGCGCTGCCCAGCGCAATATTGACAACCAGCTGCTCGAACGACAGACCCGCCGCCTTCGCCGCCATCGGCACTAGGCTGTGATCCGTCATGCCGGGCACCGTATTCACTTCCAGCAGCCAGAAACGGCCCTGTTTGTCGATCATGGCGTCGACGCGGCCCCAGGTTTTGCAGCCGACGATGTCGAAGGCCCTAAGGCTGAGTGCCTGCAGCTGCTTTTCCTGCTCGGCGCTGAGGCCGCAGGGAATCAGGTATTCGGTGGTGTTGGCCTTGTACTTGGCGTCGAAGTCGTAGAACAGGTTCGGGGTTTTCAGGCGGATCACCGGCAGCGCCCGGCCGTTGAGGATGGTGCAGGTGAATTCCTGCCCCTCGATCCAGCGTTCCACCAGGATTTCGCTGTCATGTTTTTGCGCCAGAGCGAAGGCGGCCTGCAGCTCGGCGTCGGAGGTGGCGCGCGACATGCCGATGCTGGAGCCTTCGTGCGGCGGTTTCACCATCACGGCGCCACCGAGTTTCTGCACCAGACCATCCAGCTGGGCCGCGTCGGTCACGGCGAAAAATTCCGGCGTGGGCAGACCGGCGCCCTGCCACAGCAGTTTGGTGCGCAGCTTGTCCATGCCCAGTGCGGACGCCGGCACGCCGCTGCCAGTGTAGGGGATGCCCATGATTTCCAGCAGGCCCTGGATGACGCCGTCCTCGCCGCCGCGACCGTGCAGGGCGATGAAGGCGAAGTCGATTTCACGCAGCTGGCGGAACAGTTCGTCGTTGAACTGGACGTCGATGGCGATGACGTTGGCGCCGAGATTCTGCAGCGCGGCGAACACCGCCTTGCCGCTGCGCAGGGAAATTTCCCGCTCGGCGGATTCGCCGCCGTACAACACGCCAATCCTGCCCAATGCCTGCAACTGCTGGTTCATGCTTGCTCCGTTACACTTCTTTCAGCTGGCTCGCAGCCAGGTTCACTGCAATGGCGCCGACGTTGCCGGCACCCTGCGTCATGATGATGTCGCCCGGCTTGAGCACGTTGGCCAGGATGCCGGGAATCTGGGTGGCGTCGTCGATGAAGATGGGATCGACAGTGCCGCGCTGGCGGATGCTGCGGCTGAGGCTGCGGCCATCGGCGCCGGCAATCGGGTCTTCGCCGGCGGAATAGACTTCCATCAGCAACAATAAATCCACTTCCGACAGTACGCCGACAAAATCCTCGTACAGTTCGCGGGTGCGGCTGTAGCGGTGCGGCTGGTACAGCATGACGATGCGGCGGTCAGGCCAGGCGCCGCGGGCAGCGGCCAGGGTTGCCGCCACTTCGCGCGGGTGGTGACCGTAGTCGTCCACCAGGGTGACGCTGCCACCTTCCACCGGAAAATCGCCATACACCTGGAAGCGGCGGCCGACGCCCTGGAATTTTTCCAGCGCACGGACGATGGCGTCGTCGTCGATGCCTTCGTCGGTGGCGACGGCAATGGCGGCCAGCGCGTTGAGCACGTTGTGATGACCGGGAATGTTCAGGGTCACGTCCAGCACGCCGGCGCGGTCCTTGCGCAGCACCTTGAAGTGGGACTGCATGCCGCTCATTTGAATTTCTTCCGCCCGCACGTCTGCGTCTTCATGCACGCCGTAGGTGATGGTGGGACGGGTAATGGCTTCGAGAATGTCGCGCACCACCGGATCGTCCATGCACACCACCGCCAGACCGTAGAACGGCAGGTTGTGGAGGAACTGGATGAAGGTGTCCTTCAGCTTGTTGAAGTCGCCGCCGTAGGTACTCATGTGGTCGGCATCGATATTGGTGACGATGGAGGTCATCGGCTGCAGGTGCAGGAACGAGGCGTCGCTTTCGTCCGCTTCCGCCACGAAATAGCGGCTGTCGCCCAGTCGCGCGTTGGTGCCGGCGCTGTTGAGCAGACCGCCGATTACGAAAGTCGGGTCCAGTTTGCCTTCCGCCAGAATGGAGGCGATCAGGCTGGTAGTGGTGGTTTTGCCGTGGGTGCCGGCGATGGCGATGCCGTGACGGTAGCGCATCAGTTCGCCCAGCATTTCGGCGCGCGGCACGATCGGCGTGCGCGCTTCGCGGGCGGCGACCAGCTCCGGGTTGTCCTGCTTCACTGCGGTGGACACCACCACCACGTTGGCTTCCTTCACGTTCGCCGCGTTGTGACCGATGAAGATGCGCGCGCCGAGGGATTCCAGACGGCGGGTGGTTTCGCCGGCCTTGATGTCGCTGCCGGTGATGCGGTAGCCCTGGTTCAGCAGCACTTCGGCGATGCCGCACATGCCCGCGCCGCCGATGCCGACGAAATGAATGCAGCGGATGCGGCGCATTTCGGGAATCTGGATCATCCGCGACGCGGTTCTTTTAGTTTCCACTTGCCACCTCCAGGCATTGTTGCACCACTTTGCGGGTGGCATCGGTCATGGCCAGTTCGCGCGCCTTGACCGCCATCTGTTTGAGTTGCTGCCGGTCGGCGAAGGACTGCAGCAGCAGGTCCGCCAGGGACTCGGTTGTCATGTCTTTCTGCTGCACCAGTTTCGCGGCGCCGTTGGCACTGAGATATTCGCCGTTGCGGGTCTGGTGATCGTCCACCGCGAAGGGGAACGGCACCAGCAGGGCGGCGACACCGGCGGCGGCCAGTTCACTGACGGTGAGTGCGCCGGAGCGGCAGATCACGGCGTCGGCCCAGCCGTAGGCGGCGGCCATGTCGTCGATGAACGGAATCACTTCCGCGTTGACGCCCGCTTCCTGATAGAAACGCTCGGCGGTCTTGATGTTCTTGGCGCCGGCCTGATGCTTCACCACGAAATCCAGCTTGCCTTTCAGTTGCGCCAGCGCCTGCGGCACGCGCTCGTTCAAAGCTACCGCGCCCTGACTGCCGCCGAGGATCAGGAAACGGATCGGGCCGTCGTGTTTTTCATAGCGGGTTTGCGGCGCTTCCAGTGCAGCGATTTCCTTGCGCACCGGATTGCCGGTGGTTTCGACCTTGCCGGAATCGGCAAACGTGGACGGAAAGGCCTGGAACACGCGGCGGGCAAATTTCGCCAGCACCTTGTTGGTGAAGCCGGCAATGGCATTCTGTTCGTGAATGAACAGCGGGCAGCCGGACAGCCAGGCGCCGATGCCGGTGGGGCCGGTGACGAAGCCGCCCATGCCCAGCACCGCATCCGGTTGGTACTGGCGGATCACCTGCATCACCCGCACCACGGCGCGCACGATTTTCAGCGGCGCCAGCAGCAGTCGCACGAGACCCTGACCACGCACGCCGGACACATCCAGATAGTCGATCGCAATATTGTTGGCCGGCACGATGGTGGCTTCGATGCCGTGAGGGGTGCCCAGCCAGCGCACTTCCACGCCCTGCTCCTGGAACATTTTCGCCGCCGCCAGCGCCGGGAAAACGTGGCCACCAGTACCGCCGGCCGTGACCAGCACACGCTGAACCTTGCGAGGTGCGCTCATCCTGTCACCTCCAGTTCCAGCGAGCGTTGCTTGCCGGAAGTCTTGCGTTCCGGATGATGACTGTTTTCATAATCGGCGCGCATGATCAGCGCCAGTACCACGCAGACGATGATCAGGCTGGAGCCGCCGTAGCTGATCAGCGGCAGGGTCAGCCCCTTGGTGGGCAGCAGACCGCTGGCCACACCCACGTTCACCATCGCCTGCAGACCCAGCATCATGCCCAGTCCATACACCAGATAGCCGTTGAAACGCTTGCCCTGCTTTTCCGCCGCGCGACCGATCGACATCGCCGTGAACACCAGCGCCATATAAATGGAGATCACCACCAGGTTGCCGGCGAAACCGAATTCCTCCGCCAGCACGGCGAACACGAAATCGGTGTGTGCTTCCGGCAGATAAAACAGCTTCTGGATGCCATTGCCCAGACCCACGCCAAACCACTCGCCACGGCCAAACGCAATCAGGCTCTGTACCAGCTGGTAGCCGGACGCATACTGTTCCGCCCACGGATCGATGTAACCCAGCACTCGCCGCATGCGATAGGCGGAGGAAAACACCATCAATGCACCGGCGGCACCACTGCCCAGCACCACCAGCGCAAACTGACCGAACTTCACGCCCGCCAGGAACAGCATGACGAACACCGACACCATGATTACCACCACCGCGCCGAAGTCCGGCTGCTTCATCAGCAGCGCCACCATCACCGACAGCAGCAGCACCGGCTTCATGAAACCCCAGAAACTTTCACGCACTTCCTCGGTACGGCGCACCAGATAGCCGGCAACGTACATCATGGCGCAGATCTTCACGATCTCGGACACCTGAATATTGATCGGCCCCAGCACCAGCCAGCGGGTACTGCCATTGACGGTGCGACCGATGCCCGGCACCAGCACCATGATCAGCAATGCGTACGCGACGAACAGCAGCGGCACACTGCTGCGCTCCCACACCGCTAGCGGAATCTGGTAAACCAGCGCACCAGCCACCAGCCCCGCCGCCAGGAAAATAATTTGCCGCTCGACAAAATAGAAAGGCGACTTGTAGTTGATGGCTGCCATGTCCATCGACGCCGATGCCACCATCACAAAACCAATCAGCGCCAGCGCCACCGCAAACAGCAGCACCCACTGCCGGCGCGACAGCGGAATGGCGTTCAGCGGATAAGCCATCTGGCTCATGCAGCCACCTTGTTCCTGACCGCTGCGACAAACTGGTCGCCGCGATCTTCATAATTTTTGAACTGGTCGAGACTGGCGCACGCGGGCGACAGCAGCACCGCATCTCCTGTCTGCGCGACGGCGGCAGCGCGAGCAACCGCATCCTGCAGAGTGCTGACAAGTTCCACCGTGCAGGCATCGCCCAGGCTGTCCGCAATCAGTTGCGCATCACGCCCAAACAGGATCGCGTGCCGCACATACTGCTGCACCACCGGACGCAGCGGCGCAAAATCCGCGCCCTTGCCGTCACCGCCCGCCAGCCACACCAGCTTGCCGCCGATGCTGGCACCCAGTCCGAGAAGCGCTGCTTCCGCCGCGCCGACATTGGTGCCCTTGGAATCGTTGAACCAGTCGATACCATTGCTGCTGGCGACCCACTGGCAGCGATGCTTCAGGCCGGGAAACTCGCGCAGCACCGGCAGCACCGCGCGATAGTCCACACCGAAGGCATCCAGAATCGCCAGAATCGCCGCCAGGTTCAGCAGATTGTGCGCACCCTTGATGCGCAGCTCGCTACTGTTCAGCACCGGCTTGTCGCCATCCATCACCTGACCGCCGCTGGTCAGACTCACATGAAAACGGCCGTGTTTTGCCGCACTGCCGCCGAACGCCACCATTTTCTGCGCCTGTCCCACCGGACGGGTGCGGGCATCATCCTGCCAGTACACCGCCGTTTCGCAGCCGTCATAAATACGCTGCTTGGCGCTGGCGTAATCATTCAGCGAATCGTAGCGGTCCATGTGGTCTTCAGTGACATTCAGAATGCACGCCACCTGCGCGCGCAGACTGTGGGTGGTTTCCAGCTGGAAGCTCGACAGTTCCAGCACCCACACATCCACTTCTTCCTTCGCCAGAATGGCATCCAGTACCGGCAGACCGATATTGCCTGCCACTTTCACTTTCAGACCGGTCGCTTCCAGCGCCTTGCCCAGCAGCGTCACCACCGTGCTCTTGCCGTTGGAACCAGTCACCGCAATCACCGGCGCATTCACGGTGCGGCAGAACAGTTCGATATCGCCCGCAACCGATACGCCGGCGCTCTGCGCCCTGGCAATCGAACCGGTGCGAATCGACAGACCAGGGCTGACAATCAGTTCCTGCGCACCGGTGAAATCGAACGAGTCCAGTTCGCCGGAATGGAAAGTCACATCGGGAAATTCTGCTTTCAGCTCCTGAATACCGGGCGGCACAGCGCGGGTGTCGACAACCGCAACATCACATCCCAGGTGCTTGAGAAAACGCACGCAGGACAACCCGGTCTTGCCGAGTCCGATGACTACATATTTGCCTGCCAGCCGGATCACTCGCATCTCCTAGCGCAGCTTCAGTGTGGCCAGTCCGATCAGCACCAGAATGACGGTGATGATCCAGAAACGGACGATAACCTTCGGCTCCGCCCAACCCTTCAGCTCAAAATGATGGTGAATCGGCGCCATGCGAAAAATGCGGCGCCCGGTGAGTTTGAACGACGCCACCTGCAGGATCACCGACACGGTTTCCATCACGAACACACCGCCCATGATGAACAACACAATTTCCTGCCGGGTAATTACCGCCAGCGTGCCGAGAATGCCGCCGAGCGCCAGCGCGCCCACATCGCCCATGAATACCTGCGCGGGATAGGTGTTGAACCAGAGAAAACCCAGCCCCGCTCCCACCAGCGCGCCGCAGATCACGATCATCTCGCCGGTGCCGGCGATGTAGGGAAACTGCAGATAATTGGCAAATTGCGTGTTGCCGGTGACATAGGCAAACACGCCCAGCGCGCCACCCACCATCACGGTCGGCAGAATCGCCAGACCATCCAAACCGTCAGTTAGATTCACCGCATTCGAAGTGCCCACGATCACGAAATACGTCAGCACGATATAGAACCAGCCGATATCCACCTGCACGTTCTTGAAAAACGGCACCAGCAATTGCGTTTCCGCCGGCGACTGCGCGGTGAAATACAGGAAGAAGGCCACGCCCAAACCACCCACCGACTGCCAGAAATATTTCCACTTTGCCGGCAGACCTTTCGAATTGCGCTGCACCACCTTGCGGTAGTCATCCACCCAGCCAACCGCGCCAAAAATGAAGGTGATCGCCAGCACCACCCACACATAGCGGTTACGCAGGTCGGCCCACAGCAGCGTGCTGATGAAAATCGCTACCAGAATCAGCGCGCCACCCATGGTGGGCGTACCGGCCTTGCTCAGATGCGACTGCGGACCGTCGTTGCGCACCGACTGGCCGATCTGGTGAAAGCTCAGCTTGCGGATCATGGTGGGGCCGACAATGAACGCGATCGACAGCGCAGTCAGCACGCCCAGGATCCCGCGCAGGGTCAGGTACTGGAAAACATGAAAGAACGACGCGTATTGTTTCAGATATTCCGCCAGCAAAAGCAGCATCAGTGTGTTTCCTCGTGCGAATACTCATGGCCGCGCAAAGCATGGATGACTTTTTCCATCGCTGTGCTGCGCGACCCCTTCACCAGAATGGTTTTGTTCTTTTCGTCCTGCTTCAGTCTGTCTGCGATCTGCTGATGGCTGTCGCAGATGATGAAGCGTCCCTGCGGCGGTTGCTGCTGCACATAACCGCGCTGATAAAAGGCCGCATTCGGCCCCATGCTGTACACCCGCGCAATGCCTTTCTGTGCCGCGTAGGCGCCCACCTGTTCATGCAGCTGCTCACTGGTTTCACCCAGCTCACCCATGCCGCCCAGCACCAGACAGTTATTACTGCCCGCTTCCGCCAGCACATCGATGGCCGCGCGAATCGATGCCGGATTGGCGTTGTAGCTGTCATCGATAATGCTGAATCCGGCAATGTCATCCACCGGAAACAGACGGCCTGGCACCGCACGCACCTGCTGTAATCCCGCGACCATCGCCGACACCGGAACGTCCAGCGCCAAGGTCAGCGCACAGGCTGCCAGCGCGTTGCGCACATTGTGCAGACCGAGCAGCGGCAACTGGATATCAAACGTTGCCTGCGGCAACTTCACCGTGAACGCATACTGGCCGAGTGCATTGCAGCGCAGATTGTCCGCGCTCACGCTGGCACTGACATCACGCAGCGAAAAGGTGATCTGGCGATTGGACCGGGTCTTTTCCCGAAACAGCGGCGCATAGACATCATCCAGATTGATGACCGCAACGCCCTGCGCATCCAGCCCGCTGTAGATTTCACATTTCGCCTGCGCCACGCGCTCGATGGAACCGAACCCTTCCAGATGCGCCGGCGCCACATTGTTCACCACTGCCACATCCGGCTTCACCAGATTCACCGTGTAGGCAATTTCACCCACATGATTGGCGCCGCACTCGATTACAGCGAAACGGTGGCGGGCATTGATACGCGCCAGCGTCAGCGGCACCCCAATTTCATTGTTCAGATTGCCTTTGGTGAACAGCGTTTCACCCACCTGCGCCAGGATCGCTGCCACCATTTCCTTCAGCGTGGTCTTGCCACAACTGCCGGTGATCGCAATTTTTTTCACTTGGAACTGCTGGGCCCACACGCGACCGGTATCGCCGAGACCACGCAGGGTATCCGCCACCACCACCTGCGAGTGCGCAACATTGCCCGCACGATTCACCAGCGCCGCCACAGCGCCTTTCGCAAACGCCTGCTCCAGATAGGCATGGCCATCGAAATTCGGCCCCTGCAACGCCACAAACAGATCGCCCGGCTGCAGCGTGCGCGTATCAGTCGACACACTCAAAAAATCAGCGTCATCACCAATCAGTTGTCCGTTGATGCTGTCTGCCAGCTGCTTCAGCTTCATGCGTCCACCCGCCTGCCGGACTGTTGCCGCTTGCGCAGCGCCCGTTGCGCTGCATCCATGTCGGAATAGGCATTTTTAACGCCCTGCACTTCCTGATATTCCTCGTGTCCCTTACCCGCCAGCAGGATCAGATCCTCGCCAGCCGCATTCAGAACTGCATATTCCACTGCCTGCATCCGGTCTTCGATAATCTGGAAGGCGTGTCCCTGGGGAATACCTTTCACAATATCGACAATGATTCTGGACACGGTTTCACTGCGCGGATTGTCAGCAGTGACGATCATCTCGTCTGCATCCCGCGCCACAACTGCACCCATCAGCGGGCGCTTGCCGGCATCACGATCACCGCCGCAGCCAAACACACACCAGAGCTTGCCGCTGCAATGACGGGACAGCGAAGCCAGCACTTTTTCCAGCGCGTCCGGCGTGTGGGCAAAATCCACCACCACCGCTGGCTCGTCCGCTGCTTTTTCCGGATTCACCATCTGCACGCGCCCTGGAACCGGCGGCACGCAGCCCAGCGCACGACAAGCGTCGGCCAGCGCAATATCCAGTGTCAGCAAACCTGCCAGCGCCGCCAGCAGATTCGAGGCATTGAACTCACCCACCAGCGGACTTTCCAGCACAGCCTGCTCACTGACACCACCGACCCTTGACCGCACCTTCATCCGCATGCCGCAGGAATGAAATTCCAGCTCAACCGGAGCAACGGAGGCATCACTGTCAGCCTGCAGCGAAAACGTGATGATCTGCGCCGCCGGATGCGCGTGCGCCGCCATACTCATCACCTGCGCATCATCCGCATTCAGGATCAGGAACTGCAGCGAGAGATTTTTTGCCAGCAGCGCTTTCGCGTCGCGGTAAGCTTCCATTGAACCGTGATAATCCAGATGATCCCGGCTCAGATTGGTAATGATACCCGTGCGCAGCGTCAGGCCATCCAGCCGACCCTGCACCAGTCCGTGCGAAGAGGCCTCCATCGCCACCACTTGCGCTTTCTGCTCACGCATCTCATGCAGCAGGCGATTGATCTCGATGATGTCCGGCGTGGTATTTTGTGTAGGCGCCAGCTGGCCAACCAGACCATTACCCAACGTTCCCAGCACACCGCTGACAATATCCAGCTGCTGCAGCGCGTGCGCCATCAACTGCGATACCGTGGTTTTGCCGTTGGTGCCGGTAATCGCCACCAGCCTGACGTGTTGCGAAGGATTGCCATAAAAGGAAGCTGCGATCGCACCCAGTTGCTGCTGCAAACCGCGCACCGCAATCACCGGAACCGACGCGCTGCCAGACCACTGCAATCCATCAGCCTCTGCCAGCACGGCGCTCGCGCCCTTTTCAATCGCGGCAGCAATAAAGCGACGGCCATCGGAAAAATGGCCGGGGTAAGCAATGAAGCAATCCCCTGACTTTATCTTTCGACTGTCCACCGCAAGTCCGCTCACCCGCGCTGTGCTCCATCCAGTATTGCGATCGTTGTCTGCGTGCAGAGAAACCGGCACAAACTCTTCCAGCATGCGCACGATTCCGGAACCGGCTGTCATGTTTCGGGCGCATCCTTTTTTGCCAGATCGACAAAATTTTCCACCGTCTTGGTCGGAGGAATGTTTTTCACCCGCAGCAGTCCGGCCATGATGCGCGAGAACACCGGCGCAGCCACCAGACCACCGTAATAATCGTCACCCTGCGGATTGTCGATGATCACCACCATCGCAATGCGCGGATCGTCAGCTGGCGCGACGCCGGCAAACAGACCAAGATACTGATGCGCCTCATAGCCGCCGGCAGACGCCTTGTGCACCGTGCCGGTTTTGCCCGCAATGCGATAACCGGGCACATTGGCCTTTTTGGCGGTACCGCGATCGCTGGTGGTCTCTTCCATCATGCGCACCACTTCCCGCGCATATTTTTCTTCCAGCACGCGCTCGCCCGGGACTTCACCTTCCACTTTCAGCAGCGACACCGGACGCTTGATGCCGCCACCGCCAATGACGGCATAGGCCTGGGCCAGCTGCACCGCAGTCACTGACAGGCCGTAACCATAAGAGAGCGTCGCAATCTCGATCGGACGCCAGCGCTGACGCACCGGCAACACACCCACACTTTCGCCCGGAAAGCCGGTCCCTGTTGCCTGTCCCAGCCCCAGCCGCCGGAACATGTCTGCCACTGCATCCGCCTCCAGTGACAATGCAACCTTGCTTGCACCCACGTTGCTGGACTTTGCGATCAGCGTCGTCAGATCAATGACACCGTAATTGTGCAGATCGCGAATGGTTTTCGTGCCCACGCGCATGTAACCGGGCGCTGTATCGATCAGACTGGAAGAATCCCACTTGCCACTTTCCAGCCCTGCAGCAATCGTGAAGGGCTTTACAGTGGAGCCAGGCTCAAACACATCGGTCAGCGCACGATTACGCAGACTGGAGACATCCCGCACAGACCGGTTGTTCGGGTTGTAGGACGGCTGGTTCACCATGGCCAGCACCTCACCAGTCTTGATGTCCAGCGCCACTGCCATGCCGGATACAGCCTGATATTCATTCACGGCAGACAGCAGTTCACGATACGCCAGATACTGCGCCCGCAAATCGATGCTGAGTGTTACATCCTTGCCCGGCACAGCGTTCTTGATCAGCCCAACATCCTTGATCGTGCGACGCTTCAGATCCTTCACCACGCGCTTCTTGCCGTCGACGCCCTGCAGCATTTCCTGATACGCCAGCTCCATGCCTTCCTGGCCGCTGTCGTCGATATTGGTGAAACCCACCACATGCGCTGCCACTTCGCTGGCCGGATAATAGCGGCGCCGCTCTTCAAGACCGTAAACACCGGCGATATCCAGCTGCAGGATTTCATTCGCCTTCGCCGGATTCATATGACGCTGCAGATAAATGAACTGCTTTTCCTGATTGCGCAGAATGCGGTCCCGCAAACGCGTTTCATTGGTGCCGAGTTTCTTCGCCAGCGCGCTCCAGGCATGCTGCTGGGTAACGAGCTCGCGCGGATTGGCCCACAGCGAAATCACGGGAGTACTCACCGCCAGCGGTTCCCCATTGCGATCCTGGATAATGCCGCGGTAGGCCGGAATGGTTTCAGCACGCAGGACTCGACGATCACCCTGATCCTGCAGGAACGCCTGCGACTCCACCTGCAGGTACAACAGGCGGCCAATGACTGTCGCCGCCACCACAGCCAGCAGACCAAGCACCAGCAGATAACGCCATGTGTAATTCGCGGATTCCTTTTTGGTACTCATGGCTCCACCATCACGATCTCGCTGGGCGACGGCACGCGCATCTGCAACTTGTCGCCTGCAAGCTGTTCCACACGGTTGTAAGAACCCCAGGTACTCTGCTCCAGCAACAGCTGGCCCCACTCCACCTGCATATCATTTTTTGCACTCAGCAACTGCTGATGCTGCGCCACCAGCCGGCGGGCTTCAAAACTGGAAAACACCACGCCCAGCCCCGACACCACCACCACTGTCGTCGCCACAATCACCAGCAGCCACTGCTTGCGCATCGGCGTCATGTCACACCCTCTCGGCCACGCGCATGATCGCGCTGCGGGAACGTGGATTGCGGCTGACTTCCTCGTCGGACGCCCGCACCTGCTTGGCCACACTGCGCAACTCACGCTTTACCGCGTCGTGACGCACCGGCAGATGCCGGGGCAACGGCTCACCTTTTTCCTTGCGCTGGATGAACTGCTTGACGATGCGGTCCTCCAGCGAGTGGAAGCTGATCACCACCAGACGGCCGCCGGGCGCCAGCACATCCACCGCCTGCTGCAGCACGGATTCCAGATCATCCAGCTCACGATTGATAAAAATGCGGATGGCCTGAAAGGAACGGGTGGCGGGATGTTTGTGTTTTTCGCGGAAAGGACTGGCCTGCTCGATCCAGGCCGCCAGCTGGCGGGTGCGCATCAGCGGCTCCACAGCGCGACGCTCCACAATCGCCTGCGCGATTCGTTTCGCAAACCGCTCCTCGCCGTATTCGCGCAGCACTTCGGTAATTTCTTCAGCCGAGGCGGAATTCAGCCAGTCTGCCGCCGATGGGCCCGACCGGTTATTCATCCGCATGTCCAGCGGACCATCATTCATAAAGGAAAACCCGCGCTCGGGATCATCCAGCTGCGGCGAGGACACACCCAGATCCAGCAGAATGCCCTGCACCTTGCCACGCCAGCCGCGGGCATCGACGGCCTGCGCCAGCGCAGCAAAGGAATCATGTACGGGTTGCAGACGGGAATCAGTGGCTGCCAGGGAATCGGCAGTAGCGATGGCTTGCGGGTCCTTGTCGAACGCCAGCAGGATGGCAGAGGAATCAAGAAGCGACAGCGCCAGGCGGGCATGACCACCCCGTCCGAAAGTACCGTCAATGTAGATGCCCTTTTTGTCGGTCACCATCGCGTCCACCGCCTCTTGCAACAAAACGGTTTCATGAGAAAATGCCGCCCCGGTCATCACAGCACCAGCGACATCATCTGGTCAGGCAAGCCGTCCTCGCCTTCATTGTCTTCTGCCAGCCAGGCATCGCGCTTCTGATTCCACAACTCTTCCGACCAGATCTCGAAACGATGGCCCTGCCCCAGCAGCATGATTTTCTTGTCCAGCTCGGCATAGGTGCGCAGCACCGGCGGAATCACAAAGCGGCCGGCACTATCCATTTCCACTTCGGTTGCATGCCCAACCAGCAGACGCTGCACCCGGCGGGCGGCCTTGTTGAAGGAAGGGAGGGCGTTGATCTTGCGCTCGATTTCGAGCCATTCCGGCATGGGATACAGCTGCAGGCAGCGCTCTTCTGTGTCGATGGTGGCAACCAGCTGGCCACCGCATTTTTCGAGCAAAGCGTCCCGGTAGCGGGTTGGTAGAACCAACCGCCCTTTCGCGTCCAGATTTAGAATGTTCGGACCTCGAAACACCGCGCTTCCCTTTTTCCCACCCAAAGGCTATCTGAAACCCTTTTTTCCCACCAAAACCCACTTTGCTCCACTTTGTGACACTATAGGGACTGCAAAATCGGGCGTCAAGGAAAAACGGGGGCGAAAAATGGCAATTTGCTACGCAAAAACAATAACTTACGCGCACAACGAGGCAAAAAGGACGAAAAATTGGCAGAAAAAAATCAAGCGAATTCAGCGAGATAGAAAAGGCTCTTAAAGCGGGTTCTAGCTTGGAAGATTATTTTGCGATATGAATGATTTGATAAGGAGGTGACGGTTATTAAAACCGGAATAAGAAGGGGAAAATAAAGTCAGCCTATAAGCCGGGTTCTGTCGTGGACAGTCATTCCTCTGGGACGCATGTCACCACGCGCCTCTAGCAACCTACCCGAATCCAGCGCGGGCCACGCCAATGGATTCCTATTTGGTCTTGCTCCAGGTGGGGTTTTCCATCGCCATGAACTGTTACCAGTCATGCGGTGCGCTCTTACCGCACCATTTCACCCTTACCGGCCCTTGCGGGCTTAGGCGGTATACTTTCTGTTGCACTTTCCGTCGGCTCGCGCCGCCCAGGCGTTACCTGGCACCTTGCCCTGTGGAGCCCGGACTTTCCTCCCTCCACCGAAGTGAAGAGCGACTGTCTGGCTGACTTCCGGTGCAAAATATAGCTAATTGCCTAAGGATTCAAGTTTTGATTTGTTGCAAGGCCACATCGTAGAGCCGATTCTTGGGAATCCCGGTCAGTTCCGACACCAGCGCGCAGGCCTTTTTCAGCGGCATTTGCTCTGCCGCCAGGGTCAGCGCCCGCAGGGTTTTGGGATCAATCGCAGTATCGGATTCGTCTGCGACAAAGCCTTCCACCAGCACCACGAATTCGCCGCGTTGGTGATTATCATCGGCCTGCAGCCAGTCCAGCACCTCGGCAACCGTGCCCGCAAAAACGGTTTCAAACGCCTTGGTTAATTCCTTTGCTACTGCCATCTGACGCTGCTCACCCAACACCAACGCAATATCCTGCACCATCTCCAGAATGCGCTTGGGTGATTCGTAGAACACCAGCGTGGCGGATTCGCGCAGCAACGCCTCCAGCGCCGTGCGCCGTGCCTGCTGTTTGGCAGAGAGAAAGCCAGCAAAGAGGAAGCGGTCTGTGGGCAAACCGGCGATGGACAGCGCTGCGATAGCCGCACAGGCACCCGGAATCGTCACCACCGACTCGCCCGCATCCCGCACCGCCTTCACCAGCCGGTAACCGGGATCACTGATCAGCGGCGTGCCCGCGTCGGATATCAGCGCCACCGACTGCCCCTTGCGCAGCAGATCTACCAGATAACCGGCCCGGTCTGCTTCGTTATGGTCGTGCACCGATGTCAGCCGGGTCGCAATGCCATAGGCGTCCAGCAGTTTCCGGCTGTGGCGAGTATCTTCGGCGGCAATCAGGTCCACCTGCTTCAACACCTCCAGCGCCCGCAACGTAATGTCGTTGAGATTCCCGATAGGTGTTGCGACAATATAAAGAGTTCCACTCGCCATGAATGCACTGACCTGAAGCCGGATGAATATGCCTGAAATGCCGCGGAAGCTTATCACACTTGCCTGTCTGTCTCTGGCGCTGGGACTGGCCGCCTGCTCGTCACCGGGTCGTGAGCCCGGCGTTGTCAGCGACGCCCGACCGGCCGACCAGCTGAGCGGCATCCAGAAGATGATCGAGCGCGCCGAAGGCATGTCGAGTCCGCAGGCGGAGAAGACGCTGATCGAGGCCGCCAACCAGCTGCTGGAGCAGAACAAGCTGTCTGAAGCCGCCAGGATTCTGGTGCCGCTGGATTCCTCCATGCTGCCGGCGAGCGTCAAGGCCGACCATGTCATTGCCTTGGCCCGGCTGGCGATGATCCAGGAAAAATATGCCCGCGCCACCGAACTGCTGACCACCGACGAGCGCGGTCTGGTCACCGCCTCCATTTCGCTGGACGCCGAACGCCTCAACCGCATCAGCCTGCTGCGCGCACAGGCATGGGAAGCCCAGCAGAACTATCTGGCGGCGGCCCGCGAACGCATCTTTGTTTCGCCCATGCTGGCCAATCCGGACGCATTCAATACCAATCACCAGCAGATCTGGACCGACCTGATCAACGTTCCGGCAGAAAACTTGGAGCAATTGGCCAAAACCGCGGCCATTCCCGAAATCCAGGGCTGGCTGGAACTGGCCTGGATTTACAAAGGACAGCAGGACAACATCGACCAGCAGCTGAAGGATCTGCGCAAGTGGCAGCAGAAATTCGCCAGCCATCCTGCGGCGAAGCAGCTGCCAGACAGCCTGCGTCTGCTCACGGAAATGAGCGACAAGAAGCCATCGAACATCGCGCTACTGCTCCCCCTGCAAGGCAAGTTCCGCCAGTCGGCCATTGCGATCCAGAACGGTTTCATGACAGCGCATTATGCGGCGGCCGCCCGACTGGGTGACGACAAGCCCGCGCCAACGGTGCGCGTGTACGACTCCACCGACATCCGCAATTTCATGAATGTGTATCGCAAGGCTGTGGCCGATGGCGCCGACATCGTGGTGGGGCCGCTGCAGAAGGAAAACGTACACCAGCTGGCCCTGAATAAGGGCACGCTGCCGGTGCCGACGATTGCACTGAATACGGATGACAGCACGCTCGATGCACCCGCCAACCTGTACCAGTTTGGCCTGTCGCCGGAAGATGATGCCCGCGAGATTGCCAGCCACGCCCGCGCCAGCAATCTCATGCGCGCGGCGGTCCTGTTCCAGTCCAGTCCATGGGGAGAGCGCGCCTCTGCCGCCTTCTCAGAAGCCTGGCAAGCCCAGGGCGGCGAGATCAAGGCCAGCTCGCGTTTCGAATCATCACCGCAGGCATTGGCCACAACCATCAAAACGCTGCTGCAGGTTGACCAGAGCGAAGCGCGCAACCGCGAACTGAAACGCGTGCTGGGCAAGGACGCCGCCTTCGAACCACACCGGCGCCAGGACATCGACTTTATCTATCTGGTTGCCAGCCCGGAACAGGCGCGCCTGATCAAACCGCTGCTGAACTTCTACTACGCAAATGACCTGCCGGTGTATTCGGGCTCGCAGATCTATTCCGGCGAACCCTCGCCCGCCAAGGATCGCGATCTGGACGGCATCATCTTCTGCGACATTCCCTGGATGCTGGAGCAGCCGGACAAACTCAAGCGCTCAATGCTGGCGGCCTGGCCCAACGCAAATCCGCGCTACTTCCGCCTGAACGCGCTGGGCGCCGATGCCTACCGTCTGCAGGCGCGCCTGCACATGCTTGCACACACCTCCAGCACCGGTCTGTTTGGCGCCACTGGCAATCTGAACATCGGCGAACACAATCGCATTCAGCGCGGGCTGACCTGGGCGATGATCAGCGACGGCATGCCGCAGCCACTTCCCACGATTGTTGACACGGACGTAATGGAACAGGATGAAAACACCGGCGCCACTCACAGCGAAGAAGCAGGCGGGGAATCAGGCGGAAGCACTGGCGAGACAGTTCCTGCAGCGGAAGGGTTTTGAATTTCACAGCAGCAACTTCCAGTGCAAGACCGGCGAAATCGATCTGATCATGCAGGATCGGGAGTGCCTGGTGTTCGTGGAAGTCCGCTATCGCAGCGACAGCAGCCTGGGCTCCGCAGTGGAAACCGTCACGCGTGCCAAACAGCGCAAACTAATTCGCACGGCGCACTTTTTCCTGCAGCAACACTGCGGCAACCGCTGGCCGCCCTGCCGTTTCGATGTCGTTGGCATCAGCGGCAACCTCAACGATTCACCGCACATTGACTGGATTCCCAATGCATTTGGCAACTGAGCACAGACGATCATGAGCAACGGCTAGCCAGCCAGTCATGTTGTAGTAGAATACCGCCACCGCTCAGACTGCCGGCAGGAACAGACGCATGGAACTGGAACAGCGCATCATCGAACTGTTTGATGCCCACATCGACATAGCGCAGAAATGCCGCGATGAATTGCCCGCCAGTATCGCCAGCGCTGGCGAAAACATGGTTCACTGCATGCTGAGCGACGGCAAGATTCTCACCTGCGGCAACGGCGGCTCGGCATTTGCTGCACAGCATTTCGTGTCGCGCATGCTGAACCGTTTCGAACGCGAACGTCCCGCCCTGCCCGCCATCACGCTAACGGCCGACAGCACCACCATCACCGCCATCGCCAACGATTACAGCTACAACGAAGTCTTCTCGAAACAGATTCGCGCACTGGGGCAGAGCAGCGACATCCTGCTCGCCATCACCACCAGCGGCACATCCGCCAACATCGTGCAGGCCGTGCAGGCTGCCCATGATCGCGGCATGATGGTCATCGCCATGACCGGTCGCGACGGTGGCGACGTCACCCGCCTGCTCACGCAGGAAGACATTGAAATCCGCGTTCCCTCGCCATCTCCCGCCCGCATCCAGGAAAATCACCTGCTGATCATCCACACCCTGTGCGACCTGATCGACCGGCAGATTTTCGGTTCGGATATCTGAAGAAAACGGCACACGACACTCCAGCGGAAAACCGCAGAAGTTTCATGCGCAACGATTGTCGCTGAAAAACTATTTGATGACTTTCAGGGAAGGCTTGCCCGCCGGTTTGGGGCGGGGAGTTTCACTGTCAGCAGGACCATCGGTCTCCGGAGGCGGCGGCATTTCACTCTCGTCGAAGAACATGCCTTTGCCGTTTTCCTTGGCATAAATCGCAAGGATGGAGCCCATCGGGACATGAAGATTGCGTGCCTGCCCGCCAAACCGGGCCGAAAATTCAACCCGGTCGTTGGCCATATGCAGGTTGCGGATAGCAGACGGAGCAAGATTCAGGATAATCCGGCCGTCCTTGATATATTCAACCGGCACCTGCGCACCGGGATAGCTGGCATTGACCAGCAAATAGGGCGTCAGATTGTTATCCAGAATCCATTCATAGACTGCCCTGACAAAATAGGGCCGGCTCGGTGTCATCACCTGCGTCATCAGCAATTCCTTCCCCGCAAGCCCCGGCGAAAATAGCGCCCGTTACAGGCGCATTTCCCGCTCGGAATCCGACAGGCTCGCCTGGAATGAATCGCGCCGGAACAGGCGCTCGGAATAGGCGATCAGGTTGCCACACTTGGATTTCTGCAGCTCGATACCCATCACCGGAAGACGCCACAGAATGGCAGCAACACAGCAATCCACCAGCGTGAAGTCATCGCTCATGAAGTACGGCTTTTCAGCAAAGATGCCATCAATGGCCACCAGGCTTTCAGTCAGCTCCTTGCGCATCTTGTTCAGAACCGCTTCCTTTTCCTTGCCCGCCATCAGCGCATCCACATTGCCACACCAGTCGCGGTGAATACGATGCATAAGCAGACGGCTGCGCGCGCGCTCAACCGGATATACCGGCAGAAGCGGCGGATGGGGAAAACGCTCGTCCAGATATTCCATCATGATGTTGGGTTCGTACAGGGTGAGCTCACGGTCAACCAGTGTTGGCAGCTCATTGTACGGATTGAGAGTCGCCAGATCTTCCGGCTTGTCGGACGGATCGATATCCAGAACATCCACCGCCACGCCTTTCTCTGCCAGCACGATACGCACGCGATGGCTGTAGTGGTCGTTTCCATCCGAGAAAAACGTCATTGACGAACGCTTGGCGATGACACCCATGAATATCTCACTCCACTAACAAAAAAATATCTGTTGTCCGAACCACTGGAGGCAGGTCCAGTGCTGAACTTTGCTGTTCCTCAAAAGAATAAAAGGGCGGAAGCTACCACCCTTTTATTCAAGGCTGATCCAGAGATCAATCAGTGTACATCTTTCCAGTATTCCCGATTCAGGAAATAGACCGGGACAAAGAACACTGCCAGGAACAGCAACACCCACACCCCGATACGCTCGCGGTCTGCGCGCACCGGCTCAGCCATGTACACCATGTAATTTGTCAGATCCGCCATGGCTTCCTTGAAGGCCTTTTCGCCCAGGGATTTTTCCATATTGGACAGAACGTGCGGCATGCCGACATCCGGGAAAACGTGGTTATTCACTTTCCACGGCCGCTTGGCATCGGCGTAGAAACCGGTCAGATAGGAATAAACCCAATCCGCTCCACGCAGGCGCGCTTCCAGAGTCAGATCCGGCGGCACAACGCCAAACCACTTCTTCGCCAGGTCAGCCGGAATAGCTGACTGCATAGTGTCGCCGATACGCTCGGAGGTGAAGAGCATATTCTTCTTCATGATATCGAGCGGGATCTCGAGGTCTTCCGCCACGCGCTCGTAACGCATGTACTGGGCAGAGTGACAACCCAGACAGTTGTTAACGAAGAGTTGCGCTCCACGCTGCAGGGACACCTTGTCATCCAGGTTGATCGGAGCCGGTGTCAGCTCAACTTCTGCACCACCCGACGCAACTGCAAATGCGGGCAGGCACAACATTACCAAAGCTGAAAGTAACTTTTTCATTAGTGTCCCATCCTTACGCGGGCAGGTACCGGCTTGCAGGTTTCCATGGTGGTCCAGAATGGCATCAGGATGAAGTAGCCAAAATAGAACGCTGTGCACAGCTGACCCATGGCACGGTAGGTAATTTCGAAGGGCACAAACTCGACATGCAGGTCAGGCTGCTTCACGCCGCACACACCCAGAATCACAAACGCAACAGCGAACAGCATCAGCATGACCTTGCTGATCACGCCCTTGTAGCGGATGGACTTCACCGGACTACGGTCCAGCCAGGGCAGGACAAACAGGACCGCAATTGCAGCCCCCATCGCAATCACCCCGAACAGCTTGTCAGGAATGGCGCGCAAAATGGCGTAGAACGGAGTGAAGTACCATACCGGTGCAATGTGGGCAGGTGTCTTCAGCGGGTTAGCCGGCTCGAAGTTGGGCTTTTCCAGGAAATAACCGCCACCATCCGGGAAGAAGAAGACGATGGTCAGGAATACCGCCAGGAACACCACCACACCAACAATGTCATGCACGCTGTAATAAGGGTGGAACGGAATGCCGTCCAGCGGTACGCCGTTTTCATCCTTGAGCTTCTTGATTTCAATACCGTCGGGGTTGTTGGAGCCCACTTCGTGCAGCGCAATAATATGCATCACAACCAGCGCCAGCAGCACAATCGGCAGCGCCACAACGTGCAGCGCAAAGAAGCGGTTCAGCGTAATGCCGGACAACAGGTAGTCACCGCGAATCCACTCCATGAGAGCATCACCCACGTAGGGAATGGCGCCGAAAAGTGAAATGATTACCTGGGCACCCCAGTAGGACATCTGCCCCCACGGCAGCAAATAGCCCATGAAGCCTTCCGCCATCAGCGCCAGATAAATCAGCATGCCAAAGATCCACACGAGCTCACGAGGGGCACGGTAGGAACCGTACATCATGCCGCGGAACATATGGAGATAAACGACAGCAAAGAACGCCGAAGCCCCGGTGGAATGGAGATAGCGCAGCAACCAGCCATAATCGACGTCCCGCATCATGTTGAGCTCAACCGATGCAAAAGCGCCTTCGCCGGTAGGGTTGTACATCATGGTCAGCCAGATGCCGGTGAGCAGCTGATTGACCAGCACCAGCATTGCAAGCGAGCCGAAGAAGTACCAGAAGTTGAAGTTCTTGGGAGCATAGTATTTGCTCATATGATCTTCGAACATCTTGGTCGCCGGGAAACGGGCATCCACCCATCCCATCAGACTTTGAAACATATTCATCAGGCAGCCCCCGCGTCTTCGCCGATTTTGATCAGCGTTTCACTCATGAAGTAATAAGGAGGAACTTCCAGATTCAACGGCGCAGGCACCGACTTGAATACCCGACCGGCCAGATCGAATTTGGAACCATGGCAAGGGCAGAAAAAACCACCAACCCAGTCAGCGCCAAGATCGGCAGGGGCCACTTCTGGACGATAGAGAGGCGAACAACCAAGATGAGTACAGATTCCGGTCAACACCAGAATTTCACTGCGATCCTGGCGAGAGCGCGCTTCGTTCTTCGCATATTCCGGCTGCTTGCTTTCAGCAGACACTGGATCGCGCAGGTTTGATTCCACTTTCTTGAGGCTACCCATCGCTTCCGGGGAGCGACGCAGGATCCAAACCGGTTTGCCGCGCCATTCGACTATCATGCGCTGGCCTACTTCAAGCTTGCTTATATCCGCTACAACAGGAGCGCCCGCCGTCTTGGCCTTTGCACTGGGTTGCCATGACTGCACAAAAGGCACGGCCGCAAAACCAGCGCCAACAGCACCCACTGCGGAGGTGGCTCCAATCAGGAAACGTCGCCGCCCCTCATTCACGCCGTCAGAACTCATTCAGTTTCTCTCCCCATCAGAATTAGAGGCCGGGACACCCTTTTTTGAGGCGCAGCAACCCCATACCCACATTTTGAAACGCCGCAAATAGTAATGAAATTACAGGGGAGTTACAAGGAAAGCTTTAGCGCGCACAGGGCGGGAAGAAAATGCAAAAACGCCCGAGCAGTTACTGCTCGGGCGTTCTGTATTGCTGCAAAAACAAGCGTATTAAGATTAACGCTTGGAGTATTGCGGACGCTTGCGCGCCTTGCGCAGACCCACTTTCTTCCGCTCAACTTCACGAGAGTCGCGAGTCACGAAACCGGCTTTGCGCAGAGTGGAACGCAGGGTTTCATCATGATCCATCAGGGCACGGGTAATGCCATGACGAATGGCGCCAGCCTGACCACTACCACCGCCGCCGGCAACAGTGACGTACACGTCAAACTTATCAAGAGCCTGAACCAGCTCCAGCGGCTGACGAACCACCATGCGCGCGGTTTCACGACCAAAGTAGTTGTCCAGCGCGCGACCATTGATGGAGATATTGCCTGTGCCGGGCTTCAGGAACACACGGGCAGTTGCTGTTTTACGACGGCCTGTACCGTAATTGGTTTCCACGATTCTGCCTTCCGTTATCTCTTACAGAGCCAATTCTTTGGGTTGCTGAGCCGCATGTGGATGCTCGGCGCCCGCATAGATTTTGAGCTTGCGCAGCATGGCACGACCCAGCGGATTGCGGGGCATCATACCCTTTACCGCAGTTTCAATGGCTTGCTGGGGCTTCTTGATCATCAGCTTTTCGAAGCTGATTTCCTTGATACCACCCGGGAATTCAGTGTGGTGGTAGTAAATCTTGTCGGTGGCCTTGCTGCCGGTCACCTTCACCTTGTCCGCGTTGACCACAACGATGTAGTCGCCGGTATCAACGTGAGGAGTATAGATCGGCTTGTGCTTGCCACGCAGGCGTCTGGCGATTTCGGTAGCCAGACGACCCAAAGTCTTGTCGGTTGCATCGACAACGTACCAGTCACGTTCTACCGATTCTGGCTTTGCGCTAATCGTTTTCATTGAATCTGCCCTAGAACACTCTAATCCGAGGTCTGCCCGTCAATTTTAAAGAGGGCGAATACTACCCAACCCATCTCTGCTTGACAAGCAATTTCAGAGACAGAAAGGCGCATCGCACTGATCTGACGGACACTTACGCCAATCAATGGCTAATTTTTTGATACGACTGTAACGGGGTGGCGGAATTCTAGCAGAACCAGCCCTGATGACCAGATGTTTTTGCTGACTTTGCCTCGCGTCGAGAGGCAGGCTACCATCCAGAGCCATCGCTCAACGCTCATTTCCTCAGGAGAATCATTGTCATGCGCAAGAATCCGCTGGGCCGCACCGGCCTGAACGTCACCGAAATCTGCCTGGGAACCATGACCTGGGGACAGCAAAACTCGCAGGAAGAAGCCTTTCTGCAAATGGACGCTGCCCTGGAATACGGGGTCAACTTCATGGATACGGCGGAAATGTATTCGGTGCCAACCCAGGCCCCGACCTACGGCGCAACGGAAACCATCATCGGCAACTGGTTCAAGGCCCGCGGCACCCGGGACAAATTCATCCTGGCCACCAAGATCTGCGGCCCCGGCGCCTGGCTGCCCCACATTCGCGGTGCGCAGACCCGCTTTGATCGCAAGAATATAGAAGAAGCGCTGAACGGCAGCCTGCGTCGCCTGCAGACCGACTATATCGACCTTTACCAGCTGCACTGGCCGGACCGGAACACCAACTTCTTCGGGCGGCTGGGCTACCGGCACAGGGACGACGAGTTGATCACCCCCATCGAGGACACACTTGCCGTGCTGGATGATCTGGTGAAGGCAGGCAAGATCCGCCACATCGGGGTGTCGAACGAAACCCCATGGGGGGTCATGAAATTTGTGCAGCTCGCGGAAAGCCGGGGCTGGCCGCGGATCGCTTCGATCCAGAATCCGTACAGCCTGCTGAACCGGTCTTTTGAGGTGGGTCTGGCGGAAGTGGCACATCGGGAGGACGTGGGACTGCTGGCCTATTCCCCCCTGGCATTCGGGATGCTGTCCGGCAAGTACCTGAATGGCCAGTGGCCTGAGACCGCCCGCCTGACCCTGTTCAAGCAGTTTGCCCGCTACACCAACCCGCAGTGCTATCAGGCGACCGAGCGTTATGTGGCGATTGCCCGCCGGCATGGACTGGATCCTTGCCAGATGGCACTGGCATTTGTCCGCATGCAGCCCTTTACTACCGCGACCATCATCGGAGCCACGTCGATGGAGCACCTGCACACCAACCTGCGCAGCAGCGAAGTGACATTGAGCAAAGACATATTGAAGGAACTGGAAGAGGTGCATGTGCAGCACCCCTCCCCCGCCCCCTGACCTTCAGGGACGATGCGGCCGCGCCAGATACTCGCGGCTCTGCATTTCCAGCAGGCGGCTGCGGGTGCGCTGGAATTCGAACTCCAGCCGCCCGCCGGCGTAAAGATCGTCGATGCCTGTTTCACCGGACATAATCAGCTTGACGTTGCGGTCGTAGAACTCATCCACCAGATTGATAAAGCGGCGGGCGATGTCATCCTGCGCGGCGCCCATCTTCGGCACGCCGCTGACCAGCACGGCATGATAAATCCGGGCCAGTTCGATGTAGTCGTTCTGGCTGCGGGGACCGTCGCACAGGGCGCGAAAATCACACCAGAGCACATCATCCGCGACGCGCCGGGCATGGATCGGTCGCTCATTGATTTCGATGTCGACATCCTGCTCGCCAACCTCCGGCGCCAGCGAGGCAAAGCTCTGCGCCAATGAGGTTTCCGCAGCTTCGTCCAGGGGGCTGTGGTAAATCTCGGCCTGCTCCAGCGCCCGCAGCCGGTAGTCGATGCCGCTGTCGACATTCACCACCTGCGTGTATTTGTTCAGCAGGGCAATGGCCGGCAGAAAGCGCGCGCGCTGCAGGCCGTCCTTGTAGAGCTGGTCCGGGACGATATTGGAGGTGGCCACCAGCGTTACCCCGTGCCCGAACAGCTTTTCCATCAGGCTGCCCAGAATCATGGCGTCGGTGATGTCGGTGACAAAGAACTCGTCAAAGCAGAGTACGCGGGTTTCATCGGCCAGTTTCTTCGCCACGATGTCGAGCGGGTTCTTCTCGCCCTGCAGCGCCTTCAGTTCGTGATGGACGCGCTGCATGAAACGGTGGAAGTGAATGCGCATCTTGCGCCGGAACGGCAGGCATTCGAAGAAGGTGTCCACCAGATAGGTTTTGCCGCGGCCGACACCGCCCCAGAAATAAAGCCCCTGGCACGGTGGCTGCGATTTGGGCGCGGTCAGGCGGGACAGAAAAGAACGCGGACGGTTCTCGTAGCGGTCGATGAGTTCGTGATACAGGCGGTCGAGATGCTGGACGGCCTGCTCCTGGGCAGCGTCGTAGCTGAAATCGGGACGCTTGAGATCCTGCTGGTATTTTTCAAGTGGAGTCATGGCTTCAACACTCGGGTTCACGGTTCCACGGCGGGCGTCACTGTAACCGACGGGTGGCTGACTGTCCACGCGCTGTCCCTGGCGATCCCGTATCCCCCTGCCGGGGCATCCGGCTACCCCCACAGAGGTACATAAGTTCCTTAGGCTTTCATGATCCCGATCAAATTTGTCGGGTATGTTCGCCGGAATACTGAACCCACCACAAGGCAGACAATTCAAGGGTGGGGCAATGAGTGAAATCTTTACCAAATCAATGGCGAGGAATATCTACCTGGGGGGCAGCCTGTTCTTCGTGCTGGTGTTCCTCGGGCTGACGTTTGATACCACACAGAAACTTCCCAAGCGGGACAACCGCGCCGCACTGACGGAGCAGGTTGCGCTGGGCAAGGCGGTGTGGGAGCGCAACAACTGTATCGGCTGCCACACGCTGCTGGGGGAAGGCGCCTATTTCGCGCCGGAACTGGGCAATGTGTACCAGCGTTTCGGCGGCTCGAAGGAGGCCATCAAGGGCTTCATCAAGAGTCGTCCGGTGGACGGCATTCCGGGGCGTCGCAGCATGCCGCAGTTCAACCTGACCGAGGAGGAACTGGACGCGGTGGCGGAGTTCCTCAAGTACAGCAGCGAAATCAATACCAACAACTGGCCGCCGAACATTAACGGCTAAGGGGAAGCAACCATGAGTGAGTCGCAACTTCGTTACAGTTCCCAGGCGGTTGCCAAGCCTTATTTCATCGCGGCAATCGGTCTGTTTGTGGGGCAGGTAATCTTTGGCCTGATCATGGGCCTGCAGTACGTGATGGGCGATTTCCTGTTTCCGGAAATTCCGTTCAACGTGGCGCGCATGGTGCACACCAACCTGCTGATCGTGTGGCTGCTGTTTGGTTTCATGGGCGCCGCCTACTATCTGGTGCCGGAGGAGTCCGAACGTGAACTCTACAGCCCGAAACTGGCGCTGGGGCTGTTCTGGATTTTTCTGGTGGCCGGCGCGCTGACCATCGTGGGTTATCTGGCGGTGCCCTATGCCACGCTGGCGAAGATTACCGGCAATGATCTGCTGCCGACGATGGGACGGGAATTTCTGGAGCAGCCCACCATCACCAAGATCGGTATCGTGATCGTCGCGCTGGGTTTCATTTTCAACGTGGGCATGACGGTGCTGTCCGGCCGCAAGACCGCGATCAACGTGGTGCTGATGACCGGCCTGGTGGGTCTGGCGGTGATGTTCCTGTTCTCGTTCTACAACCCGGACAACCTGGTGCTGGACAAGTACTTCTGGTGGTGGGTGGTGCATCTGTGGGTGGAAGGTGTGTGGGAACTGATTCTCGGCGCGATCCTGGCGTTCGTGCTGATCAAGACTACCGGCGTGGATCGCGAAGTCATCGACAAGTGGCTGTATGTGATCATCGCGGCAGCGCTGATTACCGGCATCATCGGCACGGGTCACCACTATTTCTGGATCGGCACACCGGGTTACTGGCTGTGGCTGGGCTCTGTGTTCTCGGCGCTGGAACCGATTCCGTTCTTCATGATGACGATCTTCGCGTTCAACATGATCAACAAGCGGCGCAAGCAGCATCCGAACAAGGCGGTGGTGCTGTGGGCGATGGGCACTGCGGTGCTGGCGTTCCTGGGAGCAGGCGTGTGGGGCTTCATGCATACGCTGGCACCGGTGAACTACTACACCCACGGTACACAGGTGACAGCGGCACACGGCCACATGGCGTTCTTCGGCGCCTATGCGATGATCGTGCTGACCATCATTTCCTACGCCATGCCCAAGCTGCGCGGTATCGGCGCGGCGATGAGCAACCGGGCACAGGTACTGGAAATGTGGAGCTTCTGGCTGATGTCGGTGGCGATGGTGTTCATCACCCTGTTCCTGACCGCCGCCGGCGTACTGCAGGTGTGGCTGCAACGCTACCAGCCCAATGCCATGCCGTTCATGGTGGTGCAGGATCAGGTGGCACTGTTCTACTGGTGCCGTGAAGCAGCAGGCGTGATCTTCGCCATCGGACTGATCTGCTACATCGCGGCGTTCTTCGTGAAAGGAGATAACGGCAACACCGCTGAAGCTGCCCGTTAACCCTCCATCCGCCGCCCGGCCTCCGGGCGGCGTTCACCTTCAGGTGACTGCGCATGAATTCTTCTTTTGTACCGGAAACCCTGCCCTTCTACGCTCCCCACTCCGACGAAGTTGCGCTATTCGAACACGCCTTCCGCCATCAGTTGCCCGTGTTGATCAAAGGCCCCACCGGTTGTGGCAAGACCCGCTTCGTGCGCCACATGGCGGTGAAACTCGGACTGCCGCTGTACACCGTGGCCTGTCATGACGATCTCACCGCCACGGATCTGGTGGGACGGCATCTGCTGCAGGACGGCGATACGGTGTGGTGCGACGGCCCGCTGACCCGCGCCGTGCGCGAAGGCGGCATCTGCTATCTGGACGAAGTGGTGGAAGCCCGCAAGGACACCACAGTG
>CAZBII010000032.1:0-33954 GCA_964491665.1 uncultured Moraxellaceae bacterium
CACCGGCGACATCAACATGATTCTGGACATGGAGGATTTCCACCTGCGCCAGATCATGCACTTCTTCCGCGACGGCGAAATCGAAAAGCTGGTGCTGGCCGGCCAGCGCAGTGTGTGGCCCAGAATCGCGATGATCCGCAATACCACGCTGGTGGGCCGCGTGCTGGATGAAATTCTCGAAGAGATCGACCAGCGCGAACTGCAGATGGCCGGTGCAGCGCGCCGCCGTGTAGTAGGGGCGACCTGACGTCGCCCCCGTCCCGAATCCATGCTCCCCCTACCTTTGTATGGTGCTGATATTGCGCCAATCAGGTTTAATGCCGGAATCCAAACGTTGCCATCGCCTGCCTGACACCTGACGACAATAACAACAACACCGGAAAACCAGACAAGGGTATTCGTCTTATGATGCGTTACACATTCGTTGCTGCCATGCTGCTGCCCACCCTGCTTGTAACTGCCTGCGGCGGTGGCGATACCCGCCGCGCCACCACCAACAGTCCCGATCTCACCGGCCTGTGGCGCATGCAGGTGAAAACCGCGCAGAGCAATCTGACGGCGGATTCCAATATCAGTTTTACCGTGGTGGAAAGTGCGGGCGGACTGACCATGACCGGCTGCGACAACCGTGACGTGATCAAGCTGCAGAAAACCGGTAACACCATCGAAGGCCTGCCCACCGGCACCATGACCATCGTCAACAACGACACCATGACAGCCAGCGGCGACATGGGGGCAGCCAAGGCCACCAAGATGGCCACCGCCGCCAAATTCGACATGGGCAGCCTGCAGCTGTCGGCACCGCAGCTGGGCACGCTGAATTTTTCCGATCTGTGCGTGCTGTCATCGGAAGCGCGGGTACTGGGCGTGCTGACCCAGGACAATTTCTCGGCCACCACCCTCTACAACGGCAAGCCGCTGCTGCTGGATGTGGCGGTGATCGGCACGCTGAAGGTGGGCACTTTCAAGCTGTCCGGCTCGCCGGCACTGGGTGAAGCCACGCTGCGCCTGCAGGGCGACGGTTTGAAAACACCACTGAAACGCACGGAAGTGGCATTCGAGAAAGGCACGCTCACCATCAGCGAAAATACCAGCGTATGGCTGAAAGGTTCTCTCAGCGCCACCATGCCCAATGGCTCCACGCTGAGCGGCACCTTTGCTTTCGAGAAACCCTGATCCGCATTCTGCGCCCGTATCTGAACAGGCCGGTGCTGTTCCGCAGCACCGGCTTTTTTCCGTGAATGATCAGCGGCTGTAAATCCCGCCGAGCAGGCTGAGTTCCTGCGCCTTCAACACTGCTTCCGTGCGGTTGCGTGCATCCAGCTTGCTGAAAATATTCTGCAGATGCCACTTCACGGTCGTCAGCGCAATGCTGGCACGGCTGCCGATTTTCTTGTTGCACAATCCCTGCGCCAGCAATGTCAGAATCTCCACTTCCTTTTCGGTGAGGCCGTAATCGCGCACCGGCTCGCCGGCCGGTCGCGCATTGTCGGCAACCGGGGCCGGATGCAGCGTGGCGGGCAGCCACCATTCCATCGCTGTCTGCACTTCCTCGAGAAACGCCGGAGCCAGCGCCGGATCAAACTCATTCTGCTCCCGCATGTGTGTCCAAAGATCGGCCAGACCGAAAGAGTCGTCCACCAGCACGCGGCGATAGCCGGCCTGCTGGCACAGCAGCAACGCGCGGTTATAGCTGGCACAGGCATCGGCATGCCGGTTGAGCCGGAATTCGCTGAGCGCCTTGAACAGACAGAAGGTGACACGGTGACGGCAGCAGCCCAGATGCAGGCTCTTGATCATGCCCTTGAGCGCGTGTTCGGACGCCGCCGCGTAATCAGCATCCATCAGAAAGGCAATCAGTTTGCTCTTCAGCCAGAACAGGTGTTCTTCCTGATATTCATCCAGAAAGAGCGTTTCCACCTGCACACAGCGATCAGCCAGACCATAGTGTGCAATCAGATCGTCGGCGCGCTGGCCGGCATAAAACCGCAGACGCATTTTTTCATAACACACCAGTGCCTGCAGGCGCGTGCTGCGTTTCAGTTCCGCCAGCTCCTCCAGCTGCGCCAGCATGACTTCGGCTTCCCGGTGCTGGCCGCTGCCGATCTGGATCTTGGCGCGGGTCACGCGGGCCAGGACCAGCGGCAAGGCAATGCCACTGGCCTGCAGGCGCGTCATGGCGCCGGCCAGTACCTGCTCCGCTGCCACGATGTCGCCGGTTTCGTAATGCAGATAGGCGCGCGCGCAATCGTTGATGGCCACTGCGTTGAGCAGTGCCGGATCGGGATTGCCGGCACGCTGGGCAATGCGCTGCTGCAGTTCCACCGCATCCATTTCGGTCTGGCGAACGGCGCTGTCCAGCTGGCCGCGCATGAAATCGCACACCATCATCATGCTGCGCGCCATCTGGTGCTGGGTGTCGTTGTCGTGCTGCGTGGCCAGCAGCGCGGCACGCTGGGCAGCCTCGCGCGCAATGCCAAACAGGCCGCAGGAATACTGGATGTTGGCGTACAGGTTCAGCAGTTGCGGTTGCAGCAGGCCCGGCAGTTCGGCATGCACGGCCAGCTGGGTGACGCGCTCACTCTTGCCAAGCGTGTTGTCGCTGAACTGGTGGATGAGCAGCGTCAGCACCTGCACGGTGTTGTCCAACGCGGGGAACGGTAATGCCACATCCTGCTGCAGTGTCAGCTGCGGAATCTGCAACCGCCCGAGCAGACGCGACGCTTCTTCCAGCCGCTGCTCCATGATCAGCGCCCACAGATAACACAGCGCCAGATTGGTATTGACCGTCACGTCTGCCAGCGCCAGCGGCTGCAGCAGTTGCAGGATCGGCAACGGCTCATGCAGTTGCAGCCATCGCCGGCACAGACGCCCGGCCAGCAACAGGGCCCAGGCCGGCGGACCGGCGCGCAGTTCCTGCTGCACCCACTGCGGCATTGGTGAATCCTGCAGCCGGGATGTGGCGCGCAGATAAATGTCCGGCAGACGTGTCCCGGCACTGCGCAGCATCTGCAGCAGGAACTGGCGCAGTCCCTCGTGCCAGACATACAGTCCCGCGCGGCTCTGCCAGACAAATCCCTGCTGCTGCAGCGTGCGCATCCGGGCTTCGGTTGCAGAGGCCGTCATGCCCAGCACTGCACTGGCAGCCGGCAGATCCCACTGTTCCAGCAGCGCCAGCGGCGCCAGCTGCTCCAGCTCCGGCACACAGTCCTGCAGACAATGTGTGAGTTTGGAAAAGGATTGCTGCTGCAGCCGGTGCAGCAACAGCAGCGGCCAGCCGCCACTGCTCTGCAACAGATCTTCGACCTGGACCGGCGTACCCGGATAGGCGCTGCACAGCGTGTGCACATCGGCGGCAGTGAATGCCAGATCCTGCGCCGTTATCAACTGCCGGTCTACCGCCGGCAGCAAACCCACCAGCGCCAGATCGATGCTGCCGGTAATGCCCAGAAACCAGCGTACCTGCGCCGGTCGCAACAACACCAGTTGCAGCAGCAGACGGATCAGGCGCTCGTCGCGTCCGGCCTGCAGGCCGTCAATCAGAATATTGAGCGGTGCGCTGACCGCCAGCAGCTGGTAGGTAATGGCCGACACCAGTGTGGCGTCCCCGTCCGTTGCCAGCACCGCATGATGCGGCGGCACCGGTGTTCTGGCGGCCAGGGTGTCGCAGAGGATTTTCAGACCATTGCGCGCCGGTTGCTCGCGGTGCAGATCCAGCAGCAGCGTGGCCTGCCCTGTCGGCAACGCCGTGCGCAGCTGCTGCAGAAACATGGACTTGCCACTGCCCGGCGCGGCACAAGCCAGCGTCAGCACATGCTTTCCCTGACCTGCGGCTTCCAGCAGCGGCCGCCGCAGCACGGACGTGATCACGCGTGGATACAGTGACTGCCTGTCCGGAAATCGGGTCGCGGTGAACTTTTGCTGTCTGTTGGAATCCATGCTCATGCTTTTTATTTTTATGGATAGACAAAAGGATGCGTTGAAAAAAACCGGATGCGATGACGCAAAACATCTGGTTTTTGTTTAATACGTTTGCTTTAATGGCGACGCGCAACAGAGTCATCCCTTCACGGATGCGCGTTCATTTTCCTTTATCGCGACTTCCTTTTCCTTCCCGTTCCTTCTGCCGAAAAACAGCGTTTTTCCCCTGCAAACGCAGCAGATACAGCGAACCACGCACCAGCACACCAGAAAATCTTTTTTCACACAAGCAAATTGTTATGCCCGCACGCCGAACGGCATCTGCGTGCCCCCTACCTATGGACGGCGATGGCATCCGCCAGAATCGCTATGCTGCGCCCGATTGAGGACTGGCTTCCAGGCTGCACCTGTCCGCAATTCAAATAATTATAAAAATTCGAGTGGAGCGATTATGAGTGCATACGCCAAATGGTGGATCTTCGGCCCCGTTATAGGTTTATTAACGCTGGCCAACATCCGCTGCCAGCTGTTCGAGAACAACCTGTTCGATACCTATGCCGAAGGCGAGTGGCCCACCGTCACCTGCGCCCCCAACGATCTGATCTATCGCAGTGCCGATGGCCGCTGCAACAGTCTGGATCTGCCGGCGATGGGCATGGCGGGCATGCGCATGGGTCGCAACATCCAGCCGGACTACAGCTGGCAGGACAGCGGCAATCTGCTGAATCCGAATCCGCGCACGGTCAGCAAGGAACTGCTCACCCGCACCGACGGCATTCGCGAAGTGCCGTTCCTGAACTATCTCGCGGCCGCCTGGATCCAGTTCATGATTCACGACTGGTTTGAACACGGCAACCGCGATCACAGCGATCCGATTGCCGTGCCGGTCGATGGCGATGACTCCCACAACAGCGGTGACGGCACCATGCCGATCGGACGCACGCCGGCCGATCCCACCAAGAATCCCGCCGACGGTCGCCCCGCCACGTTCCTGAATGAAAACACCGCCTGGTGGGATGGCTCGCAAATTTATGGCAGCAGCCAGGACAAGCAGAACCAGCTGCGCTCGTTCCAGAACGGCAAGATGATCGTGGTGAACGGCCGTCTGCCCACCAACGCGCAAACCGGCACGCCGCTGACCGGCTTCAGCAAGAACTGGTGGGTGGGTCTGGAAATCCTGCACACGCTGTTCGTGCTGGAACACAACGCCATTGCCGACATGCTGAAACAGAACAATCCCAACTGGGATGACGAGCGCCTGTTCCAGACCGCACGCCTGATCAACTCTGCCGAAATGGCAAAGATCCACACCGTGGACTGGACGCCGGCGATTCTGAAAAACAATATCCTGCGCGAAGCCATGTTCTCCAACTGGCGCGGCCTGCTGCCGCTGTGGGTGCCGCGTCTGGGCAATCCCGCCACCGACGGCATCATGGGCGGCAAGACGCTGCTGGAAGGTGTGCCGTTCAGCCTGACCGAGGAATTCACCGCGGTGTATCGCATGCATCCGCTGCTGCGTGACAATCTGGAAGTGCGCAACTACAGCAACGGCGCGCTGCTGGCCACCAGTTCCACGCCGAGCCACGCCTTTGCCGGCTCCACTGCGCTGATGAACCAGTACGGCATGACCAACCTGTTCTATTCGTTTGGTCACACGCATCCGGGCCTGCTGGAGCTGAACAACTACCCGAACTTCCTGCAGAATTTCCCGCTCGAACCGGGCGTGGCGCTGACGGATCTGGGTGCCGTGGATATCGTGCGCGATCGTGAACGCGGCATTCCCCGCTACAACGAATTCCGCCGCCAGATCGGCCTGAAAGCCATCAAGGATTTCTCGGAAATTTCCCCCAACACGGCGGTGACCGAAAAACTGCGCGAGATCTACAACAACGACGTGGAAGCCATCGACGTGATGATCGGTTCCTACGCCGAAGGCTATCGTCCGCCCGGTTACGGATTCGGTGAAACCTCGTTCCAGATTTTCATTGCCATGGCCTCGCGCCGCCTGATGGCCGACCGCTTCTTCACCGAGGATTACCGGCCGGAAATCTACACGCAGCAGGGTCTGGACTGGATCGATAACGTGACCTTCACCAAGGTGCTGATCCGTCACATGCCGGAGCTGTCCACCCAGCTGGCAAAAGTGGAAAACGGCTTCTTCCCCTGGGATGAAGAGAACGAGTGGTACGACCTGAAAGTGCGCAAGTAACGCGTTCATGTTCAGCACTGCAAGCCCCCTTCACCTGAAGGGGGCAACACGCAGCCAACAGACAATCCATCATAAAAATAATCTGCAAGGTTCTGATTTATGCACCCGACTGATTCTGCAAATTCCGCAACCGAAAATCTTTCTGCCAAAGGCATGTCGCGCAAAACGTTTCTGAAACTGTCACTGGGCGTTGCGGCCGCCGCAAGCTTCAGCCCGCTGCTGGGCGGCTGCAGTTCGCCCGGCCGCAAGCTGCGCTTCAAGACTACTGACGACGTGCGCGCCGAGCTGGACCTGATTGAAGCCAATCTGCCGGTGACCATGCAGCAGCCCTGGTCGCTGTACAAGGTGCTGAATCATCTGGCGCAGAGCTGCGAATATTCGATGACGGGCTATCCGCAGATGGATTCCTCCGCCAAGCAGGCCGTGGCGAAAATCGTGTTCAACGTTTTCAAATCGCAGGGCTACATGAGTCACGATCTGGGCGCCGTAGTCCCCGGAGCGCCGGAAATTCCGGACGACGGCCCGCTGGAAGACGGCTTCCTGCGCCTGCGCAATGCGCTGAGTGATTTTGATAATTTCACCGGCGTGCTGTTCCCGCATTTCTCTTATGGCAACCTGTCGGCGGAAGAGTGGGTGCTGGCGCACGCCTTCCACTGCGCGGATCACTTCTCCAGCCTGACCTACGAAATCGCCGCTGTTTAACCGGCGCTGGTCAGCACGCGGCGATGACGGTGTTGAACGGTCATCGCCGGTTTGCTTTTTGGGAGAGTCATTTTCATGCTGATCGCGAAAGACCGCGTGGTGGCCTTTCACTACACGCTGACCAACAGTCGCGGCGACAGGCTGGATACATCGCGCGGTGGACTGCCGCTGCTATATCTGCACGGACATCGCAATCTGCTGCCAGGATTGGAGCAGCGACTGGAAGGGCGCAGCAGCGGTGATTGTTTTACGGTGACACTGGCGCCGGAAGCAGCGTATGGCCTGCGCGATGTGGAACTGGTGCAGCAGCTGCCGCGCACGCTGTTCGATGCCCATGGCGGGATTGCGGTGGGCGATACGTTGCAGGCGCAGTCAGAGGAAGGCGAGCTGCAGGTGCAGGTGATTGCAGTGGACGCCGATTTCATTACGGTGGATGGCAATCACCCGCTGGCGGGCGAAACACTGCACTATGAAATCGAGATTCGCCATGTGCGGGAGGCGGAGAAGGAGGAGCTGGAGGAAGGTGTGGCGGATGCGTGAGCATCCACACGCTGCTTTTCCTCAGCCTGTTGCTGACGCCGCTTCTCCATTATTTTGGGCGACACTGTCAGGGAAATAATCAGTGACAGCACAAGAAAGCCTCCACCGAACAGCAACGCGAACTTTTTGATGTTCTGCTCCTGCGCGCGATTGTTCTTGCCATGAAGATCAAGCAATGCCAGCGGACTGATCTTCAAATCTGTGGCCACCAACTGCTGTTTCAACGCTGTCTGGAACCGCACCATCCGCAGCAGAGGCACACTGAGCAGCAACATTGGCACCAGCATGACGGCAGGCAACGCGAAATTACTTTCCACGCCCTGACTCAACCCGACCCAGGCAAACCCGGCCATGCCCGCCATCATGACCACCATTCCCATAATCGCCACCATGCGATTACTGTTCTGATATTTCACCAGCTGCGCGCGCACCGTTGCGGCATGCGCCCTGTCCCGCAGGCGGTAGGCCGTCAGTGGGCGGCCGAGGAACACCAGCAATGCATCATCCGATTGCCAGAATAGTTGTCCCACGGCACGCTCCGCTTGCGTGCTGGCCGGAAACAATGGACGCAGCTTCGACAGGGCATCGAGTTGTGATTGCTGCTTCTGCTGCCACGCCGCACGCTGCGCTTTCATAAAGCGCAACACCGGCGGGCTCAGGTAGAGCAGCAGCAGAATGATGGAGACGGGAATGTCGAAGCCGGTGATCAAGCGGTCTGGCGCGTTGAGTTTGGCAAAGAAGGGAACGAACATCAGGAAACCGGCCAGCAGCACTGAAAACAGATAGGCAAAATGGTTGCCCCTCCAGCACAGCACCACGGCAGGCACCAGGATGATGACAAACAACACCGCCTGACCATCGCTGCGGCTGTCGTGAAAGGTCAGCCAGAGGTCGAGGAGAATGTAAAAGAGCTGCAAGATGCAGGCGACAGAGAGGAAAAGCGGTCTTTTTGTCATGGATGTCTTCCCTGCATAGAGAAATAGATGTTTGTGACGGACGTATAACCCAAGTTATCGACAGAACACCGTTCGGGGCCAAGCAATACAATATGCTCAAATCAATCTCACAAGCTAACGCTCTTCTCCCTTCGGTTACTTTTGCTCTTATACAGCTGGCGCAGCTTCTTGGGATCAATCCTGATATCGGTCGCCCGCAGCTCAGTCGCCAGCTTCTGGTAGGGCGCAACAGTCAATAGCTGTAGAGCGATGCCTGCACCCACCAAAGGAACCATCAGCGCAACCAGAATGAGTACAATTTTCTCTTCCGGATAGGATGGGCGAATCAGGCGATTTACCAACAGAATTCCGCAGGCCACCGCAAGAATCAATACACTGTCGCGCTGTATCGTCATCAGACGTTTCCGGACCGAAGTCGCATGCGCCAGATCCCGCAAGAGGTATCCCGTTGCCAAAGACCCTGACCCAATAAATACCAGCAGCACTTCATCCAGCTGCCAGAACCGGTGATCAACCGTGCGGTTAGCAACGGAGCTTGCAGGGAAGAGCGGACAGCCCCCCGCAATGCCATCAACGCTCGAAAGTGGGTCCGGGTGTCTGTCAGTGCCTTGAATACTCATAAAGCGCCGTACAGAGGAACCGGAATGTAAACGCTGCAGAACAAGCGCAACAAGCAGCAAATTGTGGGAAGCAGGGGTCTTTTGATCATGGAGTTTTTAGTTGTTATGGCTTCGCTGCCGGGCATCGATGCACGCAACGGGTATCTCCCCTGCGCGATCGACATCATTCAATTCAATTACGCCAGCGAGTTCAGATGCAGCCCGGCAGGCGATTCACACAATCGGATCTGATGCTAGCGTTAGGACTCACCAGATGCAATGCCTGACAGATTGCCTTATGGGATACCCAGAATATTCCGGATGGTCTGCACACTGTCCCGCAGCGCTTCACACAGCTTCCAGTCCTGCAGATCCTCCAGCTGCAACCGGTCGGGATAGGTGGCACTGACATGCGCCTTCAACTGCTCATAGCGCTCAGGTGTCAGCAGCGCGCAACCATTCAGTGCACGCAGCTCTGCCTGATTCATCAGAACCCGCAAACGCAGACATGCCGGGCCGCCGCCGTTGCGCATGCTTTGCCGCACATCGACAAAACGGCAACCGTGCAGCGCGGAATGAGGGCCGGTAATGGTTTGCAGCACATCCTGCACACGCGGATTTTCACTGCTCTCGGCCGGCAGGATCAGCCAGTGCTGTTCACTTCCTGCAGCATCCCGCACTGTGACAATCTGGCCGTTGAACAGATAGCTGCTGACGGCCTGCTCCAGCGTCAGATCGCTGTCGCGGATCTGGATAATCTGCAGCGCGTCATGGCGCATCATATTGTGCAAGGTGTTGAGCACCTGCGTCTGGTTGACAAAAGCCCGCTCGTGACACAGCAGGATATTGCGATGACTGACGGCAATCACATCGTTGTGAAACACGCCGGCGTCGATGGCAGCGGGATTCTGGCGCACGAAGATGACGCGGTCCTCGCGCAGCTGGTTCAGGCGTGCCACGGCGCGGCTCGCTGCCAGGGTCTGCCGCGCCGGAAAACGCTGGGTCGACTGCGCCGGCCTGTTGTGTTCCGCGCCATAGACGAATACATGCAGGCCATTCAGGCGCATGTGATTGGCGGCACCTTCATCGGAAAGCCCGGCAAAACCGGGCAGCGGTGCGTTGACCTGGAAGCGGGATTCATCACTGAAAATACTGCGCAACAGTTGTGTCGTATCGTCCACTTCGATGCTGCGGTGAAAATTGGCCAGCAGATTGGCGGGCGTGAACACCAGCTTGCCATTGACGGTATCGCACGATGGCGCGACGGTGGCAGCATTGGCGGTCCACATGGAGGAGGCCGAGCAGCAGGCGGAAAAAATATCCGGCGCTTTCTTCCACGCCCTCTCCAGCATCTGCGCTTCAGTGCCGGTGAAACCCAGCCGGTGCAGCGTGGGAAAATGCGGCCGGAACAGCGGCGGAATCACACCCTGCACCAGTCCCAGGTCCAGCATCAGCTTCATTTTTTCCAGCCCCTGCAGCGCGGCAGCGCGGGGATTGGAAACGGATTCGCGGTTGCGGGTGGACGCCAGATTGCCAAACGACAGGCCGGCGTAATTGTGGGTAGGGCCTACCAGCCCGTCGAAGTTCACTTCGATAAAATTCAGGTCAGGCGTCGGCATGCAGATTCATTCCGGGCGGCAGCGTGGCCGGCAACTGCACCTGATCGCTGCGCAGGGTGGCGACGGGATAGGCGCAATAGTCCGCCGCATAAAAGGCACTGGGGCGATGATTGCCACTGGCGCCGATGCCGCCGAACGGCGCTTCACTGCTGGCACCGGTGAGTGGTTTGTTGAAATTGACGATGCCGGCGCGCAGGTGGCGGTAATAGAAATCGAAGCCGGTGGCATCATCGCTGATCACGCCAGCGGCCAGACCGAAGCGCGTGGCATTGGCCTGCTCGATGGCGTGCGTACGGTCACAATAGCGGAATATTTGCAGCACCGGCCCAAACAGCTCTTCGTCAAAAGTCTGCTGCGCGTGACTCATATCCACCAGCACCGGCGTCAGCAGGGTTTGCTGCGGATTGAGCAGGCGCGGCGGCAGCAGAATTTTTCCGCCCAGAGATTCCAGCAGCCGGATACCGTCCTGCAGATGGCGCACGGCATCGGCGCTGATCAACGCGCCCATGAACGGTTGCGGTTGTTGCAGGCCGTTGGCAACGGCTATTTCAGCACAGCGCTGCTGCAGGGTTTGCGAAAATTTATCGCCCCATTGCGAATCCGGTAGCAGCAGGCGGCGCGCACAGGTACAGCGCTGACCGCTGGAGACGAAGGCGGAAAAAATCACGGTGAACAGCGCGGCATTGAGGTCGCGCACTGGTTCGACGATCAACGGATTGTTGCCACCCATTTCCAGCGCGAGAATTTTGTGCGGCTGTCCGCCCCACTGCTGGTGCAGGTAATGGCCGGTCTGCGCGCTGCCGGTGAAGAGCAGCCCATCCAGCTGCGGATGCTGCACCAGCGCGGCGCCGGTTTCGCGATGGCCCTGCAGCAATTGCAGCACACCGGTTGGCAGATCTGCCGCCTGCCAGCAGCGCAGCGTGAATTGCGCCACCGCCGGTGTCAGTTCGCTCGGCTTGAACAGAACGCAATTACCCGCCAGCAGCGCCGGCACGATGTGGCCATTGGGCAAATGCGCCGGAAAATTGAAGGGGCCGAACACAGCAACCACACCGTGGGGTTTGTGGCGCAGGATCAGTTCGCCCTGCGCGGTATTTTTATGCATCTCGCCGGTGCGCTGCTGCCAGGCCTGAATCGAAATGGCGATTTTGCCGATCATGGCCGCTACTTCGGTCTGCGCATCCCACAACGGCTTGCCGTTTTCGCGGCTGATCAGCGTGGCCAGTTCGCTTTGCTGTTTCTGAACCTGCGCCCCGAATTTCTGCAACGCGGCCGCGCGCTGGTCGAACGTTGCGTCGCGCCACGCAGGAAACGCGCGCCGCGCTGCCTGCACCGCCAAATCCACCTGCTGTGCGCTGGCGCTGCGGCCCTGCCACAGTAATTCGCCGGTGCAGGGATCGAATGATTGCAGCATTTCGCCCTCGCCCGCCTGCCAGGTGCCGTCCACGAACAAGGCCTGTTGCGTGATTCCGTTCATGCTGTGCGCTCCTGTGGGTGGCCATACAACAGCGCCATGCGCGCCGGCTGCGTGTGGGGAAGCTGCAGAGCCTGCCAGGCTGCCTCGATGGTGTGACAGTGCCATGGCGACGGATCGCTGCTCAGCAGCAGGCAGCGAAAATCGTCACGGGAATCGTTGGCCAGCAGCAACGGATGCGCGCGCTGTTGCTGGATCTGCTGCTGGCTGACGTGCCGACTCTCGCGCACCGCGCGAATCTGGCTTGTATAACTTTCCACCGTGGGGCCGGCATCGAAAATGTCGACATAGCCTTCGTAACGAAAACCTTCCTGTTCCAGCATGATGCGGGCGGGTCGTGCATCGTTATGCTCGCGCCCGATCACGTCACGCGCCGCTTGTGGCAGCAGGTTGGTGTAGAACGGATAGCGCGGCATCAGTTCGGCGATGAACTGCTTGTTGCTGACGGCGGAGAGATAATCGGCGTCGGAAAAATCCATGTCGAAAAAATGCCGGCCCAAGCCTTCCCAGAACGGCGACACGCCGTCGCTGTTGATGAAGCCGCGCAGTTCGGCAATGGTTTTTTCCGCGAATAGATGACGCTGGCTGGCGATGAACAGGAAACGGCATTTCGACAGCAACGCGCCGGCCTGATGGCGGCGGTACGCAGGATGCAGGTAGAGCGAGCAGAGCTCGGAGCAGCCGGTGTGATCGTTGGTGAGAAACAGCGTGGGGAACTGGTGGTAGATGTTCAGTTCGGTGGATGCATGCACGATGGTGCCGACGCTGTAGGTGTACCAGGGCTGGGTGAGGCCGACTGCGGTTTCGACACCGCTGATGCCGATCATTTCGCGCGTGCCGGTATCTTCCAGCACGAACAGGAACAGGCCGTCGCCGTTGTGTTGCAGCTGCGTGCGCGTGTGTTCGGCCCGCTGCAGTTTGCGCGCCAGCACGTCCTCATCCAGCGGCAGGGTGGTGAGGCCACCGCCGGAGGTGTGGGCCAGTCTGATGAGCGCTGGCAGATCGCTGGGTTGAGCCATTCGGACGAGCAGCATAGGCGTCGCTTCATTGTCTTCGGTGGCGCCGGATCAGGCAGAAGCATTCAGGAACCGCCCGCAAGTACATCCCTGTAGGCTCGTCTGCGGCCGTCCATGGCCGCAGACGTTCCTGAATGCTTCTCCCTGACCCGGCTTCAATCTGACCTTCATCTTAATGATAGGCCAGTTCGGTCCGCTCCACCTTCACCCGCCGCCGGTCGGTCTGGCCCTGTTCATCCACCACTACGATTTCATAACGCCCGGCCGTTGCAAAACGGTGACGCACGGTCTGGTTGGCCTTGCTGCTGTAACGGTACTCGCCGTTGATGTACCACTGCAGCTCGCCCACGCCACCGGCCACACTCAGATCCACGGACGGCAGGTCATCGGCCGCTATCGCGGTCAGCCGGCTGTTGTCTTCCACGCCGGCAATCACCGGTGGCGGCAGCAGCAACGGCTGGTCTTCGTGGCAGCGCGCATCCAGCGGCGGAATGCGCTGCGCACGGCGCGCGGAACCGGGCAGCCAGGGTTCAATCGATGCCGGCCACAGCACCACGTCGCGCGCCAGCGCCTGCACGCCAGCGCACAGCGGCGTGACGCGCTTGCCACTGTTTGCATCCACCCACAGCGGCAAAGGGTTGCGACCGGCATTCAGCGTGGGCGGCACGGTGTCGTCCAGCACCCACGCCATGCGCTGCTGCTCGCACTGGCCGGCACTGTTGCGCGCAATGTCGGTGCCCAGCGGCCAGCAAATCATGCGCTGGCTGACGCTGGCCGGCTGCGGCGGTTCAGTGCTGTCACCCCGCTCGATCTGCTGGAAAATATCGAACATCAGCGGCGCTGCGGTCTCCGCGCCGAAATGACCGGGCATCGGTGTGCCGTCGGGACGTCCTACCCACACGCCCACGCTGTAACGGCTGCTGACACCGATCGACCAGGCGTCACGAAAGCCGTAACTGGTGCCGGTCTTCCACGCAATCGCCTGCTGGCCCAGCGTCTGGTGCAGCGTGCGCAACCGGTCCGGGCGCGGCGCCGACTGCAGGATTTTCCACACGATCCAGGCGCTGCCCGGCTCCAGCAGAAAGCGTTCCTGCAACGGATCATCTTCGCGATAACGCAGCGGCGCGCTCTGGCCATTGCGCGCCAGCGCGCTGTACACCGTGACAAGTTGCTCCAGCGTGGCACCGGCACCGCCCAGAATCACCGCAAGCCCCGGCCCTTCGTCACCGGGAATCACCAGCTTCAGTCCACCTTGTTGCATGCGCGCGGCAAACTGCTGCGGACCCAGTTGTTCCAGCAGATCGACCGCCGGAATATTCAGCGAACGCTGCAGCGCTTCTGCCGCCGACACCGGGCCGTTGAAGCCACCGGAAAAATTGCCGGGGCGATAGGCGCTGCCGGTACGTGGCGCATCGGTGAGCAGCGATTCGGAATGAATGAGCCCCTGTTCCAGCGCCAGCGCATACAGAAACGGCTTCAGGGTGGAGCCGGGCGAGCGCACCGCCTGCACCATGTCGAGATAACCGAAGCGGTCCTGATTGCCGAAATCCGCGGCGCCGACATAGGCACGCACGCGCATGTCCTGATTGTCCACCACCAGAATGGCGAGCGAACTTTGCGTTGGCAGCACGTTGCGATAACGCGCCACGTAGTCTTCCAGATTGCGCTGCAGTTCGCCGTCGATGGTGCTGCGGATCACGCTGCTGTCACGATGCCGCTGCACCAGGGTGCCGGCCAGCAATGGCGCATTCTGCGGCGGACGCAGGCTGCTGGCATAAACGGTTTCCTGCTTCGCGTCTGCCACGGTGCGCGCCTCCCACACACCCAGTTTCTGCATGCGGTCCAGCACCTTGTCTCGCGCCACCTGTGCACGCCCGGGATTGCGGTCGGGGCGAATGCGCGTGGGCGATTGCGGCAGCACCGCCAGCAACGCGGCCTCGCCGTGGGTGAGCGCACTGGCAGGCTTGTCCAGATACGCGTAAGCCGCCGCCTGCACACCTTCCACCGTGCCGCCGAACGGCGCGATATTCAGATACAGCTGCAGGATTTCGCGCTTGCTCAAATGCCATTCCAGTTGCAGCGCACGCAACATCTGATAAGCCTTGCCCGGCACCGTGCGCGCGTGCGGGTGCAGCAGCCGCGCTACCTGCATGCTAATGGTGGAACCGCCCGACACCACATGCCCGTTGAGTGTGGCCTGCAGCAGCGCGCGCAACATCGCCAGCGGATTGATGCCGGGGTGATGCCAGAAGGCACGGTCCTCGTAATTCAGCAGCGCTTCCACATACAGCGGCGACACTTCTTCCAGCTGGATCGGATAACGCCACACACCTTTGGCATCGGGAAACACCCGCAGCGGCCGGCCACTGCTGTCGGTGACGACGCGGGCAAACAGCGCGTCGTCACCGGGCAGGTTGAGGGGAAAAATTCTGTCGAGAACCAATAGCAGCGCCAGCAGGAAAACAATGCTGCCTGCCAGTACACGCCAGCGCCGTTGCAGCAGCTGCAGCGTGCGACGGATGGCACGCACTGCGAAAACCGGTTGCGTTGACGGACTGGCGTGCATCCTCATGAGTGTGCGCTTCCTGCGTTACTGCCGCGGCAACACGGTGACGCTGTCGATGGTCTTGCCCACGCCACGCCGGTCAGCGCGGTACATATCCTCCACATACGGCGGTGGCACAAGATAGGTGCCCGGCGTCACCGCGCGCATCAGGTAGAACAGGTGACCGCGATCCCAGCGCAGATCCAGCGCCGCAACATAGCGGTCGTCGCGGTATTCCTGGTGCATGACTTTGGCGTAACCCTGCAATTCCTGCGCTGTCTTGCCTTCGATGCGGAAGTCGGTAAGTTTCACCGCATGCTCCAGATTCTGGTTTTCCAGTTCGAAGCCGGCCGGCAGCATGTCCACCACCAGCGATTCCGGCGCGATGCTGGCAGTGGCCACTTCCAGATGCACCAGCACCAGTTCGCCGCCACGCACATCCTTCAGTTCCATCGCCTTGCCGTTGACATCGAAATACTGGCGGGTGATTTCATAGCCCTTGTCGGTGACCGGTGCCGGCTTCTGCAACGGATAACCGGACACCTGCGCGGACGCAAACAGGCGGCCAGTGCCGGTGTTGTTCACCTGCACGCCCTTGCTCAACACCGTAGCGTCCAGTTTGCGATAGGCCGTGCCGGCCTGCGCCAGAGTTTCCTCGGCGTCGCCCACCTGCAGTTTCGCCATCCAGCTTTCGCCGGTGGTGTCTTCCAGCATCACCCCCGCCATGAACAGTGCATTGCGTTCCTGCGTGCTCAGGTACTGCTCCTGCTTCAGATCCGCCGCCAGTGAATAGCTCAGGGTGAGCGCGTGCTCGGTGTGGATTTTGTGTTTCAGCAGCAGGTAAATCATCATCGCCTGATCGCGCACCGGGCTGCCGTAATCCGCCAGATAATTTTTCTCACCGCGCACTTTCACCAGCGCTTCGTTGATCGCCACTTCGGCGCGGCTGTTGTCGCCGGCCAGTTGCAGCGCGATGCCCAGATGCAGCAGCGGCAGACCGGATTCACTGTGACTGCGGAACTGGTCGTGCAGCGTGCGCAGCGAGGCCAGCGGCGCCTTGTTCAGCCGCGCCAGCACATAGCCGGCGTAAGCCTTGTAGGCGAAACGGTAGTGATCCATGTCGTCGGTGTAACGCTGTTCAAACAGGCTGCCGGTGCGGTTCACATATTCGGTCAGGCGGTTCAGCGCTTTTTCCAGCATGGCCGGCGGCACGCTGAAGCCCTGCTCCTGCACGTTCAGCATGAAATCGCTGACATATACCGTGAGCCAGTGTTCTTCCGGCGAGGTGTCGTCCCACAGACCGAAACCACCGTTGCTGGCCTGCATGCCGGCGATGCGGGTGAGCGCCACATCGATGCGCTCGGCACGCTGCTGTGCCGTCACCGGCGTCATGCTGAAGCGCGCCTGATTCTGTTCGGACGCCAGCGCATACGGATAGGCACCGCTGCTGGTCTGCTCCAGACAGCCGTAGGGATAATGCAGCAGATCGCGAATATGCTGCGGCAGATTCAGGTTGGCCTTGTTGCCCAGCGACAGCAGCATTTCCGCGCTGGCGCCGTGCAGACCTGTCATCAGTTCCTGCGGCACGCGAAATTCCGCGCCCGCATCGAGCACCGCATTGGCCATGCGCAGTTCCGCCGGATAGGCTGGGCGCAGTCCGATTTTCCATTCGCGCTCGAACGGTGTGAAACCCTGGCCTTCCATGCGGATCTTCACGCTGCCCTGCTGCAGATTGTCACCCGTCACCGGGAACTGCAGCGTGGTCTTGCGATCGGATTGCAACGCAATTTTCTTCTGCACACTGGAACTGGCCAGACCGGCTCCCGTGTTGATATCGACAGTGATATCCTGATCCGCGCCAGTCAGGTTGTGCAGATCAAATGCGGCGGTGGCGGTGTCACCCAGCGCCAGAAAACGCGGCAGGCCCAGATCTGTCACCAGCGGCGCGGCAATCGTGGTTTCCTGCTCGGCACTGGCAAATTTCGATTCACCGAACGCCAGCGCCATCAGCCGCACCTTGCCGTTGAAATAGGGAATGGGCAGATCCACTTTCGCCTTGCCCTGCGCATCCAGTTTCACCGGTGCATTGAACAGTGACACGATCTGTACGTCAGAATCCGGCTCCTTGCCACCACGCGCCAGATCGGCGTCGCCACCGAAACGCAGCTTCGCTTTTTCAAAGTTGTTGATCTCGATGACGTTGCCGTAAATGTCGCGGCTGTCCACACCATAGCGGCGGCGGCCGAAGAAACCTTCCACCGGATCGGGCGTTTTGAAATCGCTGATATTGAGCACGCCCACATCCACGGCAGCCAGCGTCACATAGCCGTTGGCGAACGGCGCACCGCCTGCATCCAGCACGGTAATTTCGGTTTGCAGATCAGTTTCCGGCTGCATTTTTTCCGGCGCACTCAATTGCAGTTGCAGTTTGCGCTCGCTGCGATCCAGCGGCAGATGCACCAGACCAAAGGCGCGATTCGGCGTGATTTCTTCCTTGCGGCTGGCCGGACGCAGCACCACGGCGGACACATGAATGTCGTGACGGTTCCACTCGGCGGCAATCGGAATCTCCACGGTGGTCTGGGTGTCGTCCATGTGCACGCGCTTGAGCCACAGCGGCTTGTCGGCTTCCACCATGATCAGCGCTTCACCGGCGTGCGGGCTGTTGACCTGCAGTTGCGCCACGTCACCGGGTTTGTAGCCGCCCTTGTCCAGCGCCAGCGTCACCATGTCGGGGCGCACGGATTTTTCGGCTTTCTGGCTTTCCTGCCAGTCGCTGTACCAGTCGTCACCGGCAAAGAAGCGCACGGTGGTGGTCACTCCGGTGGCCGGATCTTTCACTTCCAGCCGGTAGCGGCCCCAGTCCACATTGAAGGAAATCCTGTTCACCGCCAGTTCCGCTTTCAGCTCCACCGTTTGCGAACGCTCGATGAATTCCTTTTCCGTGAATTCGTAATGCCAGCCTTCGTTGTCGTTGTATTCCCAGTAGTACTGGCGATCCTCGCGCACCAGATTCACCTGCACATCGCGCGCGGCCTGCAGCGCGCCGCTACTGTCCACCTGGATCAGGTCGAAATCCACTACCGATTCCGCCGGCGGATTTTTTTCGCTGGTGAACGAAGGCTTCACACCGAACTGGATATTGCCGGGCCAGACGCGGGCGCGATAACTGCGCACCACCGGCCGGCCGCCGCTTTCATACAGGCTGCTCACCAGTTGAATCTGCAGCGGCGACAGCACACTGGCCCAGCGTGAATCAATGCTCACCAGCGCGTTGCCGCTGTCATCCAGTGTGGTGTCTTCCAGATCGAAACGGGCGCTGGTCTGCGCTTCGGTTTCGTTGCCGAACAGATAGCCCTTGTATTGCGGCAAGGCTTCACGCAGCAGGCTTACCTGCACCGATCCGCTCAACCGATTGCCCGCCGCCGGCGCGCCGTACAGGTACATGCCGGTCACGGGAATGTCGACACTTTCATCGGCTGAAAATTGCAGCGGTTCCTGCTGGCCGTCGTTGAAAGTCAGCGCCATCCGCTCCGGCAGAAAATCTTCCACCTTGAATTCGTAGCTGACGTTGCCGCCCGCCAGCTGCGTCACATCGAAACGCCATTTGCCGCGCGGCGCGTTGCCGGGCACGGTGAAACGGTAGTGGTAATAGGCCATGTCCTGCGCCTGCAGAATCGCCTGCTGCACCACCTGGCCATCGGGCTGGTGAATTTCGATATTCAGCGGCTGGTTCTGCGCCATGAAGCCGTCGCCGTCGCGCAGCAGCGCGCTGAAATCGATGCTCTCGCCGGGGCGGTACAGATCACGCGGGGTGTAGATAAAAACTTCCTGCGGCAGCTGCGGCCGCTTGCCCAGATCGAACTCCGACAGATCCAGCGCCGCGCCACCCAGTTGCAGCAGCGCCATCTGTTTGCCGCTACGCGCCAGCACGTAATTGCCCTTGTCCAGATCACCGCTGAAACGCACGTCGCCATCGGGCGAGGTTTCCTTTTCCTGCACCACATTGCCCTGCGCATCCATGATCGCCACGGTGACATTTTCCAGTGCCTCGCCGCTGGCCAGCGACGACGCCACCACCACCAGTTCATCCGGATACACGCGCGCATGCAGGCCGATGTCGGTCACCACGAAATAGGTGATGTAGCGGCGGTAATCGTAGTCGCCGGCTTCATCCATCACCGCCACATAAAATCCCGGTTCCTGCAGCGCGGGAATGTCTTCCACCGCGATGGATTTTTTCACCACCGTGTTGAGCGGCGGGTCCAGATCGAAGCGGCCGCTGTAGGCCAGTTCGCCCCAGCTGCGCAGCATGTCGTAGCGGTAGAAACGGCCCTGCCAGCTTTCGCTCAGATGACGGTTGAAGTCGGCGATGTGTTCCGGTTGCAGGCGGTGGAAATCGATGTTCACGGACTTCACGTTCACCACGGTGAGCGGAATGCCGTTGGTGAGATGGGCCGGCAGCACACTGCCTTCGCTGGCAAAACCGATGGCCGGGCGCACGTCGCGGGTAGTGACGTTCTGGCTGAACGGCTGTTTCAGTTCCACCCCCGTCAGTGCTGGCAGGCCCTGATGCACACTGACTTCATAGGTGGTCTGCGGCGCGGTAGCCGGGAAGTACAGCGTGCGGCGATCGTCCGCCAGAATCCATGCGCCATCCACCTTGCCGCCGCCACTCTGGTTCACCGCCAGAAAACGCTGGAAGTTGCTCGACGGGTCCAGCGGCACCGACAGCGTGATCGCAATGGCGTTCTTGCCCTGCCATTCGCGCTCGGCCACATCCAGCACTTTCTGTTCCGCGCCGGCAAACCGTTCACGTAACGTTTCCAGCGATTCCGGCGTCGAGGAACGCCCCGACGGACTGACAGCCTGATCATCACCGCAGCCGGCCAGACACAGCACCAGCAGACAGGACATCAGCCATTGGAAAGAAAACAGACAGCGGACAGAGTGGATCACGGAAAACTCCCTGTGAATGCAGAAGGACAGCCAGCACTATAGACAATTGTGCAGGAAAGATGCTGGCAAATTGTGGCAAACACGGGATGGATTCCGGCACTGATCTATACTGATTCCTCATACACCTCTTATTGCTGATCAATGGATATGCAGCCACCAGCACTTCCAGGGAATGAAAATGAGCGCCTGCAGGCGCTTTATCAGTGTTCGCTACTCAACACACCAGCCGAAGAACGGTTCGACCGGCTCACACGGCTGGCCCAAACACTATTCCTCACGCAAATGGCGCTGGTATCGCTGGTGGATGCCGAGCGGCAATGGTTCAAGTCACGACAGGGGCTGGATGCCACCGAAACCCCGCGCAGCATTTCGTTCTGCGGCCACGCGATTCTGGGCAACGACATTCTGGAAGTGGATAACGCCCTGCTGGACCCCCGCTTCACCGACAACCCGCTGGTAACTGGCTCGCCCCACATCCGTTTCTATGCCGGTGCACCACTGAAGTCCCCCGACGGCTTTACCATTGGCACCCTCTGCATCATCGACGACCAGCCTCGCCAGCTCACCGACCGCGATCGCCTACTGCTGAAGGAGCTGGCGGGCTGTGTGGAAGAAGAGATCCGGCGTGAAAAGCTGATTCAGGAAGGCAACACCCTGCGGTCGATCATTGACGGCACCCGCATCGGCACCTGGGAATGGAACGTCCAGACGGGTGCCACCGTATTCAACGAACGCTGGGCCGACATTGTCGGCCACACCCTGGCGGAACTGGCCCCCATCAACATCAACACCTGGCTGGCCCTGGCTCATCCGGACGATCTCGCCACATCGCATGACCTGCTGGAACGGCACTTTCGCGGGCAACTTGATCACTATGAATGTGTATCCCGCATGCGCCACAAGGACGGGCGCTGGGTGTGGGTACAGGACCGCGGCCGCGTAACCCACTGGACCCACGACGGCAAGCCACTGCTGATGCACGGCTCCCATACTGACGTTACCGAACAGGTCAACACCCGCCTGGCTCTGGAAGAACAGGAAGCGCACCTGCGCCACCTGCTGGGCAACCTGCCGGGCACCGTCTACCGCTGCGCCAACCATGCGGACTGGACCATGCACTTCATGAGCGACTATGTACAGATGGTAACCGGGTACCCTGCCTCTGATTTTCTACCGGCCCAGGGGGGCAAGCGTACCTTTGCCAGCATCATCCACCCGGACGACGAACAGCGCGTGCGCGAGGCCGTCGAGAACTTCCTGAACAACCAGCGCGGCTTCAGCGTTGAATACCGCATTCGCCATGCCGACGGCCACTATCGCTGGGTGCAGGAACTGGGCCGGGGAGTGTTCGATGCCAGCGGCAAGCTGCTCTATCTGGACGGTTTCATCTGGGACGTCACGGACAAGAAACAGCTGGAGCAGATGAAAAACGAATTCATATCCACCGTCAGCCATGAACTGCGCACCCCGCTGACCTCGATCACTGCGGCCCTCGGCCTGGTTTCCAGTGGCGCACTCAGCGCCCTGCCCGACCGTGTCGACGACCTGATCAGCATTGCCCATCGCAACAGCCAGCGCCTGTCATTGCTGATCAATGATCTGCTGGACATGGAAAAGCTGGGTGCGGGCAAGATGCAGTTCGAAATGCAGACCCAGCCCTTGCTGCCTCTGGTGCAGGAAGCGCTGGATGCGAATCGCACCTACGGCAGCGGACGCAACGTATCGCTCCGGCTGACGGACTCGGCGGACAACCTGACCGTCACCGTCGACAGCCGACGCCTGATGCAGGTGATGTCGAACCTGCTGTCGAACGCCATCAAGTACTCACCACCTTCCGGCCAGGTGGATGTGCGCGTGTACCGCAGCGGGACCCACGCCCGCGTCGACATCAGCGACCGCGGCCCCGGCGTGCCGGCCGCCTTTCACAACCGCATCTTCGAGAAGTTCGCCCAGGCCGACGCCTCCACCAGCCGCGAAAAGGGCGGCACCGGGCTGGGTCTGGCCATCACCCGCGAACTGGTGGAGCGCATGGGTGGACGCGTGGGTTTCCACTCGGAGGAAGGTCGTGGTTGCACCTTCCATTTCGAACTCCCCTTGGCCAATTGACGAGCGACATCACCATGAATCGCCAGTCCATTCCGCCACTGTCACTCCAAACGCAGAGCCCCAGCAGCAACGCCGCCCCGGCCCGGCCGTCGGTTCTGTTCAGCCGGCGCGGACTGGCGGCCTGGGCAGCACTGGCCATTGGGCTGCTGCTGACCGGGTTCATCAGCATGCGCCAGCTGCAGGACCGCAACCAGAGCGCCGACACCCTGTTCCAGCTGCGCGCCACCGATCTGATTAACACCATCGAACGACGCCTGCGCGACCACGAGCAGATCCTGCTGGGCGGCGCCGGCCTGTTCGACGCCAGCGGCGATGTCAGCCGCCAGGAATGGCGCGCGTATGTTGCCCGCCTGCGCCTGAACCAGAACTACCCCGGCATCCAGGGCGTCGGCTTCAGTCAGGTCATCGCACCGGCCGAGCTGGAGCGCCATCTCGCCGCCGTTCGCAACCAGGGCTTCCCCGACTACACCGTCCGGCCACCGGGCGAGCGGGCCCTGTACACCTCCATCATTTATCTGGAACCCTTTGCCGGCCGCAACCTGGCCGCCTTCGGCTTCGACATGTTTTCCGAAGCCACCCGCCGCAAGGCCATGGAACAGGCCGTGGAAGGCGGCATGACCAGCATTTCCGGCAAGGTGAAGCTGGTGCAGGAAACCCACGGCCGGGAACAGGCCGGCTTTCTCATGTATGTTCCGGTTTATTACCCTTACCACCCCCTAACCACCCCGGCAGAGCGCTGGAAGGCCCTGCGCGGCTTTGTCTACAGCCCCTACCGTGTCGACGACCTGATGGCGGGCATCCGGGGCGAAGGTAACAAGCTGGTGGACCTGACCATCCACGACGGCATCAGCACCGATGCCGCCAGCCTGCTTTACGACTCCTCCGGCGGCAAGCCGCAGGCACCGGCCTCCCGCCACCAGTTGCCTCACGTCATTCGCGCCTATGGCCATTCCTGGACAGTCACTGTCACCAGCCGGCCCAACTTCGAAGCCCAGTTTGAAGACCCCATGTACTGGCTGGTCCTGGTGCTGGGCAGCGGCTTCAGCCTGTCGCTGTTTGCCCTGCTCGCCACCTTGCTGGGCCAGCACGGCCGTGCGCTATCCCTGGCTGCCGACATGAGCGCCCGCCGCGCCGAATCCGAAGAGCGCTTTCACCAGCTGTTCCTGCATCTGGGCCAGGGTGTCGTCATCCATGATGCCGAAGGCCGCATCAGCGACGCCAACCCCGCCGCCGAACACATCCTTGGCCTCAGCCTTGAGCAGTTGCAGGGTATTTCCAGCACCGATCCGCGCTGGCGCACCATTCGCGAGGATGGCAGCCGCTTTCCCGGTGAACAGCATCCGGTCCAGCAGGCATTACTCAGCGGCAATCCCGTCACCGGCACTCTCATGGGCATCTGGCACCCACAGGAAAAGGACTGGCGCTGGATCCGGGTGGACGCCTACCCGCGCCACGAGGGTGGCCACCAGATGACGACGCGGGTCTACGCCGTGTTCAGCGACATCACCCGGGAGCGCGCGGCAGAAAGGGCACGGCAGGAACAGGCCCGCCTGACCCAGACCATTCTCGACACCATGATCGACGGCATCATCACCATCAATGCCGACGGCATCATCCAGTCCGCCAACCCCTCGGCCCGCCGGATCTTTGGCTACACTGAACTAGAACTGCTCGACCACAATGTGAAAATGCTCATGCCCAATCCCTACCGGGATGCCCACGATCAGTACCTGCGCAGCTTCCAGCTGACCGGGCAGGCCCGCATCATCGGAATCGGCCGCGACGTGGAAGGCTTGCGCCGCGACGGCAGCCTGTTTCCGCTGGAACTGTCGGTCGCCGAAATCCGCCACGGCAGCACCCCCCTGTACGTGGGCATGGTGCGCGATATCACCGAACGCAAACGGGTCGAACGCATGAAATCCGAATTCGTCTCTACCGTCAGCCACGAACTGCGCACACCACTGACCGCCATCTCTGGCGCCCTGGGCCTGATTTCCGGCGGCGCCATGGGCGTACTGCCGGACAGGGCGCGGGATCTGGTGGCCATCGCTCATAAAAACAGCCTGCAGCTGTCCCGGTTAATCAACGACCTGCTCGACATGGACAAGCTGGCAGCCGGCAAGATGCAGCTGTCGCTCACCCCGCACCGGCTGCCAATGCTGGTGCAGGATGCGCTGGACGCCAACCGCGCCTGTGGCAGCGAACGCCAGGTCAGCCTGCAGCTGCAGGGCGAACTGCCTGCCGTCCAGGTGAATGTCGACAGCCAGCGCCTGATGCAGATCCTGTCCAACCTGCTGTCCAACGCCATCAAGTTTTCGCCCACAGGCGGCCGCGTCGACGTCAGCGCCATCCTGCAGGGTAACCGGGTTCAAATCAGCGTCACTGACCGGGGGCCTGGCATACCCGCCGCCTTCCGCGACCACATTTTCCAGAAATTCGCCCAGGCCGATTCCTCCGACACCCGCCAGCGTGGCGGCACCGGGCTGGGTCTGGCGATTTCCCGTGAGTTGGCGCAATCCATGGGCGGACAGCTCGGCTACCAGTCCGAAGAAGGCCACGGCGCCTGCTTTTTCCTGGAACTGCCCGTAATCCACGACGAAACCGGCTCAGCCAGCCCATCAACCGCCACCCCTTCAGCCAGGACAAACAACACAAGCCCATGAGCAAACTGCAACGGATTCTGTATATCGAAGACGAACCGGACATCCAGGCCGTGGCCTCTCTGGCGCTGGAAGCCATTGGCGGATTTTCCGTGCGGGTCTGCTCCTCTGGTGCGGAAGCCCTGCGGGAAGGGCCCGCCTACCAGCCCGACCTGATCCTGCTCGACGTCATGATGCCGGGCATGGACGGCCCCAGCACCCTGCGCGCCCTGCGCGAACTGGACACGCTGCGCGCCGTACCCGTGGTGTTCATGACTGCAAAGGTGCAACCCAATGAAGTCAGTCATTACCTGTCCCTCGGTGCCTGTTCGGTCATCGCCAAGCCCTTTGACCCCATGACACTGGCCACCCAGGTGCAGGACATCTGGAGCCAGCGCCCAACATAAAGGAGTGAGCATGGCGGATATCAGCGAACGGCTCGCCCGTTTGCGGATGGACTACCTGAACCGGTTGCCTGGGGAACTCACCACTGTGGCACAACTGGCGGGCCAGCTGCAGCCCGGCGCCACCAACCAGGCCGCGCTCAAGGAGCTGCACTTTCGCCTGCACAGCCTGGTAGGGAGCAGTGGCACCTTTGGCCTGAGCGTACTGAGTCAGGAAGCCCGCCGCCTGGAACATCTCGCCAAGGGGTGGCTGGCAGAGGCTTCGCTGTCCGATGACGATATTGCCCGCATTACCGCCGCCACCGCCGCCCTGCCGCAACTGACCGAGCTAACCGCGCCCGCCGAAACCGCAGCGACGAAAATAGAACCGCCTCCGGAGCCTCCTGCTGAGCTGCTGCCCATCTGGCTGGTAGAACCCGACACCCAACTGGCCACCGAAGTACAGCGCCAACTGCAATCCTTCGGCTACTCCGTGCGTGCTTTTGCCAATCTGACGAAAGCCCGAGCCGCCACCAGCCACGGCCTGCCCGATGTGCTGCTGCTGAACCTGCCGCCCGCCCGGGGCGATACCACCGAATTTGACGCCCGCCTGCACCGCGGCATCAACGCGCGCAACCGCCCCGTGCTGGTCATTGCCGACCATGACGACTTTGCCAGCCGCGCCCGCGCCGTGCGCATCGGCGCCCATGATTTCTTTCCCAAACCGCTGGAAATATCACGACTCATCAACCGCATGGCGCAACTGATCACCCAACGCCGCGCCCCCAAAATGCGTGTCCTCATCATCGAAGACGACCTGACCCTGGCAGAACATTACCGGCTGGCGCTGCTGTCGGGCGGCATCGAAGCCAACATCCTGCACAACCCGCACGAACTCATCAGCCAGCTGGCGGCATTCGATCCCGATCTGGTCCTGATGGACCTCTACATGCCCGACCTGTCGGGGCCGGAACTCGCCGGCATCATCCGCCAGCACGAACGCTGGACCAGCCTGCCCGTCGTCTACCTGTCGGCGGAAACCGATCTGGACCGGCAGATCGAAGCCCTGCGCCACGGCGCCGACGACTTCATCACCAAACCCATCGCCGACGCCAGCCTGATTGCCCTGGTACGCGCCCGCATTGAACGGGGTCGCCAGATTGACGCCCTGGTAACCCGCGACAGCCTGACCGGACTGCTGCGCCACGCCACCATCAAGGAAGCCACCCACGCCGAAATCAAGCGCGCGGCTCGCACCCAACATCCGGTGAGCGTCGCCATCCTCGACATCGACCACTTCAAACAGGTCAACGACCGCCACGGCCACGCCACCGGCGACGTCGTGATCACCGCAACCGCCAACCTGCTGCGCCAGCGCCTGCGCCAATCCGACCTGATTGGCCGCTATGGGGGGGAAGAATTCGTCGTCGTACTGGTGGACTGCGACGCCAGCGACGCCGAAAAACTGCTGGAAGACATCCGCCAGCGCTTCGCCTCCATCCGCTTTGGTCGCGCCGGCAGCGAATTCAGCTGCACCCTGTCGGCCGGCCTGGCCAGTCTGAGCGTCTGCGGCAACGACCTGCTACCCGCTGCCGATGCCGCGCTGTACCACGCCAAAAACACCGGCCGCAACCGGGTGTGTCAGGCCACACCCGCTGACGTGCCGCTGACCGGAACCGCCCCATGAGCCAGCGCGATTTCCAGGCCCTGCTTGCCACCCTGCGCAACGATTTCCTCGATGCCCTGCCCGACCGTTGCGACCAGATCGAAGCGCTGATCCTGGCGCTGGAAAAAAGCTGGGACACCAGCCGCTTTGAAGACCTGTTCCGCCACGTCCACAGCCTGAAAGGATCCGGCGGCACCCACGGCCTGAGCATCATCACCGCCATCTGCCACCACCTTGAAAACCTGCTCACCGAAGCCCAGGATCATCACGGCTTCAATCGCGCCACCATCATCCGCACCCTGGCCTGCACCGATCTGCTGCGCCAGGTGGAAAGCGAAGCACGCCAGCCGCTGCCGTCCTACGCCGCCATCGAGGCCGAACTGGATCGCCTGCGCGAACTGTCCCGCGCCAGCCGCAAGGTGGGCCTGATCGCCGAATCCTCCGCCGCCATGAGTCACCTGTACCAGCAGGCGGTGGAATCACTGCCGGTGCAGCTGCGGGTGACGCACAACGGACTGGCGGCGCTGGAACAGCTGCTGCGGGAACCGTTCGACTTCATCATCGTCGGCCGCGAACTGCGCGAACTCAACGGCATCGCCCTGCTGACCGCGCTGCGCGCCTCGCAGACCCGCAATCACGCCATTCCCGCCATTCCCGCCATCCTGGTCACCAGCCGCCCCGACGGCGTGCCCGTGCATGCCGGCGTCACTGCCATCATCCAGCGCGGGCCGCAGCAGTCCGCCCAGCTGCAGGCCGCCGTCCGCCAAACCCTGCTGGAACCCGCACAGACCGATGCTTGACAGTACCCCGCCGCTCTCTACCATAGCCCCGAATTCCCTCACCCCGACGCCTTCATGACCCGATTCCGTTCGCTGTTCCTGCTCAGTATTCCGGTTCTGGCGATGGGGCTGGTGTTCCTGCTGTTCGGCGCCCTGTCGCTGCTGCTGTTTCACGACAATGTTCACGTCATCTATTTCGAGCTGGCCACCGCGCTGCTGATCGCCGGCAGCGCCGGCCTGTTCGGCATCACCCGCAAGGTGGAAAACATCGGCTACCGGGAATCGATGCTGTTCGTCAGCGTCACCTGGCTGGTGCTGGGCATGCTGGGCGGACTGCCCTTCATCTTCCTCAACCACCTGTCGTTCACCGACGCCACCTTCGAAGCCATCTCCGGCCTCACCACCACCGGCGCCACCGTCATCACCGGCCTCGACGGCCTGCCCAAAACCCTGCTGATGTACCGCCAGTTCCTGCACTGGATGGGCGGCCTGGGCGTGATCATTTTTGTGGTGGCGATCATGCCGATGCTGAACATCGGCGGCATGCGGCTGTACAAGGCGGAAACGCCGGGGCCGGTAAAAGGGGAAAAACTGGCGCCGCGCATTTCACACACCGCGCAATACCTGTGGTACGTGTACGTGGCGATCACGCTGGCGGGCGTGGTGGCGTTCTGGCTGGCGGGCATGGACTGGTATGAAGCCTTCGCCCACAGCTTTGCCGCCGTATCCACCGGCGGCTTTTCCACCCACGACGCCAGCATTTCCTATTTCAACAGCGTCGCCATCGAAATGGTGGCAGTGGTGTTCATGCTGCTGGGCGCCATGAACTTCGGCCTGCATTTCATGGTGTATCGCAACCGCAGCCTGAAACTGTACTGGCGCGACGAAGAGACACGCTGGTTTATTTTTTTCGTGCTGGCCGGCACGGTTCTGATCGCGGCGATCCTGTGGTGGCACGGCCAGTACGATGGCTGGACCAGCGCCCGCCACGGCCTGTTCCAGGTGGTGTCGTTCATCACCAGCACCGGCTTTGTGTCCGCCGGTTATGTCGAGTGGCCCGGCGTCACCTTCCTGCTGCTGATCATCCTGCAATACATCGGCGGCTGCGCCGGCTCCACCTCGGGGGGCAACAAGGTGGTGCGCAACGCCATTACCTTCAAGGCCATTTTTCTGGAAATGAAATACCTGATTCATCCACGCGGCGTGTTCTCGCTGAAATTCAACGGCCGGCGCGTGGAGCGCGACGTAATGGATTCGGTGAAGGCCTACATGTTCTGCGCGGCGGCCCTGACGATTGTGCTGTCGCTGCTGCTGATGGGCACGGGCCTGGATTTTCTCACCGCGCTGTCGGGCGTGTCGGCCTGCATGAACGTGAACGGCCCGGCCTACGGCGCGCTGGGCAGCAACTTCATTCCGCTCACCGACACCGCCACCTGGATTCTCACCGCCACCATGCTGCTGGGGCGGCTGGAATTTTTTACCGTGCTGGTGCTGTTGACGCCGGCGTTCTGGCGGCGGTGAAAGATTGGGTGTGAAGGCGTTGTGCTTTTTTTGGCTAATGAGTGACAGGGTAAAGAACGTATTGCGTCAATAGGAGGCCGGGGACAGCACCAGGATGGCCCAGATACTCAGCGGGATGTAGGCCAGCGTGACGCTGGCTTCCAGCCAGCGCCGGCGACTTATCACATACAGCAATGGCAACAGCACCAGTGCCGCCAGCAGCTCGCCTGGCGTGGAAATGGGTGAAATCCCCCACAGTTTCCAGTCTGCGAACAGTGCCAGCATGAAATAGAGGCTCAGGGCCACCAGCGCCCAGCGGCCGTCCCGCTCGAAAGAATCCCACAAACTGTCCCTTTCCTTCAGTTCATCCGGTGGCAGCACCAGTGCGGCCGCCACAAACAGCAACAGCGTCAGAAAAATCAGCGTGAGAAATTTGGGCAGGGTCCAGACATGGATCAGGCTGGGCAATTCGATTACCGCCCACCAGTACTGCAGCTGCCACATGAAGATGCAGCCAGCCCACGCCAGGGGAATCCAGTCCAGCCGCACACGATGGCGCGAGCGGAACACCGCCACCATCGCGGACAGCAGGCGGGTAACGCCCAATCCCAGGATCATCGGCAGCGCAACGGCAATCCAGCGAAATGAATCCATTGTTAACTCCCTGTCAGAATCGCTGACTCACCACATGCGAACCCTTTCCGCAGGCGGCAGATACATGGGGTCTCCCGGTTGCGTGGCAAAGGTTGCATGAAAGGCGTCGAAATTTTTCACTATGCCATTGGCGCGGAATTCCGACGGCGGATGGGGATCGGCTTCAATCAGCAACCGGCGAAAATCATCGCGCAATTTATCGCGCCAGGTGGTGGCGAGCTGCAGGAAGAAATCCCGGTAGGCCTGCTCTGCATCCAGATTTTTGGCCGCCACGATTTTCTGGTAAGCCCGCAGGGAAATCTCGGCACCGCTGAGATCACCGATGATCTCACCGATTTCCAGCTCTCCTTTCAGTCGCACGCCGGGCAATATTTCATAGGCATTGGCCTGTGCAATCAGAGCGGTCCTGATTTTGTCGAAGGCCTGCGCGTCCTCCGGAGTCCACCAGTTCGCCAGATTGCCGCGCGCATCAAAGCGACTACCCTGATCGTCGAAGCCATGCCCGATTTCATGACCCACGACGAAGCCGATGCCGCCGTAATGTTCCGCGTCGCTGCCACCGGCCGAGAAGAACGGGGGATGCAGAATGCCAGCCAGCAGCACAAACGAATTGGAGGTGGGATCGTAGAAGGCATTGACCTCTTGCGGCGGATGATCCCAGTCATTCCTGTCGACCGGGTGGCCCAGCTTGGCAACATTGCGCTGCTGTTCGTGCAACTGGATGCGCTTGTGATTTTCCGCGAGTTCGCCAGGCAAAATCCGCAGCGAAGAGTAGTCCCGCCACTGGTCGGGATAACCGATCTTGAAGGTAATGCTGTTCAGCTTCTCCAGCGCCTTCGTTTTGGTGGTTGCGCTCATGCGGGGTGATTGCTCGATGGCGATACGGTACTCCGCCACAATGTTTTCGATGATGGCTTCGATCTGCTCCTTCACTCCCTCGTCGAAATAGGTTTTCACATAAATTTCCCCCAGCAGCATGCCCACGTTGCGGTTCAGATAGTCGACCGCCTGCTGTGGCATTGGTTGCTCCGTGCTGTACATGCCGCGCTGGATTTCATAATTGACGACGGCGGCCTTGAAGCGCTGGTCCAGCAGGCTGGCGTAGGAAAGCAGCAGCTGCGCCTTCAGATAGGTTTGCCACGCGGACACGCTCTGGCGGGTGAAGTAGTCATTGAACGCACTGAGGTAGTCCGGTTGCATGATATTGAATGGATATTGCGTCGGCATGCCGAGCTCGGCCATCTGACGATCGATATGGAGATGGCTGGCCTTCGATTTCAGCGTGTGAAAATCCGTGACATTGTAGATTTTGCCCATGTCCCGGTTATCGGCCCTGCTCCACTGCATGCCGGCAAGACCGGTTTCCAGCTGCAGCACCATCTCGGCCTGCTGCGCCGCATCCGTCATGCCCGCCAGCGTGAACAGTTCCGTAATGATGTTGCGGTAGAGCTGACGTTCCTTCTGTGACCGCTCGTCGTTTGCGGTATAGGAATCCCGCTCGATACCCAGGCCGGCCTGCCCGACAAAAACAATGTGCCGGTTGGAGTTCTTGAAATCGGTTGCCGCAGCATAGACGACCGGTGACTGCACACCGATCTTCTGCAGCCGCGCGAACAGCGCCGCAATGTCGGCATGATGCTTGGCGCGATCAATCTGCAGCAGTTCTGGCGCGATGGGCGACAGCCCTTTGGCGTTGCGCTGGTTCATGTCCAGATAGGCGGCATACAACGTTGCCAGCTGCTGTTCCGGACCGGTATCGCCGGAATCCGTTGGTATGCCATCCAGCAACCGGATCAGTTCTTCACTGACCTGTTTCTGGATGGCAATGAAGTTGTTGATGCCGGGTCTGTCGGCAGGAATGGGTGTGTCCCGCAGCCAGTCGCGGTTGGCCCATTGATAGAAGTTGGTGGTGGGTGACGGCGTGTTCGCGGCCGGCGCGGTTGTTCTGGTGGATGAATGCGGTGTGCACGCTGCCAGGAGGAGACTGCAGACGATGAAGGCCAGCAGATTGCTGCCATGGCGCTGGCTGGATTTCAGATATTTTTTCATTGAGGTACCTTGGCAAAGCGGGGAGGAGAATTCCTCTGCGTTGTTCCGCATGATGCATAGCCCGGTGTGAATCCGCAAGCGACTGAAACCAGGTCATCCAGATCAGGAACGCTGGAAATCCGGTCCGCTGATTTGCGGTTGAAGGCGCGTGACGGAGTCCACACTCCTACAACCGCAACTCCCCCGACCGAATCCTTTCCAGCACCTCCACATCCAGCACGCGATACCCCTGCTCACGCCCCGCGTAATAAAACAGCGGATCATTCACCCGCGCCAGATCAAAGCCTTCATTTTTCAGTTCCACCTTGCGGTTCTTGAACGTGCCGGTAATTTCATGTTCATCGCGCACGCGCAGAAACAATGGAATCGCGTACACCGGCAGATGTTGTGACAGCGTGCGCGCCAGCGCCGCCGGGTCGAACTGCGCCAGTGGCACGTTCAGCGTCAGCGCGGCCATGCCGGCACGGCCGTCGGCGTTCGGCACCTGCACACCGTACACCACGGCCTGTTCCACCTGCGCATCGCGGTTGAGCGCCGCTTCCACTTCGGTGGTCGCCACGTTCTCGCCTTTCCAGCGGAAGGTGTCGCCCAGGCGGTCAACAAACTGGATGTGGCGGAAGCCCTGGTCGCGCACCAGATCGCCGGTGTTGAACCAGCAATCGTCTTTTGCAAACACATCGCGCAGCAGTTTTTTCTCGCTGGCTTTCGGATCGGTGTAGCCGTCGAACGGTGTGCGCCGGCCGATCTGCGTGATCAGCAGACCGACGCCGCCAGTGGACACTCGTTGCAGAAAACCGCGCGCGTTGCGCACGGGCTGCTCGGATTCCGGATCGTATTCGACAATCGCAAACGGCAGCGGACAGAAGCCGGCGGTGCCGTCCACGTTGAAGGCGTTGATGAAACCGAGATTGCATTCGCTGGCGCCGTAGAATTCCGCAATGCGTCCGATGCCGAAACGCTGTTTGAATTCCTGCCAGATCTCCGGCCGCAGGCCGTTGCCAATGATGACGCGCACCTGGTGCTGGCGGTCCAGCGGCGACGGCGGCTGGTTCAGCAGATAGCGGCAGAGTTCGCCGATGTAGCAGAACGCGGTGGCGCGGTGATGGCGGATGTCGTGCCAGAAATTCGATACGCTGAATTTGCGCGCCAGCGCCAGACAGGCACCGCTGCCGAGCGCCGAGGCCCAGCTCACGGTGAGCGCGTTGTTGTGATACAGCGGCAGCGGCGTGTACAGCACGTCGTGCGGGCGCAGGCGCATGGCCATCAGTCCCATGCCCGCCATGCCCTGCAGCCAGCGGTAGTGCGTCATCACCGACGCTTTCGGCAGGCCGGTGGTGCCAGAGGTGAAAATGTAGAAGCACGGTTGCCGCATCTTCACCTGCGCGGTGGCGGCGGGATTGCGGTCGGGTTGCTTGCGGCTGTCCTGCTCCAGATCGGCAAAGCCGGCGGGGCGCGGCAGGCTGCCATCCACCGCCGGCAGCCAGTAGTGGGTGATGGTGGAATTCTGCAGCGGAGCGAACGGCGTGGTGTCCAGTGCCGCGACACTTTCCGCCGCAGTCACCATCAGTTTGGGCCGGATCAGCTTGATGCTGTGGCTGAGCACTTCATCGCGCTGGTTGTAGTTGAGCATGCCGGCGA
>CAZBII010000033.1:0-33735 GCA_964491665.1 uncultured Moraxellaceae bacterium
CGTCGGCCACCACGGCAAAACCGCGACCCTGCTCGCCGGCGCGGGCGGCTTCGATGGCGGCGTTCAGCGCCAGCAGGTTGGTCTGCGAGGCAATGCCGGCCACTTCCGCGCCCATGGCCCGCAGTTCGTCGGTGATCTGCGACAGCTTGCTGATTTCCCCCAGCAGTTCGTCGCGGCTCTGGATGGCGCCGCGCAGTGCCAGCACGATCTGGTTGAGTTCCTGGTCGGCGTGGCTGATGACATCGCTGAGGCCCGCTGGCCGCTCATGCCGCTGGCGGTCTGCTGCGAGGTATTGATGGCCACCTGCAGGCGGTCGTGGATGTCGGCGAAGCGGGTGGTGAGATCGCCGATGCCCTGTTCGATCTGCGACTGCGCAAGTCCGGTCTGGCGGCCCCACAGCGGCAGCACCGACTGCATCAGGTGCTGGTAGTTGTCGGTGAGGCGGGCAGGGGCGCGCAGCTGGCGTTCCTGCTCACGCAGGGTCTGCAGTTCGGCATCCTGCTGCACCAGCCGGGCCTGCAGCTGCTGCCAGGCCAGCAGGCCGGTGGTGGCCGCGATCAGGGCAATGGCAAAGGCAGCCCAGGCCAGGGCACCAGTGGAGGGAGCGGTCACATTCACCGCGAGCAAAGCCAGGGGCGAAAGCAACAGCCCCGCCAATACCGGTAAAGACATCGTTTTCATGATGGGGTCGTCGATCCTGCGTCAGTCGCGGCCTGATGCTGTACAGAAGGCGCGCCATGTTGATTAGGTATAGACCCGGTGCAAGGCTTGTCAAATGGGGGGATGGTGCCGGAATGGCCTGACCGGGGCGGCCAGCACAGGCGTTTTCAGCTGCCCGCTCAGCCAGTTAAACGGCAGGTCAAATACTGGCCAGCCTAAGGGGCGCGCTGCAAAGATTCCGTCTCCGGCCGCTCGCGCAACCACTGGCGGGCAGCGGCCACCATCTCCTGCAGACAGACTTCCGCTTCCGCCAGCAGCGCGTCCCATTCGCCGCTGCGGCCGGCCTTGATGGCCTGTTCCAGCTGCTCGGCCACCGCCCACACCCGCTGTGCGCCCAGATTGCCCATCGAACCCTTGAGCGTATGGAAGTGGCGGGCGGCCTCCGCCAGACGCTGCTGAGCCAGCAGGGCGCGACCCTCGCTGACCGGCGCGGTGCCGGCGTCCACCACGCCCTGGATCATGCGGATGATTTCGCGCAGGCGGTCGGGCTTGCCGCGCACGAAGCCCAGCAGCCGGTCCGGCGCGAACACGGTGGCCTGGTCGTTGACCGCCACGGCTGGCGGGCTGCCCGCCGGCAGGGCCGCCAGTTCGGGGCGCACATGGCGGGCGATGGTGTCGCGCATGTGCACGTAGTCGATGGGCTTGCCGATGAAATCGTTCATGCCGCTGTCGATGCACTGCTGGCGCTCGGCCAGCATCACGCCGGCGCTCATGGCGATCACCGGCAGGGTCAGCTTCAGTTCGTCGCGGATCAGGCGGGTGGCGGTGAAGCCGTCCATCACCGGCATCTGCACATCCATCAGCACCAGCTGGTAGAGCGCGGCGTGCTCGCGCAGCCAGTCCACCGCTTGCTGGCCGTCCGCCTTCACGTCCACCTGCACCCCCAGCTGCTCCAGCAGACCGCAGGCCACCGCCTGGTTGAGGGGATTGTCCTCCACCAGCAGCACCCGCAGGCCGTGAAAACGGGGGTCCGGTGGCGCGGGCTGGGCCGGCGCATTGCGCACGGGGGCCAGCGCGCCCTGCAGGGTGTCGAACAGACAGGAGGCGGTGACGGGTTTCAGCAACAGCGCATCCCACACGTCACCGCCCTGGCGGATGCGCTCGCGGCCATAGGCGCTCACCATCAGGATGCTGCGCGGGCGGGCACCATCGGTCACCGGCAGGCGGGCCAGCGCTTCAGTCTGCGCCAGTTTCCAGTCCACCAGCACGCTGTGATAGCCGGTGTTGCTGGCGACACTGGCCTGCCACTTCTCCCGCGCGGCGGCCACACTGGTGACGCAGTCGGCCTGCCAGCCCCAGCTGCGGATGATGTCCGCCAGAATGAGGCGCGACGTGGCGTGCTCGTCCACCACCAGCACGCGACGCGGCGCCCCCTCCGGCATCGCCACCACTGCCGGCACGATACCCAGTGCCACGGTGAACTCGAATTCAGTCCCCACCCCGGCGGTACTGCGCAGCCGGATCTCGCCCTGCATCAGTTCGATCAGCCGCTTGCAGATCACCAGGCCCAGGCCGGTGCCGCCGAAGCGCCGCGTCATCGAGGTATCCACCTGGGAAAAGGCCGTGAACAGCCGCGACTGCTGGTCCGGCGTCATGCCGATGCCGGTGTCGCTGACGCTGAATTTCAGCACGCCGCGGTCGCCCTGCTGCGCCTGCAGTTCCACCCGGATCACCACTTCCCCCTGCTGGGTGAACTTGATGGCATTGCCGGCCAGATTCACCAGAATCTGCTGGATACGCAGCGGATCGCCCCGGAACCGCGCCGGTGTGCCGGGCACCACGCCGATGGCCAGCTCGATGTCCTTCTCGCCGGCGTTGATCGCCATCAGCGTGGCAATGCCGCCCAGCACGTCATCCAGCGCAAATTCCACATCCGCCAGCTCCATGCGGCCGGCCTCGATTTTGGAGAAGTCGAGAATGTCATTGAGGATGCCCAGCAGGGACTGGCCGGCGGTGCGGATCATATCCACGTAACGCTGCTGCTGCTCGTTGAGTTCCTGTTTTTCCAGCAGCTGTGCCGTGCCCAGCACCACGTTCAGCGGCGTGCGGATTTCATGGCTCATGTTGGCGACGAATTCGCTCTTGGCGCGGCTGGCGCTCTCGGCCTGTTCCTTGGCGCGGGCCAGCAGTTCCTGCTCCTTTTTCTGCTCGGTGACATCGCGCACGATGGCGATGGTGCAGGGCGCGTCGTTGATCAGCAGCGGACTCAGAGTGATTTCCCCAAGGAAACGGGTGCCGTCGCGCTTCATGCCCGCCAGTACCCGCTGCGACGCCATCAGACGCGGTGTCGGCGCCTGCATGTAGTGGGCGCGCAGTTCGGCATGCCGGCCGCGCAGATCGCCGGGAATCAGATCCTCGATGGACAGGCCATGCAACTCGCCGTCGGGATAGCCGAACTGCTGGTGCGCCTGGGCGTTGGCCTTGATGATGCGGCCGCCGGCGTCCACCACCAGCAGCGCGCCCGGTGCCAGCGCAAACAGCGATTCGAATTCCTGGCGCGCACTCTGCGCCACGCCGATCTGGTGCTGCAGCACGCGGTTGGTGGCCACCAGCGCCGCTTCCGCCTGCTTCTGCGCGGTGATGTCCTGCGCCACGCCCAGAAAGCCGGTGATGCTGCCCCGGCTGTCGCGGATCGGGCTCACCACCAGTTTCACCGGCAGGGTGGAGCCGTCCTTGCGCACGTAGGTCCACTCGCGGATTTCGGTTTCGCCCTGGCGCGCCTTCAGCACAAAGATGTCGAAGCCGGTAACAGGACGGCCCAGCTCCGCACTCAGTTCCCGGCTGCGCGCTTCCACTTCCGCCGGCAGATGCAGCGCAGCCGGCGAATGGATGCCCACCATCTCCTCGGCGCGATAGCCCAGCATGCGCTCGGAACCGACGCTGAACAGCATGATCACTCCGTTCAGATCGGTGGCGATGATCGAGAAATCGCTGGCGGCGCTGATCACGCCCTGTAGCTGGGCGCGGGCTTCGCGCAGGGCCTTGTCGCCGCGCTTTTCCTGGGTGATGTCCCAGTTGAGTCCCACCATGCGGCGCGGTTCGCCCTGTGCGTCGCGCACCAGCAGGGCCGCGGCCCGGATATGGCGGACACTGCCGTCGCGCCGCACGATGCGGAACTCGGTGTTGTAATCGGCCTCGCCGCGCATGGCGGCGCGCAGCTGACGCTCGGCCTGGGGCGCGTCTTCGGGATGCACCAGCGCCAGCCACACCTCCGGCTCGCCGCGGATCAGGGGCTGCTCGACGCCGTACAGGCGCCGGGTCTGCTCATCCATCAGCAGTTCCTGGCGCTGCAGATCCCAGTCCCACACGCCCATGCCGATCGAGCCGGTCGCCAGCCGCAGACGCTCGGTAAGTTCGCCCACTTCCTGCCGCTGCTCGCGCAGGTTTTCCACCGCCAGCCCCATCAGGGCCGGAAACAGCGCAGTGATCGCGCAGGCAGCCCAGATGCCTTTCGGTCCTGCGCTCGCTATCACCTGCGACAGATCAATCCAGCCCGCCCAGTGGGCGACTCCCATGATCAGCAATAGCAGGTTGGCGTGCACGCCGGCCCGCACCGGACCGTCGCGGAACGCCACGATGGTCAGCGCAATCGCGGTGGTGACAAATGAAAATGACAGATTCAGCTGCGCAAAAGTGGTCACGCCCAGCAGCAGCAACAGGGTGATCACGAAATCCAGCAGCTGCAGCGGCTGCCGCAGTTTTTGCACATGCGTCCAGCGCACCATCAGCAGCGGCACGCACAGCAGAACCGCGCCTACCGCTTCACCCAGCCACCAGTTGAGCGCCACGGCCAGCACCGGCGTGCCGTGGGCCAGATGAATGATCAGACCACCCAGCAACGCACCGGGAATCACCGCCGGCACCATGAACAGCACCAGCAGACGCAGCACATCGGTAATCGTCAGATGATGCGGCACACCCGGCACCAGCCGCCGCACCAGCACGGCCGCCAGCAGGCATTCCGCCTGATTGGCCAGACTGATGCCCAGCGCCACCGCAACGGGATCGCCAAAACCGAGATTGGCCAGCACATTGCCGGCAAACGCTGCCGGCAACAGTCCGCGCCAGTGCGTGGGGGGGCTGCGCAGCAGGGTGACGAACAGCACCACATTCGGCAGCCACAGATAGGCGACATTGCCCGCCACCCGGGTAAGGGCAATGCAGGCACTGGCCAGCAGCAGATAAACGACAAACGTTGCCAGGCCGTCCCGCAGCAAAGACCTGTTCTTGCGCCCAGCCAGCATGCTGTCCCCATTTGCCTGTTATTGGTCTGGGGACAAGCATAGCAAAAGCCGCGCAGCTCAACCGCAGGGGCCGTTCTGCTCCACGCCCTGCACAATCACCGGCGTGCGTCCTTCCGCCAGATTCTGCAGCAGGCAGCCGTACTGGTGTTTCGGCGCCGGAATGTCGAACGTCACATGATGACCGTTGTGATCGGGCCGCACGGTATTTTCATAACGCACCAGCACCGCCGTGCGCGGTTCCTGTCCCGCCACCTCGCGATTGCCGCTGACCGGATACGGCAGCTGCTGCGTGCCGGTTTTCTGCAGGTACGCCAGCAGATTGGTGGTGTCGGTGGTGCCCAGTTCCTCGCCGGCGAAATCAATGCCCAGCGCCGTCAGATGGGTGCGCTGCACCACTTCGGAACTGCCTTTGTCGTCAATGCCGGAAATGGCCAGCACATGCGGTGCCGGCCGCGTCGGATAGCGGAACAGCTCGTCCACATACAGCACCGGATCGACATCGCTCATCAGCCACTGCAGCAGCGCCAGGAACGGATGGTAGCGGTCCAGACGTTCACCCGGCAGCAGGCTGACCACACCCAGCCCGAGTGACGTGGCCGTCGACGGCTTGTCGATGAACATGTTCAGCCAGCTGCCGGCAATGCCGGTAAAAATCACGCCCTGGAACGGCGCCGGATCGTTCGTCACCTGCAGGCTCGACGTCCAGTTCCCCAGCGACTGCCCCATGCTCACCTGCAGACCGGGATCAATGCGGAACGCGCTGTTGTCCTGCGCCGCCAGCGCCTCCGGACACAGGCTGGCATCGATAGTCAGGCTGGACAGAAAACGGCGGAAATAGATGCGTTCCCACACCATCTGGAAATAGTTGTACTTGAAGGCGACGGGATTGAACATGTCGTAACTGAAAAGTCCGTAACCGCCTTTCTCAATCCCCAGATGATCCATCGACATGTGGCCGGCAAAACCGGAACTGGCCCAGCCGCGCTCGGCAGCAATCTGCGACGGACCATTGCCGTAATCCAGAATCGAATAGGGCACCACGATGTCGATGGCCGTGCGCAAATAGGCGCCGCGCGTGAACACCTGCTCGGCATTGCCGCCGGCGCCATGATGGAAACTCAGCACCGGAAAACCGTTTGCCGGCATGGCGGCATGTTTGGGAATGGTGACCACCCACTCGGCGCGACGCGCGTACTGCGGCTGTGGCGTGTTGTCGGCATTGAACGTGATCCTGCCACCGGTGAGCGGATAGGGAATCACACCTTTCTGGTAGCCGGGCACATCGACAAAGCCCTGGATCACACAGTAGTCGTCGAACTGTTCCAGCAATGTCACATCCTGCGCCGGTGCTACCGGCTGCTGCGCCACAAACGCCGCACCGGTTTTCATGCGCACTTTCATGTCGCCGGTGGTCCACACGGTCGCGCCGATGATGCTGTCCTTGGCAAACCCTTCCGCCTCCAGAAAATCCCGCAGCGGCGCGAACACCGCCAGCGCACGCTCGGACACCGCCGCCGTCTGCGCCGCCGGGTCCAGCAGGGTCTGCAGCTGCGGGTTCTGCACCAGACTGTTGCCTTCCGCCACCGGCACCTGCTTCGTCACAATCAGCGCATAGGTGGTGTTGGCGCGCAGGTTCATGCCGATCATCGGCAACACCTGCAGCAGATTGTCGGGCCGATACTGGTCGAATCCGGTACTCATTTTCACGCCCAGCGGAAACCGGCGGCCATATTCCGCAGAGTCCGGATCAATGTCGATCAGCTGCACCGGCGCATCGGCGCGCGCGTAATCCATTTCGTCCTGCGACATCAGTGCCGTGAGAATCGGCGCGGTGAACGGAATGTAGATCGGCAGCAGCGGAGAATAGCCGGTGACTTCGCTGTCGATGGCTTTCACGTAGGCATTGGTGAGCAGATGGGAGCGGCGGGGAAAATCCGAGATGTCGACCTTGCCACTGGCCTTGATGCGCAGATCGGTGGGAAAGCCATTGGTGAAAAAATTTCCGCCCGGCGTGGTGGCTTCAGTGGCGGCCGAGGTTGCCGCCGGCACCACCTTCATTTTCATTTCCACCGTGGTGGATTTGCAGCCCGCCAGCAACGTCATTGCCAGCAGGGTGAGCGCGAGAAAAGCAGAACTGAACAGGCGCGACGTCCCTTTCCGAACCTGTGATGCCATAGGAATTCCCCACTGATTGAATTTTTGATTTTGTTATTCGATTTCTGCCGCGAAAGGCGGGCGCACGGATCGTGCGCAGCAGGGATTCTATATCGGCGTGTGCGGGGGAAACACGCCATATTTGTAACGATAGAAACTGATTGCGGTATCAGTGCTGATGGAAGGATATTCCTGCAGCGAAACAGCCGATGAAAGTTGTCCAATCCGGCCAGCCACGCACATCAAAAAGGGTGGCACCGTTGCCGGTCCACCCTTTTCCTGCCGCCGGTTTTTTTACGCGGCGGTTTTGGTCTTGCCTTTAGTCTTGCCGGCCAGCTTGCTGGCAAAACCGAAATCGTAGTCCGACGTTTTCGCCCGCAGCGTTTCCAGCCAGAATTTCCAGGTGGACTTCGGCCACAGTGCAATGTTGCGGCCATCGGCCTGGTTGTACCAGCTGGCGCAACCGCCTTCGCTCCACACGGTATTTTTGAACGACTTCTGCAGATTGTCATTGAAAGCGCGCTGCACGTCCGCCTTCACATCCATGCAATCGGCGCCGCGTTCCTGCAGCAGTTTCATGCATTTCAGGATGTAATTCACCTGCGCCTCGATCATGAAAATGATTGAGTTGTGGCCCAGACCCGCGTTCGGTCCCACCAGCTGCCACAGGTTCGGATAGCCGTTGGCGCTGGTGCCGTAATAAGCTTCCGCATGATCCTTCCAGTCCACCCGCAGATCGCGCCCGCCCAGGCCGGTCAGTTCAAAATCCTTCATGTAAATGCGCGGATCGACGATGAAGCCGGTGCCCAGAATGATGCAGTCCACCGGCCGCTCGCGGCCATCGGCGGTGACAATACTGTGCGCGCGGATTTCGCGAATGCCGTCGGTCACCAGTTCCACATTGTCGCGATTGAACATCGGAAAATACTTGTTGGAAATCAGCACGCGCTTGCAGCCGATGGTGTAATCCGGCGTGAGTTTTTGCGCCAGCACCGGATCTTTCACCTGCAGGCGGATGAAGGCTTCCGCAAAAGTCTGCATGGTTTTCGCCACCATTGGATTGAACAGCGGCCAGACGCGGGATTCGTTGCTCCAGTACAGCCGCGCGCGATACAACTTGCGCAGCGCCGGCAGCTTGTCGAACACGAATTTCTCCACGCCCAGATACTTGCGTTCGTCGCGCGGAATCACCCACGCCGGCGTGCGCTGGAACACGTACAGCTGTTTCACCAGCGGCGCAATTTCCGGGCAGTACTGGATCGCGCTGCCACCGGTGCCGATCGACACCACATTCTTGCCCTTCAGATCATAATTGTGGTCCCACTGCGCCGAATGCATCACCTTGCCCTGGAAGGTGTCGAGCCCCTTGATGTCGGGAATCTGCGGCACATGCAGCGGGCCGGACGCCAGCACGAAGTGGCGGCAGGTGAAGCTGTCGCCGGCTTTGGTGCCCACGGTCCACAGCGCAGTGGTTTCATCGAATTTGGCCGACACCACTTCCTGATTGAAACGGCAGAACGGACGGATGCCGTATTTTTCGGTGGTGTCGAGAATGTACTGCTGGATTTCATTCCAGGGCGCGTAGCGCTTGGTCCAGTCGGACTTGCCCTCGAACGAGAAGGAATACATGTGCGACTGCACGTCGCAGGCACAGCCGGGGTAGCTGTTGTCACGCCAGGTGCCGCCGACCTCGCTGCCTTTTTCCAGAATGATGAAATCGTCGTTGCCGTGCTGGCGCAGCTGGATGGCCATGCACAGGCCACCAAAACCGGCGCCAAGAATGACGACATCGTAATGGCGGGACTGGGTGGCGGCAGGAATCTTGGCTTTGGCAGTCATGGGTACACCTCTGTAGGCATTGTTGTAATGGCAGGCGCTGCGAAATGGCTGTCATTTATTCGCCATTGTCGGATGTAATATAGACTCCGAAGAGGTAGGGTGAACAGGTTGTAACCCTGCGCAGAATTGATATTTCCGGCCAGACATTAAGAATTGCGGTCAAAGGGTGACTTGAATCAACAGATTGACGGCGCGCTGCCCAGCTGCCAGATCCTGCCCATTACAAAGTTAATACAAACAATGACTTCGCAGTCACCGGCTGTACAGTTATAGTCGCCCAAAAGAGACAATGTATGTTGTCAGATATGGGCAAGGTCGCCCTCTGGTTATGTGGCGACCCATAACAAAAAGCAGAAAGAGGATGGATTCATGAGCAAGTTCAATCGCCGCAAATTCCTGGGTGGCGCTGCAGCGGCCGCTGTGGGCACCACGCTTTCCGGCACTTCCCAGGCTGCCAGCCGCATTCCCCTGACCCGCTCGGAAGAGCGGGTGGTGGTGATCGGATCGGGCTTTGGCGGCGGGATCAGTGCACTGCGACTGGCCCAGGCCGGGGTCAAGGTACTGATGCTGGAGCGCGGACGCTGGTGGCACACCGGACCGAACGCCGATACCTTTCCCCGCGCCGCAGTCCCCAGCAAACGTCATCTTTTTTACACCACCTGGCCCGAGTTCATGGGCATGCGCATCGGCCTGAATCCCTATGTGGGCCTGCTCGAAGCCATGCGCGGCCGCAATCACACCATCGTCAGCGCCTGCGGCGTGGGCGGCGGCTCCCTCGTCTACCAGGGCATGACGCTGCAGCCCACCGAGGAAAATTTCAGCGCCTGCTTTCCCGCAGGGATCGACTATGCGCAGATGGATGCCATCTATTACCCGCGCGTGGCGCAGATGCTGAAAATACAGACCGCGCCGGACGAACTGATCAACAGCCCCACCTACAAGGCCGCGCGGATCTTCGCCCAGCGGGTGCAGGCCGCCGGCTACGATCTCACCAAGATTCCCATGCCCATCGACTGGCAATACGCGCTGGACGAACTGCAGGGGCTGATGAAGCCGTCCTACACCAACGGCGATTGCGCGCTGGGCGTGAATAACGGCGGCAAGCACTCGGTGGACAAGACCTACATTGCGCAGGCACTCGAAACCGGCAATCTCACCGTGGCCGCCCTGCACAACGTGCGTGAAATCGGGCGCAATCCGGACGGCTCCTGGTCGGTACGGGTCGATCGCACCAACGAACGCGGCACCGTGCTGGAACACAAGATCATCACCACCAAAACGCTGATTCTGGCCGCCGGCACCGCCAACACCAACAAGCTGCTGCTGAGCGCCTCCGCCGAGGGCAGGATTTCCGGCCTGCCGGACGGGCTGGGCCAGGGCTACGGCACCAACGGCGACCAGATTTATGTCTGGAACAAGATGCCGGAAAACCCCGGCGCGCCCCAGGGTGGCCCCGTGATTTACGGCAGCCGCGAATGGAACAATCCGGAGCAGCTGCCCAACACCATCATCCAGGCGTCGATTCCCCCGACTTACAAGACCGACACCAGTGCCACCGCCCTGTCCAGCGCACTGGTGCCCGCTGCCGCCGAACTACCGCGCACGGCAGTGGAGCGCAACGCCACCATGCTGGTGGGCTTTGGCATCAGTCCGGATCGCGGCCAGTTCACCTACAATCCCGCCAGACGCAAGGTGGAACTGCACTGGCCCAAGGATGGTGATGCCGCTATCGCCGCCCGCATCCATGAACGGATTGCAGCGGTTGCCGGCAGCGAAAGCCGGCTGATCAACACCAACAAGCTCATCAACACCACCTGGCATCCGCTGGGCGGCGCCTGCATCGATGTCGTGTGCGATCTGGATGGCCGGGTGAAAGGGCAACGGGGACTGTATGTGCTGGACGGTGCACTGATGCCGGGAACAGCCTGCGCCTGCAACCCGTCGATGACCATTGCCGCCATCGTCGAACGCGCGCTCGACCAGATCGTGCAGCACGACGTCGGCACCATCATCTGATCCGCAAGACCATCACATCGCCAAACCGTGGCAGGGCCGTCACTGCCTGCCGCGGTTCAGCATTTCGCCCGCCTGCTCCCCGCGTCACCGTCTTTCAATCCCTCCGGCGCTCATCTATCTTAGCCCCATGAGCAAACGCGCCATCCTCGGATTCCTCTTCACCCTGCAGGCCCTGCGCGACATGGGCGCCGATCTCGACTGTCTGCGCAGCCGCTACGGCATCGATATCGACGCCCTGCTGCCGGACGGTGAAATCGAGCGCGCGCTGGAACTGCGCATCTACCACGATGTGCTGCCAGGCGTGAGCGACGAACTGGCGGGCCTGAAAATCGGCACCACCATGAGTCTGGCGGGCTACGGCCCTTTCATCATGCTGCTGATGACCTGCCGCAATGCCTGGGACGCCTTCCAGACCGGCATTCGCTACCAGAACCTCACTTACCTGTTCGGCGAACTGCGGCTGGAACCCGGCGAGAAGGAATCACGGCTGTTCATCAAACCGGCCGCCCTGCCACCGGTGTGCCGGCGCTTCCTGATCGATCGCGACATCTCCGGCACCTACCAGCTGATCCGCGACCTGCAAACCAGTATCGGCCTCAACCTGCAGCCGCTGCGGATCGAACTGCCCTATCCCAAACCGCGCGATACCAAACCGTATGAAGAGCGTTTCCACTGCCCGGTGGAGTTCGGCTTTGCGGAAACCTGCGTGGTGCTGCCGACGGAGTATCTGGCACTGCCGTTTCCCGCCGCCAACAAAATGGCCCATGCGCTGTACCTGAAACAGTGCGACAGCCTGCTGCTGCAGCGGGCTCACGATGCCACCCGTCTGGGGCAACAGGTGAGCGACTACCTGCACCTGTTCAGCGATACCTTTCCCGCCATGCAGGAAGTGGCGGCGACCTTCGGCCTGCCCGAGCGCAGTTTCCGCCGCCGCCTGAGCGAGGAAGACACCAGTTTTCGCCAGCTGCTGGATCAGGTGCGCTTTGCCAAGGCGCAGCAGTTCCTGCGGGAAACACCGCTGTCGGTGGAGGCCATCGCACTGAAGCTGGGTTACGCCGAATCGGCGGCATTCATCCATGCCTTCCAGCGGTGGGCCGGCCAGACACCGGCTGCGTTCCGGTCACAGGACCAGCACCCCGCGTTGCCACCACACAAATGAAAACGCCGGGCTTGTGGCCCGGCGTCCGGTGTTGCTGATGCAGCACTGTTTACTGACCCAGCGCCTTGTTCATCTTGTCCAGGCCCTTGGCAGTAGCTTCCTGGGTTTTCTCGGCAGCCTTTTCCTGGGCTTTCTGGGTGGCCACTGCCTTCACATCGGTTTCACCACTCTGCACCGACTTGGCCTGCTCGGCAATGGCCTGGCCCTTGGCCATCTTCGCGTCATACAGGGCGCTCACTTCGGCATCGGTCTTGCCTTCCGCTTCCTTGCCCAGCGCCTTGCGCTTGGCCGCCACGGTAGCCTGATCCTGCACGGACTGGGCGGTGGCTGTGGCATTCTGCACCTGGGCATCCTGGGTTGCCTGCGCAGTTGCGGTGGCATTGTCCTTGACCTGATTGGCGGCATCCTTCAGCGGATTCCAGGCCATGACCGGAGAAGCGGCCAGCAGGGAAACGAATGCAACGGCAATAACCTTTTTCATGAAGTATCTCCTTGGATAATGGAACTGCAGGTCCGGCCTGACTGACCGGAGTGCCCAAATACTAGCCCAGGCCCGGCGCTGTTTCTGTGCATTTTTGCCGTGACCCGGCAGACAGCTGCACCGGGAGCATTCAGATCCGGTTCAGATACCCTGACCAGACCCCGATGGCACAAAAATCACACTTCGCGGCTTCAGCATTTCGCTCGTGCATCCGGACCGCCCTGTCCATACTGGAAATGCCAGTCAACCGCCGTTGTTCACTTGCACGTTGTTCCCTTGTAAAAAATACCAACAGTTTCCTTGCGGTGGGCCATCGGATATAGTCGCCCCAGCATCGAAGGGAGGCACTCATGAAATTCCTGTCAAGTCTTGTTTTGCTTTTAATCAGTCAAGTCAGCTTTGGTTCCACTATCACCAACGTTGCTGCCGACTGGACCACCTACCGTGTCGACCTGGAGGCTGGGAGCAATTACTCCATTTTCGGCGGCGGCTCTGCTGGCGACGTTTTTCACATATTCTTCGAATTCAATCGTGCCTATCTGCCCTACATCAACCAAGTGAATTCGGAAATGCAATCGACCGATTTTGCCATGCACACTTCGGCGGCCGGCATTGCCGACACCTCAACTGCTGCTGTTGACGATTATCTGCACTTCGATGCGTTACCCCTGCTGGGCAGCTTGCTGCGATTCGAAATCAACGGCACTGTTTACAACACACCGTCTCCGTTTGCCCTGACTTTCCTGAACGGCGCAATTTCCGGCATTTCGACCGGACTGTTTGGCGCCATCAATTTCATGTTCATGTCGCCCGGCAACTTCATCCTGACCGATGCACAGTTCACTTCCAATCTGGAGGGACGCCTGTGCGGCATCGTGGATACCCAGACCACCAGCGGCAATGCCTGCCAGGTGGACGTGCCGGAGCCCGGCATCCTGCTGCTGCTGCTGACCGGTCTGGCGGGTTTTGCATTCCGTCGCGGTGTGCGCAAATCCGCATGCTGAAGGACTGAAAATCTCGGCCAAAAAAACGGGAGGCATTGCCTCCCGTTTTCATTTCAGCAGCTGAACCGTTCAGGCCGCTTCCGACTTGTATTCCTTTTCATTGGTGCGATATTCCGCCGGACCTTCATGTGCCAGCTGGCGCTCGATCTCGCGAATGCAGTAGCTGTCAATGAACTGACGTCCGCCCGGCAACTGACGCAGCAGCGACAGCGCACCAAAACCCAGCCCGATCGGTGCAAACAGCGCGGCAAAATCCAGCGCGTCGGTGGTGCCGGATTCCACGCCCATGGTCTCGGCCGTTTTGCGGCCCACCATTTTTGTGTACATGAACTTGGTGGAATGCACGTCGAGGCTGTGCATGATGCGATCCAGCCAGCCGTTGCCCTTGCGGCGATAGGCGTTGACGGTGGCAGTGTTCAGATCCTTGCCGCGCGGATCGAATTTGTGCCGCAGCGTGGCCTGGCACATCTGCCAGGTTTCCACGATCTGCTTCGGATCGTTCGACAGGAACTGATCGTGCATGCCCAGCAGGTGCGCCAGATAACGCGCCTGCTCCACCGCCGCGCCCATCTGCTTGTTGAACTTGCCGCCGTGCTTGAGCGCATGCAGCGCCATCATGAAATTGAAGCCGAGGGCCGCGCCCATCTGGTCCACCTGCGGAATCGGGACGCCGTACACCTGATAATCCCACTGCTGCGGCCGCTTCAGCAGGCTGGTGCGCACCATTGCATGCATCACGCGCACTTTAACGGCGGACTGGTAGGCCACGCCGCCACGCCGCAGGGCACCGGGCAGGGTGGCCATCTTGAAGGTGCTGATGGTTTCCTTCATGCGCTTGGCGGCGGAATCGCTGGTGAGGGCGCCGGTGATCACCATCGGCAGACCCTGGTAACCATTCACGTAGGTCATCATGAAGGCGACGCGGATGATGGCCTCGCCCGCCAGCGCGGTAATCACGCGGGCATTTTCGGCGGCGTATTCAATCTTGTCCCAGTCCACCCAGTCCGGCTCCTGTTCCACCGACTGCATCAGGTCGATCAGTTCCTGCGGCGCGTCGGGCACTGTGGCAACGCCGTGCGCGGCAGCCTGGTCGAGCATGGCACGGGCCTTGGGATAACCGAGTTTGGGAATGAGGGCGGCAAAAGCATCCGCCAGCGGGTCGCCCATCAGGGTCAGCTGGCGGAACAGTTCGACCTTCTGCGGATCGGCCAGCAGGGCCTGGATGCGGGGGTTGTCCTTGACGGTGCTGTTGGCGCCCAGCGCGGTGCGGAAGCGCTCCGGCGTAATGTCCAGGTCCAGCGGGCCATAGACGGACGGCGCGATGGCTTTCTGTAACTGGCTGATTTCATGGGTGCTGTAGGACATCGGGCGCTCCAGATTTGAAACCGGTCGGTTCTGAAATTTCGGGCGCCCAAATTATAAGCAATAGACTTATCAGTCAATGACCGGGGCCGGTCAGTTTTGGTCAGCCCATGGCGAATTCCACACCCGGTTGCGCCCTTGCGCTGGAATCGCGGGCTGGGTGCGTTGGCACCGCTGCTGTATCTGATCGGCCGGTTCAGCTGGCCTGAATGCTGCCGCGTCCGAGAATGGCATCCATCACTTCCGCCGTGCGCAGCGCGCTGGGTCCGGTCGAGGGATGGCGCTGTTCACCATTCAGATGCCGCACGATGCTGGCAACGTGATGCAGCTGGATCGGATCGGGATGGGGAATGGCGAGGGCGATTTTGTCCTGCGCGGTTTCCAGCACCACCGGCTGTTCCAGAAACACGGAAAAGCGGATTTCGCCGGCACTGCCAACGATGATGACTTCATCCACCCGCTGCTGCGCCGCGAAATTCCAGCAGCCGCCACCGGTGGCGCCACTGGCAAACTGCCAGCAGGCGGTCACCGCATCTTCCGCCGGATACAGATTTTGCTGGTGCGCGGAAAAACCGGCTGCGCGATGAATGTCACCCAGCAGGAACTGCAGCAGGTCGATGCCATGACAGGCCAGATCCATGAAGTATCCGCCGCCAGAAATTTGCGGTTGCGTGCGCCAGTGAAAACGCTGTGAGCGATCGATTTCCGTCGGCGGGCGATAATAATTCCACTGCACATGGCGCACGACGCCGATGCGCTGTTCGTCGAGCCAGGTTTTGATCTGCAGAAAGCGCGGCAGGGAACGGCGGTAGTAGGACACGAACAGCGGCAGGTTCTGCGCGGCGAAGGCGGCCACCATTTGCCGGCACTGTTCCGCGTTCAGCGCCATGGGTTTTTCCACGCAGCCGATCTTGCCGGCGTCCGCCACGCGCAGGGCGTATTCAAGATGGGAATCCGGCGGCGTGGCGATGTAGATGGCGTCGAGATCGGGATCGCGCAACAGTGAATCCACAGAGGAATACACCCGCGGCACGCCGTGGCGCTGTGCGTAATCGCGGGCTTTTTCCGGCGTGCGGCCAAGCACCGCCAGCAGCTGTGAACCTTCCGCCTGCTGCAGCGCCGGGCCGCTTTTTTTCTCGGTGACGGCGCCACAGCCGATCATGCCCCAGCGCAATTTATGTTGATCGGAATACCGCGTCATGTTCCGTCGGACCGGTTACAGCGAATCGATCCAGTCGCCGATGACGTCAAGCGCCGCACTGTCGACCTCGCTGGTGCCGATGCGCGGCATGCGGTTGTCGTCGGTGCGGTTCATGCGTTCCCACAGCACGCTGCGCGTGTGATCGCCGGGGGCAATGATGCGTGCATCAATCAGATCCAGATCGCCGGCGCTGGGACTGACGTCGATGGCATTCATCGCACTGTTGGCGACGGTGGCAGCAAGATGCAGGTTCGACGGCGCGGTGCCGCCGGTGGTGTGGCAGAACGCGCAGTTGGCATCGAGATAGGAACGGGCGCGCGCTTCCAGGGAGGCACTGCTGTCATCCAGCGCAGCGTGCGCGGCGTATTTGTCGGCGCGGCCGATGTTGGTGGTGAACAGGCCGATGTGATTCCACGCCCGCAGCTGGTTGTCGGTGACAGCGCCATACTGGAAATTGCCATTGAGCTGGCGCGTGCGCACGCCCAGTACCCGACCGGCTATCAGCGTGTGGCAGGACAGACAGTCGTCCGGGCCGGGATAGAAATAGTTTTGCGTGCGCACACCGCCGGGCGCATTCACATCGGCCACGGTCAGGGTCTCGGTGGCGGCGGCATGCAGCAGGTCGGCGTCGGTCTGGCCACTGTTCCAGCGATAGGTGGCACCGACCCAGTTGCCGGTCTGGCGCACCAGCACGCGGGTTTCCAGATGCCGCGCCGTGGACGGATCGCCGGCGGTCATTTCCATGTCGAACTGTTTCACCAGAATGGTGCCCACGGGAAATTCCCAGTTACCGGTGCTGCTGAAGGTGATTTTGGTGCCGTTGGGCAGGGCCAGCCAGCGCTGCTTGCCGGCGTGGTCCGTCCACAGCGGCGTGCGCACGCTGTATTCGAGCAGGCCGCTGGCAGGTGTCAGGTTTGCCAGATCGCTGAACAGGCCAGTGTCCGACAGCTGCTCCGGAAAGCCCGCCAGCGGATCGCTGCTGCTGTCGCCGCGAATGGCGTAAATGGTGCCGCCGTAACCGACGACATACAGTTCACCGGCCTCGTCCTCGCCGAACGCGCTGACGTTCTGGCTCGCCACCGCCAGATCCACATGATCGGTGACGTTCAGGTTGGCGTCGACGGTGAGCACCCACACGGACGACGACACGAAATCGGCGTACACATATTTGCCCTGCAGCGACGGCACCCGGCTGCCGCGATAGACATGACCGCCGGTGACGGAAGCGCCCAGGTCATGGCCGTATTCATAAACCGGAAACTTGAACAGGCTGCGCGACGGCGCGCCGGAACGGTACTGGTTTGTGCCTTCGTACCAGTTCCAGCCGTAGTTGCCGCCTTTTTCGATCACGTCGATTTCTTCCAGCGCACTCTGGCCCACGTCCGCCAGCCAGAGACGGCCGGTGTCGCGGTCGAAGGAGAAGCGGTAGGGATTGCGCAGGCCCAGCGCCCAGATTTCCGGCGCGTAACTGCTGTTGCCGACGAACGGGTTGTCGGCGGGCACGCTGTAGGTCGGCACGCCGCGCACGTTGAGGCGCAGCAGTTTGCCCAGCAGCGACAGCTTGTTCTGGCCATGCCCCAGCGGATCGCCGCCGGAGCCGCCGTCACCCAGTCCCCAGTACAGCATGTTGTCGGGGCCGAAGGCGATGGTGCCGCCGTTATGGTTTTCAAACGGCTGCGCCACTTCCAGCAGCACGGTTTCGGAATTGCGGTTGCCCTGGTTGGCGTTGCCGCTGCTGACGGTGAAGCGCGACAGCACCGAGCGGCGCGGATTGTCGGCGGTGTAGTACACGTAGAACTGGCCGTTGCTTTCGTAGTCCGGATCGAATGCCAGGCCCAGCAGGCCCATTTCGCCTTCACTGGTCACGCGGTCCGTCAGATCCAGGAACAGGCTGGAGGACGACACGCCGGGCGTGTTGTTGAAGACGCGGATGGTGCCGCCCTGTTCCACCACGAACAGGCGGTTGCTGCCGTCGCCCGCATGGGTCAGGTAGACCGGCATGCTGAAGCCCGGCAGGTTGGGAAAGGCATTTTCCAGCGCCAGATTGCCGGAACCGGGCGCGGTAAGCGGAATGTTCACGGTGCCCAGGGTCGGGCGGGTGGTCAGGCCGTAGGGATCGGCGACGCCATCGCCGTCCATGTCGGAATCAGAGGAGCTGGAGCAGCCCTGCAGCAGTAACGTCAGCAACACGACGATGGCCGAGAGCAGGCGCAGGTAGGGTGAAACGGTTCGGTAACGCATGGTGAATCCCCGGTGAAAAAATCCATCTTGGCCCTTCTGCGAGGGCTCGGGGCGAACGATGCGCTGTTTTTGGCCAGCGCGCAACGCCCGCCAGCCGGGCGGCGGCCTCCTGTGCGCGACCTGGGAACCCGGACACGTTTCGCGGCCAGCCGGATCAGCCGGCGGCCACCAGCCGGCCCAGCCGCAGCAGCGCCTGCTCGGTGCGCTCGTTCCAGACACAGGCGCAGGACAGGCGGATGAAATTGCGGTATTTGCCGGTGGCGGAAAAGATCGGCCCCGGCGCGATGCTGACCCCTTCCTGCAGCGCACGGCTGCTGAGGGCGAAACTGTCCACGCTGTCCGGCAGTTCCACCCACAGCACAAAGCCCCCTTCCGGCCGGGTGATGCGGGTTCCCGCCGGAAAGTGGCGACTGACGGCCGCCGTCATGCGCTGCACGGCGCGGGCGAATTCTCCCTGCATCTGGCGCAGGTGGCGGTCGTAGCGGCCGCTTTCCAGCAGGTCGGCCACCGCCAGCTGCGGCACGGTGGGGGTGGCCAGATTGGTGACGTACTTGCGATGCAGCACCTGCTCGCGGAACCGGCCCGGCGCGATCCAGCCCACCCGCAGCCCCGGCGACAGGGTTTTCGACACCGACGAGCAGTACAGTACGTTGCCGCCGGTGTCGTACGCCTTGGCGATGCCGGGGCGCTGCTGGCGGTGGCCCAGATCGCCGTAGATGTCGTCCTCGATCAGGGGCACGCCGGCCCGCGCCGTCAGTTCCACCAGCGCCTGTTTCTGCGCGTCGCTCATGCAGTGGCCCAGCGGATTGCTGAAATTGGCCACCACCACGCAGGCCTTCACCGGCCACTGTTCCAGCGCCAGCTGCAGCGCCTCCAGCGACAGTCCGGTGCGGGGGTGGGTGGGAATCTCCAGCGCCTTCAGCCCCAGCGCCTCGATCACCTGCAGCAGACCGTAGAAGGTGGGGGATTCCAGCGCCACGATGTCGCCGGGCCGGGTCACGCTCTGCAGGGCCAGGGTCAGCGCTTCCTGACAGCCGTTGGTGATGATGATGTCGTCGGGCTGCACGAGCGCGCCGGCGGCGGCCATGCGGCGGGACACCTGGCGGCGCAGGGCCAGCAGACCGGGGGGAAACTCGTAGGCGCAGGCCTGCACGCGATGGTGGTGGGCGGCGCTGGCCAGCGCCCGCTCGATGGCGCGGGTGGGCAGGAAGGCCGGATCAGGCACCGCCGCCCCCAGCTGCACAATGGCCGGATCATTGGCCACCTGCGCCAGCCGCAGCACCATGTCCTGCCCGCTGACCGGCATGGGGCGGGGCACCGGATCGGATTGCTCCGGCTCGCGGATAACCGTCTTCGGCCGCGTCCGCACATAGAACCCGGAGCGGGGCCGGGATTCGATATAGCCCTCCAGTTCCAGCTGGCGGTAGGCCGCCACCGCCGTGGCCACACTCAGATTGCGCTGGCGGCCAAGCTGGCGCACCCCCGGCAGACGCTCGCCACCCTGCAGCAGACCCTGCTCGATGCGCTGCGCCAGATCCGCCGCCAGCTGCACGTATAAATGATCCATGGCATCCACCTGCACAGTTTACGTTTCTGGTGACCGGTACAGATTGCAGAATTAATCCATCTGTACCGGTTCAATATTTCAAGCGTGAATCTGTACTGTACCTGCAGCGATCCCTACAGTGGAAGACCTTTCCGGCCACCCCCGAGGAACCCTGTCATGCCCCTGGACTGCTTCGTTGTCAGCGCCTTCACCACGCGCCCCTTCAGCGGCAATCCCGCTGCTGTCTGTGTGCTGGACCAGCCCCGCCCGGACACCTGGCTGCAGGCCGTGGCGGCGGATTTCAATCTGGCGGAAACCGCGTTCCTGCTGCCGCAGGACGACAGCCACTGGCAGCTGCGCTGGTTCACCCCCACGGTGGAAGTGGACCTGTGCGGCCATGCCACGCTGGCGGCGGCCCATGTGCTGTGGCGGGAATGCCAGACCACGGCCGATGCGCTGGCATTTGCCACCCGCAGTGGCCGGCTCACGGCGCAACGGCGTGGCGACGACATTGCCCTGGATTTTCCCGCCACCGCCGCGCAGCACGTCACCCTGCAGCCGGACTGGCAGGACGCCGCGCAGGGCAAGGCCATCCGGGCCGCACAGGGTGGCCACTACCTGCTGCTGGAACTGGCCGGCGCCCAGCAGGTGCGCGACTTCATTCCCGATTTTGCCGCCATCCGGGCATTGCCGGCGCGCGGCCTGATCATCACCGCCCGCAGCGACAGCGCCAACGCCGATTTCGTGTCGCGTTTTTTTGCGCCGCAGCTGGGGGTGAACGAAGACCCGGTCACCGGCTCGGCCCACTGCCTGCTGGGACCGTACTGGGGCGAACGCCTGCAACAAGCCAATCTGCGCGGCCAGCAGGTTTCCGCACGCGGCGGTTATGTCGGTGTGGAACTGCACGGCACCCGCCTGAACCTGACCGGCCCGGCCATCACCACCCTGCGAGGAATCCTGCATGTCGACTGACGCACTCTGCTGGCTCAACGGCACCATCATGCCCGCCCATGACGCGACAATTTCCGTCTTCGATCACGGCCTGCTGTACGGCGACGGCGTGTTCGAAGGCATCCGCTTCTACAACCGGCGCAGCTTCCGCCTGCAGGAACATCTGCTGCGGCTGCAACGTTCCGCCCGCGCGATTGCGCTGCAAATGCCGTACACCCTGGCGCAAATGACGGACTTCATTACCGCCACCGTCAACGCCGCGACATTCGACCACGGCTACCTGCGCGTGGTGATCACCCGTGGCGCCGGCTCGCTGGGCATCGACCCGCGCAACTGCGGCCAGCCAACGTTTTTCATCATCGCCGACACGCTGCAGATGGTGCGGGCGGAAGCACGGGAGCAGGGCGCGCGCCTGATCATCGCCTCCACCCGCCGCCTGCCGATGGACGGACTGGACCCGCGCGTGAAAAGCCTGAATTACCTGAACCACATCCTGGCGCGCATCGAAGCCAACCAGGCCGGCATGGACGAGGCCATCCTGCTCAACCGCAACGGCCACGTCGCCGAGGGCACGGCCGACAACATTTTCATCGTGCACAATGACGTGCTGCTGACCCCGCCGGTGAGCGACGGCGCGCTGGAAGGCATCACCCGCAACCTGATCATCGAGCTGGCGCAGCGCAACGGCATTCCCCTGCAGGAAAAATCCCTCGCGCCCTACGACCTGCACACCGCCGACGAAGTGTTTCTCACCGGCACCGGCGCCGAACTGATTCCGGTGCGGGAAATCGATGGTCGCGCCATGACCCGCTGCCCCGGCCCGCGTTTCCGCCAGCTGCAGGAACTGTTCAGCGCGCAGGTCGGCCTGGAAACCGGCAGCCAGCTACCCGGCTGATCAAACCAGCAGCGATCATGCGTTGAAAAATGACACAGGCGCGCTCTAGAATCCTGTGGAACGGCCGGTATTGCGGCAATGCACCGTGCCTTGCCAGCGGCCGTTTCTCACAGGCGAAACCGATTCATGATGCAACGAACCATTGCCGGCTCCTGGCTGCGGGGGCTGGTCGACATGTTTAGCGCGGAAGGTCTGGATGCACCGGCGCTGCTGCGCGAGTGCGGCCTGACCCTGCAGGATCTGGAGGAGAGCGGCCGCCGTTTTCCCACCACCGTCACCACCCGCCTGTGGGAGCTGGCGGCGGCCGCCAGCCCGCGCCAGAACATCGGCCTCGACCGGCAGCTGTGCGACCGTTACGGCGGCATGCATCTGGTGGGCTACGCCATGATGTCCTGCCCGACCCTGCTGGAAGGCCTGCGCACCCTGCAGCGCTACATGGCAGTGCTGTCGGAAGCCACCGCGCTGGAGTTGCGCGAGGAGAGCGCCGGCTGCTGGGTCTACATGGGCCTGAACGGCGAGGGCGAACCGCTGCGGCAACGGCTGGAGTTCGGCCAGCTCACCGTGCTGATGATGTGTACCTGGTTCACCCGCACCAACATCCGTCCGCTGGCGGTGGAGATGACCTATCCCGCCCCGCCAGACCTGGCGCCTTACCGCGCCGCCTTTCTCACCGATGTCACCTTCGGCTGCGCCGCCAACCGCATGCTGATCGGCCGCGAAGACCTGCAGCGGCCGTTGCCCACCCATGATCCCCTCGTCGTCAGCCTGCAGGAAAAATTCCTGCAACAGCAACTGCAGGCGCTGGGGCACACCTCCATCCGCTATCGCGTGTTCAGCGAAATCGTGCGCCGGCTGAAAGGCGGGGAACCCAAGCGGGCCGAGATTGCCGCCAGCGTGCATCTGTCGGAGCGCACGCTGCAGCGGCGCCTGCAGGAAGAAAACGTCAGCTATCAGGAACTGCTGAACGACGCACGACGCGAACTGGCCCAGCAGTATCTGGCCGATCCGCAGCTGTCGCTGACCGAGATTGCCGACCTGCTGGGCTTCGGTGACCAGAGCAACTTCTTTCGCGCCACCCGGCGCTGGTTTGGGGTGTCGCCGGGACAGTACCGCGCGCAACGGGGACTGGGCTGATCCGGTTCCCCGCGTGCACCGTCAATGGCTGTGCACGTGTCCGCCCGGCAGCTGGTTCTGGATTTTCAGCACGAACGGGTCCCGCTCGCGATCACCCAGATCGGCATAATCGATGATTTCATACCGGCTGCTGTCCGGCGCCGGCGCGGCCTGTGCCAGCGCGGTGGCGTCCAGCAGGCGCGTGGTTTCGCGATTGCCGTGTGCGTCCTGCTTGCTCAGATACTGCGGCAGATTCAGATCGGTGCGCCATTCCACGGCGTAATCAATGCCGTCTACCGTGCCTTCCAGTTCCAGCAGCGGATGGCCATCCTGCCAGCGCTCATCTGCCACGGTCAGCTGCTGCAGCACCTGCGGCGCGATCATCAGTTCGTTGGTGCGCCACTGCACCGGCACGTTCAGCGCATCCAGATCGGCGCTCTGGTATTCCACGATCTTGCGGTCGGCATGAAACAGCTTCTGGTAGAACACCATGTTGCGATCCTGCAACCAGATTTCACCGGTCTGCTGCGCCGGAATGAGCATTTCGATGCGCTGGGCGCTGCGCCACAGCTGCCATTCGCTGGTGACGGTGCCGGCCTCATGGGCATGTTCGTCGTGCCCGGTGTGTTCATCTGCCACCCGCACGCGCTCGGTAACGAAACGCGCGCTGACTTCCACCAGCGGCGCCGCCAGATTCAGCGGCGGCACCGGCGGCTGTTGCGCGCAGGCACTCAACAGGGTTGCCACAACCGTCAGGATGGCGGTGACTCGCAGGAATTGCATGATCGGTTACTCCGGTTCGAAAAATCTGAAAATTGCAGACGCTGAAACGCAAGACAGGGGCGCATCTGCACGCGCCCCTGCGATCCGGCTTCCCTGCCGTGTGACGATGTTCAGTCGTGTCTGCACATGCCCAGTGCGTCGGCCATCACGTGATAGATCACGTTCTGTTCCTGGGTGCCGTGGAACAGGTGCGCCTTCGGGCCGTCGGCATAGATGGCAACATCTTCGCCAGCGTGGGTTTCCGATCCCATCGGCACGGCCGCTTCCTGCAGGTAGTTCGGATCGGTGGTATCGATACCGCTCAGATCAGGACGCGCCTTGGTGCCCACATATTCCGCCGCCACGTAACCTTCGTTCGCAGGGTTGAACACCTTGCGGGTGCCTTCACCGGCGAAACCGGGGCCGTTGGCATAACCCAGCGTGGTGTAGGGCAGGCCGAGGGAATCCTTCAGTTCGACGCCATCCACCGCCGCCTTGCCCAGGATCGGGTTGCCGCGCGACGGATAGCCGGCCAGGGTGAACACGTGGCTGTGGTCGGCGGTGACGATGATCAGCGTGTCCTTGTCGTTGGTCATTTCCTTCGCCATTTTCACCGCTTCCGACAGCGCGATGGTGTCGGTCAGCGCGCGGCTGGCGTTACCCGCGTGGTGCGCGTGGTCGATGCGGCCCGCTTCCACCATCAGGTAATAACCCTTCTTGTTTTTCTTCAGCACTTCGATCGCTTTCTTCGTCATTTCTGCCAGCGACGGTTCACCCGCCGTGTCGTTGGCGCGGTCGGCTTCATATTTCATGTGCGAGCGCTCGAACAGGCCCAGCAGGTGATCGGTGGTTTTCGGATTGATGGCATCGAAATCGGTCTTGTTCCAGACGTAGGCGGCATTGGGCTGGGTCAGCCATTCCTGGGTCAGATCGCGACCGTCGGTGCGCGCGCCCTTGCGGGTGCTGTACTCGGGATCGACGGTGGTGCTGGTGATGAAGTTGCTGCGGCCGCCGCCCAGCGCCACTTCAATGCCGTTGCCGTAGGGGAAATCGATCAGCTGCGCGGCGATGTCTTTCACGGTGGCGCCGGCCGGCAGGTTGGTGTTGTTTTCCCAGTCGCGGTTGCCGATGTGCGCGTAGTTCACCGCCGGCGTGGCGTGGGTGATGCGCGCGGTGGAGACGATGCCGGTGCTCAGGCCTTTTTCTTCCGCCTGTTCCAGAATGGTTTTCACGCTCTTGGCAGCGGTGACGTCGGCGCTGGGCTCGTTGCGGTTGATGGTCTGGTCAACGGAGATGGCGCCGTCGTTGGTCTTGATGCCGGCCACCATCGCGGTGGCGGTGGGCGCGGAATCGGAAGTCTGCTGGTTGGCGCTGGCAGTGACCGAGTGCGCCAGATGGGGGAATTCCTCGAAGCTCAGGCGGTTGAATTCACCGTCGGCTTCGCGCAGCTGGCCTTCCAGGATGCGCGCGGCGGTGACGGTGGACACGCCCATGCCGTCACCCACGAACAGAATCACGTTGCGCGCCTTGCGCTCGTTGTTTTTCACTTTGGTAGCTTCCTTCACCGCCTGCTTGCCCTGCGCAAACCATTCCTCGGCGCTGGTGGGCACCGCATCCTGCGCGTGCACGCTGCCGGCCAGCAGCATCAGACCGATGGCCGCCGCCAGCGGCGACTTGCGTTGTGTGAATTGCTTGCTCATGTGGAAACTCCCCAATGACGTTGTGTGCGAAATAGTCTGCGGGGACTGTAGCGACGGATTGTGACAGCGGGGTGAACGCGGGACAGCGCGGCGGACAGGCTGTGGCATACTGCCATTCCCCTTCCCGAGCGACGTTCACCCACATGAAACCTGCACACCCGCCCCTGTATGTTCTTGCGCTGCTATTGCTGTTCTGGCTGACACCACCGGCGCTGGCGGATGCCACCCTCGTACTGAAACACGACGGCAAGAGCACGCGCCTGGACGCAGCAACACTGCTGCAACGCCAGGACCTTACGCACATCACCGTGCCGGATGACATCGCCTACAAACGTGCCATGACTTTTCGCGCCCTGCCGCTGCGCGCGCTGCTGCAGGAACACGGTTTCAGTGCGCAGGGCACGCTGAATTTTCTGGCGCTGGATGGGTTTGCCGCGCCGATCGAGGCCACCAGGATCATGGCGGACAACGCGGTGCAGGCCTGGCTGGCGGTGGAAGATCCGGCGCAGCCGTGGCCGGCGCTGTCCCCGGACGGCAGCAGTGCCGGACCCTTCTATCTGGTGTGGCTGCCGGCGCCGGGCAATACCGGCGCTGCACCCGTGCCGCCGGAACACTGGCCCTTCCAGATCGGCGTGATTGAACAGACCGTGCCGCCGGAAGCGCGCTATCCGCAACTGCTGCCGGATCTCAGCCTGCCCCGGCATCATCCGGCGTGGCAGGGTTTCGCCCTGTTCAAGACCCACTGCCTGGCCTGCCACACCCTCAACGGCGGCGGTGACGGTCACATCGGTCCGGACCTGAACCAGCCGCGCAGTCCCACCGAATATTTCGCGCTGCCCTATCTGAAACAGCTGATCCGCGATCCGGCCCAGGTGCGGCGCTGGAACGGCATGAAGATGCCGGGGTTTTCCGCCGAGGTGCTGCCGGATGATGAACTGGAGGCACTGCTGGCCTATCTGCAGGCAATGGCGGAACGGCGCGACTGACGCGCGGGCAAAATCGGGGTTTTCTGCTACCTTGAAGGAGAACATTCCTGTCCTGAACTGGCTATTGCAGCCTGGAATCCCTGCGCCATGACCCTGACCAGCACCGACCTGCCCGTGTTCGACGACGCCACCCTGCGTCGCATCATCGAGCAGTTCTTCCTGTCGTCGTTCAACGCCATCGTCATCACCGCGCCCGAGCCCGGCTATCCGATCCTGTACGCCAATCCTGCCTTCTGCCGCATGACGGGCTACAGCCTGGAGGAACTGCGAGGCCAGTCACCGCGCATCCTGCAGGGCGAAAAAAGCAATCGCCGGGTGCTGCAGCGCCTGCACGAGGACCTGCAGGCCGGGCGTGATTTCCACGGCGCCACCATCAATTACCGCAAGAACGGCGAGCCCTATCCGGTGGAATGGAACATCTCGCCCATCACCGACGACAATGGCCGCACCACGCACTTCATCTCGGTGCAGAAGGATCTGTCGAACCTGAAGCAGGTCATGTCGCGCCTGAAGAGCACCCACCTGCATTTCCGCCGTTTTCTGGGCGAGCTGTCGCAGTCCCGCGCCGGCGCCGGGCTGGAGCCAGCCCTGCAGCAACGCATGGACGAACTGACCGGCGAGCTGCTGGACAACGCGCGCCTGTACACGCCGGCGCTGCGCTCGGACGACAACGTGGCCCTGTTCGGGGAAACGGAATTCTTCGACTGTTCCGGCGACATGAACGGTGCACTGGGCGAGCCCATCGAGCGGCAACACATCAGCGCGCAGGAATACGCCCGCCAGCACCGGTTCTCCGACACGGACATCAGCGAGTTGCAGGTGATCATCCGGGAAACGCTGGAGCAGCTCGATCTGGTGGAGTACAGCGCCGACAGGACCGCCTATGTGCAGATTGTGGCGGCCAACCTGCAGGAAATGGCCAACATGATTTTCTATCTGGAGGATTTCGTCGGCATTTCCTCGGTGCTGGCGGAGGTGGCCACCCACACCCTCCGGCATGCCGAACGGAACTGGCCGGAGTTTCTGTTCGATACCTTCCGGGCCCTGGTGCACGACATCCAGAGCTGGGTGGATGTCGTGTTCGTTGCCAGAACCGCTGCCGACATCCATGAACTGGATGCCAGCATCATTTCCTCAGCCAAACAGCTGCTGGTGTTTCTGCCGTAACGGATCAGTGATGGTGCTTGCCGTGGCCGCGACCGCGCTCATGGCCATAGGCGTGTCCGCGCCCGCGCTTGCCGGGGCCATCGCGGTCATCCCAGTCGCGCTCGTCATCGTAGCGTTCATCATAGTAACGCTCGTCGTCATAACGGCGCCCTTCACGGCGGTAATCCGCTTCCCGCGCGCTGTAGCCGGATGAAGTTCGTTTTTTGGATTCCTCGGTGACATTGCCACCGATCACGCCGCCGGCCGCCGCACCCACGGCACCGCCGACGATCTGGCCGGTGGCACCGCCCACATGATCACCCACCGCCACACCACTGGCACCGCCGATGGCGCCACCAATGGCCGCACCGGTCTTGGCCTTGCCCTTGGCACTGACCGCGCCACCCGCCGCACCACCCACCGCGCCCCCGATGACGGCGCCCTGTTTGCCACCCACTTCCTGGCCGATGGCGGCACCGACACCACCGCCGATGGCGCTGCCGATGGCGGTGCGGGTGTCGTCACCGGCGAATGCGGTACTGGCGCTGAGAACAAGCAGCAGGGCGGCAGCCAGAGGGGCCGGGGCGGAAAAATGGAATTTCATAGGGACTCCCGAAGCAAGATGATGTCGCGAATGCGATGCACAACATTGTGGCAAAGGCGGACAGGGCCGGCAAACCGGCTGCCGCAAAAGGTGATGCAATTCAACAAAAGGTCCACCGGTTTCCTATGCCGGTTTGGCAAACATCTCAATGAAAATCCCGCGACTGTGTTTCCAGCTCCCCCAGCAGTGCCGTCATGTCCTGCAGATGGCCGGCGATCACGTGGATCACATTGTTCTCCCGCTCCACCACGCCCTTCACGTACAGCAGACGCGCGTTCAGCACCTCGGCGCGAAAGCGCTCCACCAAATCGCTCCACACCACGATATTGCTGTTGCCGGTTTCATCCTCCAGCGTGATAAACACCACGCCAGTGGCGGTGCCGGGACGCTGGCGGCCAGTGACAATGCCGGCGATGCGCACGAAGCGTTTGTGATTGAGCGCTGCCAAATCCGCGTAGCGCTTGCAGCCGCGCAGCGCCGGATGCTCGCGCAGCAGCGCCAGCGGATGGCGGCCCAGCGTCAGGCCCGTGCTGTGATAATCCTCCAGCAGATTTTGCGCTTCACTGGGCGGCGGCAGCTGCACCGGCGTTTCGCGCTGCTGTTCCTGTTGCAGCAGCGGCGATTCCTGCTGCAGACCCTGCGCATCCCAGCGCGCCTGAAACCGGTGGGCACTCAGCGACTGCAGCGCGTTGGCGTGGGCCAGTGCATCCATGTCTTTCTGGTTGAGGCGACAGCGGCGGGTGAAATCCGCCAGCGAAATGAAATTTTTCTGCGCCCGCTGCTGCAGGATTTTTTCCGCACCCGAGGACGACAGATTCAGCACCAGCCGCAAGCCAAGGCGCAGCGCGGGCTGCCGTTGCGGATGCGGGTGCAGGCAATCGGTTTCCAGCGTGTGATCCCAGGCGCTGTGCAGCACATCCACCGGCCGCACCGCGATGTTGTGGCGCTTCACATCCTGCACCAGCTGCGACGGCGAATAGAATCCCATGGGCTGCGCGTTCAGCAGGCCGCAGCAGAACGCCGCCGGCTCGTGACATTTCAGCCACGCCGACACATACACCAGCAGCGCAAAACTGGCGGCGTGGGATTCGGGAAAACCGTAATCACCAAAGCCACGAATCTGCGCAATGATGCGCTGGATGAAGTCGCTGGAATAACCGCGCTCGCGCATGCCGGCTGCCAGTTTTTCTTCGTAGGGTTCCAGCCCGCCCTTGCGTTTCCACGCCGCCATCGCGCGCCGCAACTGGTCCGCCTCGCCGCCGCTAAAACCCGCCGCCACCATCGCCAGTGCAATTACCTGTTCCTGGAAAATGGGAATGCCCAGCGTGCGTTCCAGCACCGGTTTCAGTGCAGTGGATTCGTATCGGATTTTGTCCGGCGGCAGCTGCCGGCGCTGCAGATAGGGATGCACCATGTCGCCCTGGATCGGGCCGGGCCGCACGATCGCCACCTGGATCACCAGATCGTAAAACTTCGCCGGTTTCAAGCGCGGCAGCATCGCCATCTGGGCGCGGGATTCCACCTGGAACACGCCAACGCTGTCGCCGCGCTGCAGCATTTCATAGGTCTTTTCATCGTGCCGTTGCAGCAGGTTCGCCATGGTGTGCTGCACGCCACGAATCTGTGCCAGCAGCGCAAAACTTTTGCGGATCGCGGTGAGCATGCCCAGCGCCAGCACGTCGATTTTCATCAGGCCGAGGGCCTCGATGTCGTCCTTGTCCCACTGCACCACGGTGCGCTCCGGCATGCTGGCATTTTCAATCGGCACCAGCTGGTCCAGCGGACCGGCGGAGATGATGAAACCGCCCACATGCTGCGACAGATGCCGGGGAAAACCGCGCAGTTCGTTCACCAGCCACAGAAAACGGCGAATCGCCGGACTGGCGGCGTCGATGCCCAGTTCCTGCAGCCGCGCGGACAACTGATCCTTGCGATCCCACCAGGCCAGCGACTGCGCCAGCGCATCCAGCAGCGTGTTGTCGAAACCCAGCGCCTTGCCCACATCGCGGATCGCACTTTTGGTGCGATAGCGAATTACGGTGGCAGTGAGTGCGGCGCGCTGACGCCCGTACTTGCGGTAGATGAACTGGATCACTTCCTCGCGCCGTTCGTGCTCGAAATCCACATCGATATCCGGCGGCTCGTTGCGCTCCTTCGAGATGAAACGCTCGAACAGCAGCGTGCTGGTGGCGGGATTCACTTCGGTGATGAACAGGCAGAAACACACGGCGGAATTGGCGGCGGAGCCACGACCCTGGCAGAGAATTTTTTCGCCACGGGCGAAGTGCACGATGTCGTACACAGTGAGGAAATAGGATTCGTAGTTCAGTTCGTGGATGATCTGCAGTTCCTTCTCGATCAGCGCGCGGGTTTTGGCGTCCTCGCCCTGCGGCCAGCGCTGGCGTACACCGTCTTCCACCAGAGCGCGCAACCAGCTCTGCGCCGTGTGGCCCTGCGGCACCAGTTCGTGCGGATATTCGTATTTCAGTTCGCTCAGCAGAAATTGGCAGCGCTGCGCGATGACCAGGGTTTGCGCCAGCGCCTCGGGCGGAAACAGCTGCTGCAGTTCCTCCCGCGTGCGCAGATGCTGTTCGCGGTTGGCGTGCAGATGGAAGCCGGCGTTGTGCACGCTGGTATTCAGGCGAATGGCGGTGAGTACATCCTGCAGCGGCTGGCGCGCCGGATGATGCAGATGCACATTGCCACAGGCCACCAGCGGCAGATTACGCTGCTGCGCCAGCGCGATGCGCACATGCATGAGCATTTCATCCTGCGGGCCCAGATTATTATGCAGACCGATCCACAGACGCGACGACAGATGCCGCAGCAGATCCTCACAAAATGCGTCCGGCTGCGCACACTGCTCCGGCGTCGGCAACCAGATGCACAGACAGCCATCGCTGGCCGGCGCCAGATCGCTCACCCGCAGGCAGTACTCACCCTTGTCACTGCGCCGGCGCGCGCGGCTGATCAGCGTCGACAGCTGGCCATAGGCACGACGGTCCGGCGCCAGCAGGATGAAATGCAAACCTTCCTCGGAATGGAATTCGCTGCCGATGATCAGCTGCAGCGGACAGTCCCGCGTCGCCACATGCGCCTGCACCACACCGGCCAGTGAACATTCATCGGTGATCGCCAGCGCGCGGTAACCCAGCGCATGGGCCTGCTGCACCAGCTCCGCCGGGTACGACGCGCCGCGCAGAAAACTGAAATGGGTGAGGCAGTGCAGTTCGGCGTATTCCATGACGCATTCAGCCTTCGAAAATACCGTGCAGAAACCACTGCTGCGTGATGCGATCGCGGTAGATCCACAACAGGCGGCCGCCTTGCTGCTGCGCGACATAGTAGTCGCGGTTTACCGGTTCATCGTCCCACCAGCCGGTGTCGATGCGCTCGGGCCCGGTAAGCAGCTGCAGATCGCCGTCGTGCTGCGGCAGACCTTTTTTATCGCGCAGTTGTTGCGGCGTGGGCAGCAGCCAGAACGGACGCAGCTTGTCGTGCGCCGGTGTTGACTGAACGGTTGGCTGAACCGACGGCGTTCCCGGTGCGCATGTCTGCCAGCTTTTTTCCGGCCGATGATCCGCCGCCAGCGCCAGCCCGAATACATTGCTGTCACCCAACCGTGCTTTGAGTTTGTCCACCAGCTGCTGGCGGCTGACGTTGTCGCTCTGCCAGGGCGTGAGCAGATCCTGCTGACCGGCGGGCAGCGGCACAAACGCGTGCACCTCCAGCTGCACCGCCAGCACCGGCGCCTGCAACTGCAGCGACGCCAGCTTCAGCTGCAGCAGCGGCAGCATGTGTGCAATGCGGTAATGCGGCGCTGCCAGCGCCACGCGCCAGTGCTGCAGGCTGCGATTGCGCAGGGTGAAACTGAAATTCAGTTCCGTGATCGCCAGCTGCCGCGCATTCAGATAATGCTGCAGACGCGTCAGCAGATTGCGCAGGGGAAACAGCAATTGATCAGTGGTGTCCAGTTCGTGCAGGAATTCCAGCGTTTGCGTGAAACGGTCCGGCAGACGCCAGCTGGGCAGCACGTCGGGCGTGGTGCCGGTGAGCAGGCGCAGATAGGTCAGAAACTCGCGACCCAGCCGTTTGGCCAGCGCATCGTGGGGCAGCGCGAATAATTGTTCCAGCGTGACAATGCCCATGCTTTCCAGCAGCGCGATTTTTTCAACCGGCAGATCCAGCCCACGCACGCTTTGCAGCGGCAGATCGCGCAGGGAAAAGAACGGTGCCGGATCATTCACCGGCAACACATCCTCGCGCACTTGCGCGCGCGCCAGCAGCAGCGCAGCAAAGGCAGTGTCACAGAAGGCAACATGGCAGGGCGCAAATCCGGCGGGCAGTTCCTCCAGCAGCAAGCGCAGCAGATGTTCGCGACTGCCGAACAGACGCAGGCTCTGCCCCACTTCCAGCAGCAGACTATCGCTATTCTGCAGCCGGATATGCGGCGTGAACCGGTAGGCCCAGTCGCCCAGCTCGCGCAGCGTTTCCTGCTCGGCGTTTTCATCGCGCGGCACACACAGCAGCTGCGCGCACAGCCCCTGCGCGGTGGCAAGCGTCATGCCGGGGGTAATACCGGCGGCCAGTGCCGGCGCATTCGCCTGCCACACCAGCCGGCGCTGGCGGCGGGTGATTTCAAGCACCAGCGCGCGCGGAGCGGGGAGGCCTTGCTCCACCCGGTTCAGCGCCAGTGCGGGAAAATGCAGACAAGCCCAGAGCATGGTCAGGGTCCGGGCGGGCCGATGTACTTGCTGCCGGCAGGGGCGGAAGAAAGGGCGGGCATCATGGGGAATATATTCGCCGGCGCCAGGACCGGCCGGGGCAGGACGGCTTCGGGTGCCAAGGGGATGAGGGCAGCATCCGGTCGCTGGGAAGCAGGTGAGGTGGGCATATTCATGGGAACCGGGTTTCAGCGGGAGCATTAACTGTAATTATATACAGCATGCTTTCTGCTGCCTCAAAACCGGTTAGGACGAGAGTCCGCAAGGGGTGAAACTCATCCCGCCGGAAGCAGCTCAGGCTTGAAGTGAAGGTCGTCAACCGACCCAACAGCACGGCAATTAGAGGGCCTGCCGATTGGTCTCATCCTGAATGACACGGCACTGCCCGATGATGTCGGCAAAGCCCGGCTGATTCAGCGCCAGAAGGCCATCTTCCAGCATTGCGGCGTAGTCCTTCTCGAGCGCCGCCAGTGATTCGCCTGTCGGGATCAGTTGCAGTTGACCGCTGGTGGCGGCGAAGTAATCGATCTTGTTGCCGGTTGCATCTTTCTCGATGAAGAACACCGATTTGTGTTCTGCAACGGCCCTAGCCAGCGCCTGATCTGCGCAGGCAGCAGCAAAGTGCGGTGTTTTTGCGATGGCCGCCAGGTCGTACCAGTGACGCGAATAGCGTTCGCCGCGCAATCGCCCCTGCAAACAGTACACGTGGGCAGCGGTGGCCTTTTCCCAGAAGGTGCGCTCCGCCGCCATCACCAGGGGTTGGGCGACAGGAAAAATGACCTCTTCAATTTCCTGCGCAATGTCACAGGTTACTGGCTGAAAATGGTGGGGTTCGCCCGTGGCGCGGGCACCAAACTCCAGCTGGATCGTGGGCGCTGAATAGCCGG
>CAZBII010000034.1:0-33514 GCA_964491665.1 uncultured Moraxellaceae bacterium
CAGGTTTTCCTTCGCCTTCATCATGCGGGTGCTGACTGTGATGCGCAGTGCCGATTTGGCCGGATCGATGCGGTTGTTCAGGTCCATGCCCACCGGCAGCGACATTTCATACATCAGCAGATACTGCGACGTCAGCTCGCGCGATTCCGGCAGCTTGTAATAGGCGGGGTCGTCGTTGTGCAGGCTCTGGTTGAGGCGTTTGATCACATCGGTGAAGGACGACACGTTCTCGATTTCCGGTTGCTGGTTGCACCAGTTGACGAACGCTTCCACCTTGGCCAGAAACACCGGGTCGGTGATGCCGTAATCCTCGCCCGACTGCAGCGAGTACTCGATGAAGTTCATGCCCATGCCGTGCTGTTCCGCCAGCTCGACCGCCTGGCGGAGCTGCATGTCCTTGTCAAAGTAGCCAACGTTGTCGTCGTTCATGTCGTTGAGCACCATGCCGGCGCTCAGGATGCAGGAAACGATCAGCGTGCCGTAAAAGACTTTCTTCGGATTGGTGATGACCCAGTCCGCCGCCGCGCTGTGGAAGGTGGCGGTCTGTTCGGGTTCGTCGCGGTTTTCCCGCGCCAGCCATATCGCCAGCTGCGGCAGCATGGTGTGGCCGAACAGGTAGGCCACCATGATGCCGGCGGAGGCGATGTAACCGAATTGCACAAAGGGCGGCGAGTCGATGGTGTTCATGCCGAGGAAACCGACGGCGGTGGTGAAGGTGGTAAAGAAAATCGCGCGCATGTTGCTGGCCAGACTCAGTTCCATCGCCTCCACCTTGCTGTGACCTTCGCGCAGGCGCACCGAGTAGTAGCACAGCAGGTGCACGCATTCCGCCACTGCCAGCGTCAGGATCACCATGGGTGCAATGGCGCTGACGTTGTTGAGCGGGAAACCGATCAGGCCGACGCCACCAATGGTGGTGACAATCGACACCAGCACCACTGCAAGTGTGACAAAGGTGTTGGCGACCGAGCGCGTCATGATGCCCACCAGCACCAGCACCACCAGCAGCAGGATCGGCATCAGCACGCTCATGTCGCGGGTGGCGACCGTGCCCAGCGTGTAGTTGGAAACAGCCACGCCCGTGACGTAGAGATTGATGTCGGGATGAGTGGCGCGGAACCGCGCTTCCAGTTCGTTGACGCCACCGGGGCCTTCCATCAGCTGCGGCAGGGCCACGGTCTGGTCAGCTGGCAGCTGCAGGGTCACCACCATGGCAGTGAGGGCGCCGTCCCTGGTGATGGTGCGGTTCTGGATCAGCGGCTCGCCTTCGATGATCCTGCGCACGCGCTCAATGCTGGCCGGGCTGCCGTCGAAATCTTCCGGCACCAGATCTTCCACGATCAGTTCATCGTCCTCGGCGCGGGTGTGCTGGTAGTTGCTGAGCGAATCCACCCGCATCGAAAATGGCAGCTTCCAGCTGGCCTCGGTCAGCCAGAGCACGGCATCCAGCGCTTCCTTCGACAGTACCTGGCCGTTCTTCGGCTCCAGCACGAACACCACGTTATCGACATGGGTGAAGGTTTCCTGCAGGTCCTCGAAGGCCACCAGATGCGGATCATCCGGCGCAAAGAAGATTTTGTAGTCGGCAATGTAAACGAGGCGGGAAAACCCCGTGGCGGTGACGCCCACCAGCACCAGGCTGGCCACGAACAGCCACAGGCGGTATTTGACGAGAAACGCAGCAATCCTTTGATTCATGCAGGCAGACTCCAGAACTGGTCATGAATGAAATACAGCATCGGCAAAAGCAGGCGGGCAGGTTATACAGCCTGTTTCGCGAAGTCCATGCGGTTTTGGTAATGCGGCGAATCTAACAGGAAGCCGGGCGCGGGTGACAACGTTCGAAAGGAGTAGGCAGGCGGGGACAGGAAGCCCCCGCCGCGAGGATTGTTCAGGAGTGCTGGGTGACGGCCTTGCGGATGCTGTCGCAGGAACTGGCCAGCACGGACAGCAGGGACTGGCGGTCGGTACTGATGACCACACTTTCCACGCTGTCGTTGCGGATGGAGAGAGTGACCTTGCACTGGTTGGCGGTCATGCCCTTCTGGTTGTCCTTGTAGACCCAGACCATGGCGCCGGAGGGCAGTTCCGAGCGTTCGTTGGGCAGGCCCAGGGTTTTCTGCACATAGCCGGAGGTCTGGCCTTTCAGACTGGTGACGATCGGGTCGTCCTGGAGCTTGGGTGCAGATGGGGCGGAACTGCAGCCGGCCAGCGTCAGGGCCACGGCGGCAGCGGCAATGGAAGTTTTCATGGGGGGTGTCCCTCGGTTTTTGTTGTTATGGGCGGATCACCCTGATCCGCGCAATGGGATCTATTGTGGCGAAACAGCCGGTGGCAGCGCAAGCGCAAACGCGGCTGCCAGCCGGCGGAAACGTTGTGAAACGGTTACGGAATGTTGTTAAGCCACTGGCTGATGGCCGGGGCGGACTCGGCGTCCAGTTCGATACCCACCAGGAAGGTGCCGTGGCCGCTGGACCGGCTCCAGCGGATAACGCCGCTGATCAGGGTGCGCTGGCCGGAGTCGGCGTTGATCCAGAGGGCGATTTCGGCGTCCTCCAGCACCTCGGATTCCAGCTCGACCTGCAGGCCGGTGGCCGAGGCGTTGATGGTGCTGGCGGACATGCTGACCTGCCGGGACGAGATCGACTGGATGAAGAGGGTGTCCTCGATCGGGGAGCGCGGGGCGCGGCGGCGTTCGTCGTCGGTGGTCATGGTCCTGGGCCTGAACGTGGGGTGCTTACTGTTCAAGCATAATCCAGATTTGGCCGGCTGCCGGAAATCTGCCCGGCGGTGGCGGACGGCGTCTGACCGGCGCCGTCGGGAGTCAGTTCTGGTCGGCGCGGGCCGGCAGGGTGATGGTGAAGATCACGCCGTCGCCCTGGGCGCGGTTGTGGGCTTCCACCTGGCCGTCGTGGGCGGCCGCAATCAGGCGCACGATATACAGGCCCAGGCCCAGGTGCGGGGACTGACCCTTGTGGTCGGCATCGCGCTGCGACACCAGCGAGTCGAACAGCTGTTCTTCCAGGTTGGCCGGCAGGGTGGGGCCCTGGTTGCTGACGGTGAGCAGCCATTTGCTGCGGAAGATGCTGACGCCGATCTCGATGATGCTGTCGGCCGGGGCGAAGTCGCGGGCGTTGTCCACCAGCTTGTCCAGCAGCTGCACGATCAGTTCCGGGCTGCCGCGCACCCAGGCCGGCATGCCCGGCAGTTCGCTCTGGAAGCGGTGGCCGGTGTAGGTGTCGCCGTAGGCCTGGGCCATGTCGCGCACCAGCGCCGCCAGATCGAAGGTGTGGAATTCGGTCTGCTGGATGGTCTGTTCCACCCGGCTGGCCTCGCTCATGGCGGACAGGATCAGGCGCAGGCGCTCGCTGCCCTCCTGCGCGCGCTGCAGGTACTCGGCGTTGTTGCCGGGGCTGGACTGGGCCAGTTCCAGCGAGGATTTGACGATGGCCAGCGGGGTGCGCAGTTCGTGCGCCAGCTTGCCGCCCAGGGTTTCCAGATAGCCGGTGTAGTTGCGCACCCGCTGCAGCAGGTTGTGGTAGCTGCGGGACAGGTCGCCGATCTCGTCCTGCTGGCGCGAGGGGGTGAACTGGTTGACCTTGCCGTCGCTGGTGATGGCGGCTTCGGCGCGGCTTTTCAGCTGGCGGATGCGCCAGGACAGCAGGGAGGCGTACAGGATCAGCACGGCCACGACGATGCCCATCACCAGCAGGGCGCGGTGGGTAACCCGCCGCAGCGCGTTGTTGGTCATGCTCACCAGCGCCTCGCCGGTCTGCGAATAGAGCAGGTAGCCTTTGAGCTTGCCCTGCTGCAGCACCGGTTGCAGCACCAGCAGGGCCGGCCGGTCGGTGCCGGGCCAGCGGTACCAGTCGGCGCTGGCGCGGGTGGTGTCCACCGCCAGTTTTTCCAGCGGAATGCGTTGCTGCATGCGGCTCAGGGCCTGGGTGGGCAGGGGCCAGGGTGCGTGGGTGCTGCGCGGGGTGAGATTGCGCACCACAAAACGGTAGAAGCGGTTGATGGTCTGGTCGAGCAGGCCGCGGTCCAGACGCAGCGGGGTTTCCAGCAGACTGTCGTTGAGCCAGTTTTTCTGCGGCGCCAGCGGCCAGCCGCGCGGGTCCACCAGGGTGATGTCGGTTTCGTGGGTGCGCCAGGGCTGCATCATGGCCACTAGTTCCGGCAGCGGTTTCAGCCAGACCGAATTGTGGCCGCCGCGCCGGGTGGACAGGGCCAGTCTTGTCTTTTTGTCGTAGGGGTCGCGGTCGTAGACCTGCACGTCCAGGGTATGGCGCACCAGCTTCTGGGGCACCCGGATTTCCAGGCTGTAACCGGTGCCGGTTTCCTGCCACCAGGCGTCGATCTCGGGGCGGGCGCGCAGGCGCTTGTAGCCGGTGCGCTTTTCAAAGACCTGCAACTGGCCGGGGCCACTGGTGAAGAACAGCCACTGCAGCTTGCCGTCGGCGGTGAGCAGGCGGATATGGTCGCTGCGCTTGTAGCTGCGGCCGGGGTGGTGGTAGACCAGCCGCGTGTCGTGCAGCTGCAGGAACAGGTACACGTCCTGTTCGTGGAGGGCCTTGTGCAGGCGCAGGTCGATGGAGGCGGATTCGTTTTCCAGCGTGTCGGCGCTGTGGCCGCGCCAGTCATCGTCATAGCCGTCCATTTCCACGCCCTGATAGCGCACCGGCGTGTAGAACAGGTTGCCCTGGGCAGGCTCCGGCAGCTTCACCGACTGGTTCAGCATGCGCGCCAGCAGTGCGGTCTGGCCGGTCATGGCGTGACTCTGGTTGTCCCGCAGCACGCCTTCCATTTCCTGCACATACTGGCAGCCGGCCCAGGGCAGCAGCAGGGTGATCAGGGAAACCAGCAGCAGTTGCGAGCGCAGTCCCACAGGTCAGGCGTCCGGGATGTGCCAGCGGTAACCCATGCCGTACACCGTCTGGATGGCGTCGAAGGCGGGGTCTATCAGGTTGAACTTCTTGCGGATGCGCTTGATGTGCGAGGTGATGGTGTTGTCGTCCAGCACCACGTTGGCGGCGTCCATCAGCTGCTGGCGGTTTTTCACGTGGCCGGGATGCTTGGCCAGGGCGTGCAGAATCCAGAATTCGGTCAGGGTCAGGTCGAGATTCTGCTCGCGCCAGGTGGCGTACATGCGGTCCAGGTCCAGCTTCAGTTCCTGCCGTTCCAGCTTGTTGGCCAGGGTCGAGGGCTTGCTGAGAATGTCGAGGCGGCGGAACAGGGCGGTGATGCGCGCGGCCAGATGCGGCAGGCTGATGTCCTTGGTGAGGTAGTCGTCGGCGCCCAGGCGCAGGCCGGAGATGGCATCCAGTTCGCTGTCGCGGGCGGTGAGGAAAATGATCGGCAGTTGCGGCGCGATCTGGCGCAGTTCCCGGCACAGGTCGAAACCGCCTTCGATTTCATCCTGCAGGCCGATGTCGATCACCGCCATGTCCGGCAGCGACTGGTGGAAGGCCTGCATGGCCGAGGGCCGCGAATCGTAGGTGCTGACCTGGTAACCCTGGCGCTGCAGGAAGGCCTTGTAGTTTTCGCGGATGGCCGCTTCGTCTTCAATCAGTGCTATGTGTTTGGCCATAAATCGTGGGCGGCGTGGCATCCGGTGCGTTATTGCTCGAAGTGTATATCAAGTAGCCGCGCTGGGAAGGGCGTTGCCACAAATGATCAGGATTGAGCAGTTTTTTTGCCGGTTGTGGCAAAGGCGCGGCATTCTGCCGGCATCGGGCGGGAAGGGGAAGGTGCGGGTTTGCAAACTGCGGCCTGTGTCACGGCGATGTGACAGGGCCGCAGCGGGGCATCCGGTGAATCAGATGCCGTACACGATTTTCTTCTGGCTCTTGAGGAATTCGCGGTTTTCCTGCCACAGGAACTGGCCGTTTTTCTGGTCCACCAGTTTCAGCGACACGCGGTAGAAGGTTTCCTTCAGGGTGGGCTGGGTGCGCACCACGTTGCTGATTTCTCCCACCAGCAGATAGTCGGCGCCGACGGCCTCGCTGAGGGATTTGGAAGCGGCGGGATTTTCCAGCAGGTCATAGCGGTTGGGATTCTGCTGCTGGTCGGCCTTGGCCAGCGCGGCCGGATCGGCAAAGTTGAAGCGGGCCGACTGGCCGATCTGGGCGAACATGCCGTTGTTCAGCGCCTTGATGTCGAGATTCTCGCTGGTGAAGTCCATCAGGCCGAACACGGCCAGTTTGGGACGGGCATTGCGGGTGGCGGCCACCACGCCGGGTGACTGCAGCATGGCGCTGATCATGGCCTGGGTGGATTTCTGGAATTCGGTCTGGCTGATGCCGGTGGTGGCGACCGCCTTGCGGACCGGCGCGTCGTCGTACTTGATGGTGTTGGTGCAGCCTGCCAGCAGCAGGCCGGTGCCGAGGACCACAGCGAAAAGTCCCTGTTTCATGAAACCCCCTTGGTTTTGCTTTTTTGTTGTTCTGGTGCCAGCCGGGCGGATGGCAATCGACAGGAGCAGCAGTTTCCCCCGAATCCGTCAGCGGTTCAAGCGCCGGCCGCTGGTCACTGGCGGGATAAATCATTGTTCGATGACTAGCCAGTCGGAACGCCATACACCATATTTACTGTATGGAATCGTGCAATGTGGCGCCGGAGCAGGCGTCGGGCCTGTGTGCGCCGGGCCGTGAGCAACGAGGTTTACATGAAACAGAACAGGTTTGAATGGCTGGGCCGCAGGCTGCTGCAAAGCGCCGGTCTGCTGGCTGGGGCTGGTTTGCTGGCCGGTCTGCTGGCCGGAGTGCAGGGCTGCGGTGGCGGCGGATCGGGCAATCCCTACCGGCCGGCGGTGCTGTCGGACGGTGTGGTGTTCACCTACCCCATCAACGGCCAGACCGATGTGTCCACCGGCACCCGCTTCTATGTCACCTTCAGCAAGGCGGTCAGCGCCAGTGCGGTGGGTGCGGCGTGCAGCGTGGACGGCGGCGGCAACGTCAGCGGCAACTTCTGCCTGATCGGCCCCGGCAATGCGGTGGTGGCGCTCAGCCCCACGGTGTCGGGCAAGGTGGTGCAGTTTGAAACCACGGGCCTCAGCCAGGGCACCGAGTATTCCCTGTATGTGCGCAGCGCGGTGATCGGCGGCGGCTCCACCAACCTGCCCGACAGCGACCCGCTGCTGACCTTCACCACCAGCCAGCTGGACCCGGTGAGCGGAGCAGTGCCGGTGGTGCGCGCCATCAATGGCGAGGCGCCGGATGTCTATTCCGCCGTGCTGCCCACACCGCCGGCCCCGCGCTATCCGTTCATGGACTTCGCCACCGTGCGGGTGGAATTCAGCGAGCCGCTGGACGAGAAAACCGTTGTCGATGGCAGCAGTTTCCAGTTCGTGGAAGTGGACGGCGCCACGGAGATTCCGGTGGCCGGCTCGCTGATGGTGCGCAAGCAGCATGTGAGTTTCGACCCGGATGCGGACCTTACGCCGGGCGTTACCTACCGTCTGAAACTGGGCGCCGGCATCCGCGACCTGAACGGCGAGGCGCTGGCGGCGGTGAACTATGAACTGGAGCCGCTGGATGCCAACGCCTGCAACTGCGTGATCACCCAGCACTTCAACACCACCCTGGCCTACGGCGAGAGCGGCTTCCCGGCCACCTCGATCCTGACCGGCCGGCCGGTGAATGCCATCGACCTGTATTCGCCGCTGATCGGCAGCAACGACATCAACCTGCTGGACAGCACCATCCAGGCGGAACTGGCGGACCCCGGCAATTTCAGCGGCCTGATTCCGTTCGTGATCCGCAAGGGCAATTCCCTCAACATCACCGGGCTGGACCTGCAGCTGGGCGGCACGGTGCCGGCCAATCTGGCCACCGGCACCATCAAGGCCACCTTCCTCAGCGACGCCACCGGCTTCATGGGCCGCAATCCCTACCGCAGCGCCGCTACCAAACCGGATGACGACAAGTCGCCGGTGTTCGTGTTCCTGATGTTCGACCTGGCTCTGACCGGCGCGGATGCGGCGGGCAATCCGGTGCTGAACCAGACCATTCCCCACGTGCAGGCCACCGGCACCGCGCGTGTGGTGAACGGCAACCTGCAGATCGAAACCGTGCGCACCCTGACCATGGATCTGCTGGGGCTGGATCTGGCGCCGGCGCACATGGTGCTGGGCATCAATTCCGACCTGAACGGCAGCGTGACGGACGACAACGACGCGCCGCAGATCACCGGTGCCTATCCCGCCGATGGCGCGGTGGATTTCCCGGCGCGCGATGGCCTGTCGCTGATCTTCAATGAGCCGATCGACAATGCCGGGCTGATGGCGAACAGCCAGATCACGCTGATCGATCTGGACAACGGCAACGCGCAGGTGCCGTTCCAGCTGACCTATGACGGCAGCACGATCCTGCTCAAGCCCTCCAGCGCGCTGACTTTTGGCCACGATTACCGCATCACGCTCAGCGGCCTGACTGACCTGAGCAGCAATCACAACGCGCTGGCGCTGGATGGCAGCGATGCCACCGGCGGCGACGGCATCATCAACTTCACCGTCGAAAATCCATCGGCCACCGGCCCGGTTGGCCCAATGGTGAGTTCCATCAACGGTGGCGCTGGCTGCGCGCTGACCGGCACCACCTACGCCAGCCCCGGCCATTGCGTGGGCGGCCAGAGCGGCGACACCGCCTACCAGCCGTTCGACCTGACGGCGGACGGTTTCCTCGACGTGCAGTTCAACCAGGCCATGAACGTGTCGACGCTGGTGCTGGGTGCCAGCTGCAACAGCGGTGCGGTGCGGGTGGAAGCGGTGGACGGCAGCGGCAACTGCACCGGCGTGGTGGCGGGTACCCTGACGGCCGACACGCGGTCGATGCGCTTCAAGCCCACCCAGCCCTGGACCGTGGGCGGCAACTACCGCCTGACCCTGGTACCGGGTGCCAACGCCACCTGCGCGGCGGGCGAGATCTGCGGCCACAACGGCCTGCCGCTGAATCCCGATCCGCTCAATGGCGGGGAATCTGCCGATGCCGGCGGCGCCAACATGATCATGCGTTTCCGTGGCGTGGCGGCGAATGACGACGTCTACCTGCCGCTGAAAATGGAACCGGTGACGGACCTGAACGGCAACGGTTTCCACGATGCAGGTGAAGTGGCGCGCAGTGCCAACAGCGCGGGCGTCACCATCACCGGCGTGGGCGGCATCGTCACCAGCGCGCTGATGGACGGCGATCCCACCATCTACCTGAACGGCTCGCTGCCGGTGCAGGTGGGCCAGCCCGAACCCATCACCATCGACGGCGCCACCTGGGGCATGACCATCGCTGGCGACAGCCAGATTCCGGTACGACTTAATCCCGGCATTCTCTACGGCACATCGATCCGCATGGACACCGTCGCCACCGTGGTGATCGCCATTCCCATCGCCAACGTCGACACCGGCCTCACCGTGCTGCGCCTGCGCGAAACGACTGGCCCCGTGATGGGCTACATCGTGCAGGAGGAAGGCGTGGCGGAACCGCAGTTCGTCGCCGAACTGGACCTGTACATGGATGCGCCGGACATGAGCATCGCGGTGGCCGGCATCATTTCCGTGTCGCACGACCTGCAGAGCAAACCGGTGCACGCGGTGATCAAGGGGCCGGTGAGTTTCCTGCAGGATGGCCGTCTGCTGATCGAGCCGCAGAGTGTGGCGCCGGTGAATCTCACCGTGAACGTGTCGGCGCTGGGGCTGGGCGGCAGCATCAGCCTGCGTATTCCCGCCGGCAGCATGCGCATGTCGCTGACTGGCAATCCCCTGAAAGGCCGTCGCTGAGGAATTCGGATATGAAGATGAAATCAATCGCGCTGGCCGTGCTGGGCCTGACACTGACGGGCGCCGCCCACGCCGACGACAGTTACTGGAGCCACATCAAGACCGACTGGCTGGGTTTTGAAAAAGGCGCCAAGCCATTTTATTTCCGCGCCGGCTACACCCAGCTGGCGCCGGATTCCTCCAGCAGCGAAGTGGCGCTGGAAGACGTGGGCGGCCCGGCCGACCTGGCGGTGGACAATGGGCCGATTGCCGGCTCCGGCGCGTCGGTGGAAAGCGTGGATTTTCCCAGCGCGATCCTGGGCTGGCGGCTGCCCTGGGGCGGTGGCAACTGGGCGCTGGAAACGGTGGCGGCCCTGCCGCTGACGGTGAAATTCAAGACCACCGGCACCCTGGCGAACGAATCCATCGCGCCCTATGCGTTGGGCAACATTCCCACCGGCGTGCCGGCGCTGGGCACCGAGTTCGGCGAGAGCAAGGCACTGCCGCCGGTGGTCACCGCCGTGTACCGCTTCCGGCCGGGTCGCGCGCTGCGTCCCTACGTGGGCGCGGGCATGGCCTACATGATCACCTACGATTCCGAAGTCACCAACCCGGTGCTGACCGCGCTGGGCGAGCCGGAGCTGGAAATCGATGACGTGTTCGGCTTCGCCGTGCAGGGCGGGCTGGAATACAACATTGCCGGCGACTGGTGGGTGAATGCGGATGTGAAATTCATCGGCGGACTGGAAGCCACCGCCACCGTGAAGGACATCTGGGTGGAAACCCCCGGCCTGCCCACCTATGAAGTGGCGCGGGTGGGCAACGCGAAAATGGACGTGACGGTAGACCCCTGGGTCTATCACCTCGGCATCGGCTTCGATTTTTGATGCGGTCGCCGTTTTCGTAAATTCCTGCCCCTATAATGAGTCCTTTCCGCACTGCGCAAAGGACTCCTCTCCGTGTCATTCCCGCTGCCCGCTTTTCCACGATCTCCCAAACAATGGCGCTGGTACCAGTGGCTGCTGTCGGCCCTGGCGCTGCTGTATGTGATCTTCATTGCGCTGGCGTATCTGTATCTGCCGGGCAAGCTCAAAGACGTGGTGCAGACCGACGTGGCGCAGTTGCTGGGGCGCGAAATCGCGGTGGAGAAAATCGCCTTCAATCCGTTTGCGCTGTCGCTCACGGTGGAGAATTTCAGCCTGGCCGACCGGCCGCAGCAACCGCTGCTGGCGTGGCAGCGGTTCTTTGTGGATTTCGATGCCTGGGCGTCGCTGTTCGGCTGGCAGATCAAGCTGGGCGGACTGCAGCTGGACGCGCCGCACATCAATCTCGAGCAGCGCAAGCAGGATTTCAATTTCAGCGACATCGTCAAGCGGCTGGCCAGTGAGGAAAAACCGCCGCAGCCGGAGGCAGAAAAATCCGTGCTGGCCATTCGCATCGACGACATCCGCATCCGTGACGGCCTGTTTCGCTTCGATGACAACAGCGGCAGCAAGCCGGCCACGTCGTCGGTCGACAATATCGACATCGGCGTGCAGAGCCTGTATCTGGCCACCGGCGACGACCAGCTCAATCCGTTTCACCTGCGCGCAAAAATGCCCGGCGGCGGCACGCTGGATCTGGGTGGCGATTATCGTGCCGATCCGCTGCTGGTGCACAGCCGGGTCAAGGCCAGCGACATCCGGCTGGAAAAATTTGCCGACTTCGTCGAGAACCGGGTGCCGCTGAAAGTGGGTGGTGGCACGCTGGGGTTTGGCATGCAGGTGAAACTGGAACAGCAGGCGCAGGATCTGCAGGTGACGGTGCAGGATGGCCAGCTGGAACTGGTGGAACTGGCGCTGGACGATGCCGTAACACAACCGCCGCTGTTGCGGGCCAAAAAAATCAGCGTGAATGGTGTGGCGCTGGATCTGCTGCAGCAGAAAGTGGACGTGGCGCAGGTGCTGTTCGATGGTGTCGACAGCCAGCACTGGCGCGATGAAAACGGCAAGCTGCGCACCGATGCGCTGCTGGTGCAGCCGGCGGGCGACACTGCGACGGTATCGCAAAACAACTCCTCACAAAATAGCGCATCACCAAACAGCAGCGCGCCACAGCAAAGCGCCGCCGGCAAACCCTGGAGCATTCACATCGGTGAATATCATCTGGGCAACAGCACGCTCACCTTCACCGACAAATCCGGCGGCCTGAACGCGCAGCAAACCCTGTCCGCGCTGGACCTGAAACTCACCGACATCAAGCTGCAGGACGGCGCGCAGATTCCGCTGACTCTCAGCGCGCAGGTGAACGACACTGGCAAGCTCGACGTGAAGGGCACGTTGACCCCGGCGCCGTTTGCGTTGCAGCTGCATTACCAGTTGCAGGGGCTGGCGCTGCAACCGTTCAATCCCTACGTGCAGGCCAACACCTATCTGCAATTGCAGAACGGCGTGCTGAATGCGCAGGGCGACATTGCGCAGGGTGCCGGCGCCAGCGCGCCGTTCACCGTCACCATGAATGCCAGTCTCGACAATCTGGAAGGCCTCGACACCCGCAACCAGCAGTCCGTGCTGAAATGGCAGGCACTGACCCTGGACAAACTGCAACTGGATCTGGCGCAGAAAAATCTCGTCATCGACAGCGTGCAGATCGTGCAGCCGGATGTGAATGTGGAAATCGCCGCCGACAAGAAAGTGAATCTGGCGACGCTGGTGAAACCGGCTGCAGCAGAAACCTCCACTGCGCCGCCAGCAGCCGATGCTGCGCCGACCGCCGCAGAAAAATCCGCGCCCTGGCAATTCGCCATCAACAAAATCGGCATCCAGAAAGGCAGCACCCGCTTCCGCGACGACAGCATCAAGCCGGCGTTCAAGACCACCCTGTCGGCCCTGGAATTCCAGCTCAGCGATCTGGCCAGCAACGGCAGCAAGCCGTCGCCGTTTTCGCTGCAGGCCAAAGTGGACCGCTACTCGCCGCTGAACGTGAAAGGCACGCTGGCGCCGCTGCCGCAGCAACCGGGTTTTGCCTTCACCACGCAATTGAAAGGGCTGGACATGCCGGCGCTGTCGCCCTACACCGGCACCTTCATCGGTTACGGCCTGAAAAGCGGCAAGCTGGGGCTGGATCTGCAATATGAACTGAAGCAGAACCAGCTGCGCGGCAAAAACAAAATCGTGGCGAAGGATCTGTATCTGGGCGAAATCGTGGCCAGCGAACAGGCGGTGGATGCACCGGTGGCACTGGGGCTGGCCCTGTTGCGCGACAACAGCGGCGTCATCGATCTGGAAGTGGGCGTGTCGGGCAATCTCAACGAGCCGGGTTTCAGCGTGTCCGGTCTGATCCTGAAAACCCTGCTCAATGTGATCGTGAAAGCAGCCACGTCGCCGTTCTCGCTGCTGGGTTCGATGGTGGGCGGACGCGAGGATCTGGGCGACATCGAATTTGCCGCCGGCTCTGCCGAACTGGACGCCACCGCGCAGGAAAAACTGCAGCAGCTGGCGCAGGCGCTCACCCAGCGCAACAACCTCAACGTCAGCATCGGCGGCAACGCGCTGGCAGCCGACGACACGGCGGCCCTGCAACTGCAGCGCGTGCGGCAGCAGATCGCCACCGGGCGCAAGCTCACCCTGGCGCAGCTGGAGACAGACAACTGGCTCGACGACGAGGACAATCGGGATGAACTTGACGATCTGGCGGACGATCTGGATCTGCCCGATCTCGGCGATCAGGAAAAGGCGCTGAAAAAATCCCGACCGGACCTGGGCGAGGCAGCACGCACGCTGGAGGCCGCGCGGCGGGTGTTGGCCGATGTCATGGCGAAGCAGCCGGTCGGCGAGGCGGAGTTGCGCGCCCTGGCGGAGCAGCGGGCGGCGGCGATCAAGCAGTTCCTGGTGGAGGGCGCCGGCTTCGATCATGAGCGCATCGACAATGCCAGGCCGAAGCAGGACGCCCGCATCTGCAAGCTGGCGCTGGAGCCGCGCTAGTCGCGGCCCGGCAGTTGATGGTCGTTCCGCGAACCTGACTGCCGTTCAGTCAAGTTGTAGGACAAAATTTTGTAACCGCACTTACGTGCCAGAAAACCCTGTGATACATATAAGCGTGGACTGCACAGTCAGAACCAATTGGGGACCACCAGTATGAAAACCGTAGCGGGCCTGCTCATGGCCCTGATCACCTGCCCGGTGCTGGCCGCCGGGATTTATGAGTTTGACCAGACGCAGTGGGAGAAAAAGCCGGCCGAAACCACGACGGCCAGCAAGCCTGCCCGACACACCGGCACCCAGGCGACGGCACCCGCCAAACAGGCTCCTGCCCAGGCGCAGACGGCCACCAAGTCCACCGCCGATACCAAGGCTGGCAGTAATGGCGAAGTGGTGCAGTCGCATTCCTGCCCTCCCGGCCACGCCTGCAACGACCTGCAGTAAACACTCCCGCGCACACGGACGTGCGCAAAGCCTTTCCCCTCCCCGCACCGCCTTCTCCCGAAGCATCTTTCCCTCCACTTTCCCGCCGCCAGCCGGCGTACGGCTACCCCGTCTCCATTCGGCTTGACCATATTTCAATACTTCAAGTAATATTGAAATATGAATAAAGACGCCGCCGTATCCATCTTTGAATCCCTTTCCTCCGGCATCCGGCTGGATGTGTTTCGCCTGCTCGTCAAACAGGGGCCGTCCGGTCTGGTGGCTGGCGAACTGGCCGCCGCGCTGGACCTTCCCCCCAACAACCTGTCGTTCCATCTGAAGGCGCTGACCCAGGCCGGACTGGTGTCTGTCGAGCAGGAGGGCCGCTTCCAGCGCTACCGCGCCAACATGCCGCTGATGCTGGAGCTGATTGGCTATCTCACCGATGAATGCTGCAGCGGCAATCCCGGCCAGTGCGGTGTGCAGTGCTAGCGCCGCAGCAACATCCACCCGGACCGGATTCACCCCGCTCATGTTTTTCCCGGACAGGAATTTTCCCGCATGAAACTGCTGTTCATCTGCACCCATAACCGCTGCCGCAGCATTCTCGCGGAAGCCATCACCAATCATCTGTCCGACGGCAGCCTGCTGGCGAAAAGTGCCGGCAGCCAGCCCGCCGGTGCCGTGCATCCGCTGACGCTGCAATATCTGGCCGCCGCCGGCATTGCCACTGAGGGACTGCGCAGCCAGTCGTGGGACGAACTGGAAGATTTCGCGCCGGATGTGGTGATCACCGTGTGTGATTCCGCCGCCGGTGAAACCTGTCCGGTGTGGTTCGGCAAGTCGGTGAAAGTGCACTGGGGGTTGCCGGACCCGTCGCGCGCGCAGGGTTCCGAGGCCGACGTCGCTGCCGCTTTTGAAAGCGTCATGCAGACACTGCAGCGGCGCATTCAAAAATTACTGGCGCTGCATCCGGCCACGCTGGCACCGGCGCAGATCGCCGCCACCTTCAAAAAACTGGGAGAGCTGTAATGGGAATTTTCGAACGCTATCTGACGCTGTGGGTGGGCATCGCCATGATCGTGGGGGTGGTGCTGGGTAATTTGCTGCCGTCTGCCTTCGCCATGCTGGCGGGCTGGGAAGTGGCGCAGGTGAATATCGTGATTGCCGTGTTCATCTGGATCATGATCTATCCCATGATGATCCAGATTGATTTTGGCGCGGTGCGTGACATCGGCAAAAAGCCGCAGGGCCTGCTGCTGACACTGGTGGTGAACTGGCTGATCAAACCCTTCACCATGGCGGTGCTGGGCTGGCTGTTTTTCGAAGGCATTTTTGCCGATCTGGTGGAGCCGGCCACGGCGAAGGAATACATCGCCGGCATGATTCTGCTGGGTGTGGCGCCGTGCACGGCGATGGTGTTCGTGTGGAGCCAGCTCACCAAGGGCGATCCCAATTACACGCTGGTGCAGGTGTCGGTGAACGATCTGGTGATGGTGTTTGCGTTCGCGCCGATTGCGGCTTTTCTGCTGGGAGTATCCAGCATCACGGTACCGTGGGAAACGCTGCTGCTGTCCACCGTGCTGTATGTGGTGCTGCCGCTGCTGGCGGGTTTCATCACGCGCAAGCTGCTGCATGATCGGGTGGGCGGTTTTGTCGGCAAGCTGAAACCCTGGTCGGTGGTCGGGCTGCTGGCCACCGTGGTGCTGCTGTTCGCACTGCAGGCGGAAACCATCATCAGCCAGCCGCAGAACATCATGCTGATTGCGATTCCGCTGATCATCCAGAGTTACGGCATTTTTGCGATTGCGTATTTCGCTGCGCGCAGAATGCGTTTGTCGTTCGCGGTGGCGGCGCCGGCGGCGCTGATCGGCACCAGCAATTTCTTCGAGCTGGCGGTGGCAGTGGCGATTTCCCTGTTCGGCCTGAATTCCGGCGCAGCGCTGGCGACGGTGGTGGGTGTGCTGGTGGAAGTGCCGGTGATGCTGTCGCTGGTGGCGTTTGCCAACCGCACGCAGAACTGGTTTCCCAAACCGGCATGAGTGGCGTGCTGGACTATTGGGCGCTGCTCAATACCGTCGTGATCATGCTGGGTCTGGGCATGGCGCCGGCCAAAGGTGAGCAGCACGGTGGCTGGTGGCCGTTGCTGCGTGTGCTGGCGGGTTACAACCTGCTGCTGCCACTGCTGGTGTGGCTTTTGGTGCGCAGCCTGGGCTGGCTGTCGGCGGATGCACTGGCGGCGATGATCCTGTGTATTGCCTGCGCTGGCGGCACCTCGGCCGGTGCCTTTGTCACGCAGGTGAAAGGCTCGGTCACGCTGGCGGCGACCTTGATTGTGTGGTCGCTGGTGCTGAGTCTGGCGAGCATTGCGCTGTTTTCGCAGTGGCAGTGGATTCAGCCGGGCGCGCTGTCGTTGTCGCAGCTGGCGCTGTATCTGGTTGCGATCACGCTGCTGCCGCTGCTGGCCGGACGCGGGCTGCGTCGTGTTGTACCCGCCCTGTGCACGCGCTGGCAGCCGCGCATCGAGCGTCTGGGCAGTCTGCTGGTGGTATTGCTGGTGATCGCGCTGGCGGTGCGTTACGGGCGCGAGATCCTGACCGGTCCGGGCGAGCCGTTGTGGGCGGCGGCGGTGCTGGTGCTGGCGTTCGTGCTGCCGCCGCTGCTGGAAGTGCGAGAAAGTTTCCGGCGCACCGTGGTGCTGGTCACGCTGATCCGCAACCTGACGCTGGTGCTGTCGCTTCTCGCCGTATTGCCGGATGCACCGGCGCTGATTCCCACCGTGCTGGCATTCGGTCTGTTCATGTATGCAATGACGGGCCTGCTGGTGTGGCGCTGGCGCACGCGGTAAGTCCTTCCCGCCGACCGGGCGTGCGCAGTCTCAGCGCGACACCGGCGTGATTTCCACGTCCGGCTGACGGCCGCCCGGCGTTGCCGCTGGCGCCGTTTTGGCATCGTTTGTTTTCACTTCCATGCGCAGCGCGCCGGAGACTTTTTTCACGGCGTCCGGAATTTTCAGCGCGGCGGTGCGGATGGTGTGATCCAGGGAATGATTCATGGCCTTGAACAGCTTCTGGCCCGAGGCGCTGCCGGCAAACTGCCGGAAATCCTGCAGTGCGGCGTCGGGCACGGTTTCCAGCAGAATGGCCTGCTGCAGCACCAGCTGATCGCGCACCGCGGCTTGGTAATCGGCGCGATTGGCCTCGAATCCTTCCCGCAGGCCATCGAACTGGCTGCTGTCGCCGGGCGTGATCAGTTGTGAGAATCCGCTCAGGAAGGCGGCCTGCATGTCCAGCATCATGTCCAGTGCGCCGGTGCTGGCCTGGGTGGCGGTGTCCAGTTCTTCCAGCAGTTTGCGCCGCGCGGGAGTGAGTTCAGGCAGTTTCTGTTCGCTGAGTGCGGCGCCGATGCGATCCATCACGCCGGGCTCGCTTAGCCGTTGTTCCGCCGCCATGATCTGTTTCGCGCTGTCGCTGTTGTACCAGCGCAGGGCGTCCACCAGCGTGGCAGTATCCAGCTGGCGCACCAGATCCGCGCGCAGGGTGCGCTGCATGTCCTCGGGATTGAAAGTGTCCTGCAGGGCGCTGATGAGGGGTTGCACGAAGGCGGTGGCCATGCCGGCCTGCTGCTCGCCGGTCTGTCCCAGCGCGGCGGGAATCTGGTTGAGCTGGGCTTGCAGACCCGAGGCCTCGAGGATGGCATCCACCTGGGCAGCGTGGGTGGCCAGGGCTTCGGCGGCGTGTGCAGAGGCAGTGCCCAGCAGCAAAAGAAGGGTGATCAGAATGGAACGCATGGGTGGCCTGGTCGAAAGGTGAAGGGGATGCGGTGATCAGTTGCCTGCGGAGCCGGCCAGCACGGCTTTTTCCAGTGCCCACAGCCGGTCCTGGCCCCACAATACCAGATTGCCGTATTGAAAAGCAGGCACGCCCCACAGTCCCAGCGCCTGCAGCGAATCGCGATTGCGCTGCGCCAGTTCGCGCCAGGTTTCGTCGTCCAGCCGCAGCTGGGCCGCGTCCCAGTCCAGTCCGGCACGGGTGACGATTTTGCGCAGATGCGCGGGATGGTTCACGTCCAGCCCTTCCGCCCAGATGCCTTCCATCACCGACACCACGAATTCCTTCTCCTTGCCCACCGATTGCGCGTACACGAACAGCGCCATGCAGTGGTTGATGCCGTCGCCCAGCGGATCGCAGATCTTGCCGAAGGGGATGTTGTATTTCTCGGCCTCGCGCTTGGCGTCTTTCACGATGTAGGTGCGCTTGGATTTGGGCAGCGGAATGCCGCGCGTCACCATCGGCATCACCGGTTTGACGGTGACAGGGATCTTGTACAACTCCGCCAGCTTGAACACGCGGTCGGCTGCCAGATAGGAATAGGGGCTGCGGAAGGAAAAATAGAAATCCAGCGGTTTGACCTGGCGCGGGCGCGGGCGCAGCGTGTTGTAGCTCTGCAGTACATGACGGTACTGGCGCTGGTAGTCGGCGATGTCGCCGGTGCTGCGGCGCAGGCTGGGCCGGTTGAGGCGGTCGGCCAGGTGGGCCAGACGGTCCAGACCCCAGTACCATTCGCCACCGTAATAGAGCATGGCGGAACTGTAGTGGCCGCGGGCCGCCAGTTCGGCGCTGGCGGCGGTGAGCAGGTTCTGGGTGTCGCGGTCGGGCAGGGTGCCGTAGCGGCGCAGGCAGCTTTCGAACGTGGTGGTGCTGCAACCCCACAGAGCGCCGGTCACTTCCGTCACCAGATGCAGCAGCTTGGGCCGGTTCTGGTGCTTGAGCAGGATCGACGTGGCGTGAAAGGCATCCTCGGCGGAAGGCAGTTCCGCATCGTCGGGAAACACCAGTTCATGCAGCGCGGCCAGTCGTTTCGCGTCGGCCAGGGCGTAGCGCTCCAGCAGGTCCGGGTGCGGCGTGCCGTCCTGCGGCAGATCCAGCACGAAGCGGATCTGCAGGTTGACCTTGAAGTCTTCCAGAAAGCGCGGCAGCGCCTGCAGCAGCAGGTAGGAATAGGGATCGTTGACGCGGTGATAGAACACCACGGTGTTGAGGGACGGCACCAGCCGGCGCTTGATCTCGAACCAGCCGCGACGGAAGCGTCGCAACTTGGGGCTGGTGATCAGGCTGGCCGCGATGGGCATCAGGATTCGGCTGAGTGGCATAACCGCTTGGTACTTCCCCCGTTGGGTGCCGGCTCAGGCCGGTCCCAGCTGCTTGATGAAAACTTTCGAGTTGCGCTGGTAATTGTAGAGCGATTGTTTCGGTTGTGGCAGTTCGGACACCGCCGCCGCGACAAAGCCGCGCTCCATGAACCAGTGCGCGGTGCGGGTGGTGAGCACGAACAGCTGTTTCAGACCCAGCATGCGGGCCCTTTGTTCAATCGCCTGCAGCAGCTGGTCGCCGCGCTTGCCGTGCCGGTAGTCCGGATGCACGGCGACGCAGGCCAGTTCGCCGGTGTGATCGGCGGTGAACGGATACAGCGCGGCGCAGGCGATGATCTTCTCGTCGCGCTCGATCAGGGTGAAGTGGGGAATCTCCGTTTCCAGCAGTTCACGGGAACGCCGCACCAGGATGCCCTCCTGTTCCAGCGGCTCGATCAGTTCCAGCACGCCGCCCACGTCGTCGATGGTGGCCAGGCGCACATTCTCGAAACTTTCTTGCGTGACCAGCGTGCCGCTGCCGTCCACGGTGAACAGTTCCTGCAAGAGTGCGCCGTCGCGCTGGAAGCTGATGATGTGGGAACGGCCGACCTGTTTCAGGGCGCGGGTGGCGCAGATCAGGGTGTTGTGCGGCGTGTCCAGTTTGCTGAGCAGCTCGGTGGCCTGCGGCACGGTGAGTTCGCGGATCAGTTCGCCGGCACCGTTCAGCACGCCTTCGTCTGCGTTCAGGTAGATCAGCTTGTCGGCCTGCAGCGCGACGGCGGCGGCTTCGGCCACTTCTTCCCACAGCAGATTGAACACCTCGCCGGTGGGGGAAAAGCCCAGCGGTGACAGCAGTACCAGCGCGCCGGACTGCAGCTGGGTGTTGATGGCGTCGGCGTTGACCTTGCGCACTTCGCCGCTGTGCTGGTAGTCGATGCCGTGGCGTACGCCATACGGGCGCGCGGTGACGAAATTGCCGGAACAGACCTGGGTCTTGCTGCCGTGCAAATGGGCGGCGGCGATGCCCTGCGACAGGCCGGCTTCCACCTGGATGCGGGTGCGGCCGATGGCCTCGATCACCGCCGGCAGCGCCGCCAGATCGGTGACGCGGCGATGGTGTTCCACCCGGGTGTCGATGCCGCTTTCCTGCAGCCGCGCGTCAATCTGCGGGCGGGCACCGTGTACCAGCACCATCCTGATCCCCAGGCTGTGCAGCAGCACGATGTCCTGAATCACGTGCGTGAAGTTGGCATGCTGCACGGCTTCGCCGCCGAACGCGACGACGAAGGTTTTGTCGCGGTGCGCGTTGATGTAGGGCGAACTGGCGCGAAACCATGTGACGTAATCCTGGGTGTGCATGGGAATGGACAGTGATCCTTGTGGTACGGCGAAAATCCGGAAAGTGACTGTATTAAGCTAAAGGCAATTCTGCCGGTTTGGCAATGAGAAATGCGGTCAGCTGCGCGACAGCAGGCCAAAGCCGATGATTGCCGCCATCACCAGTGGCCAGGCCAGCAGCAGCGGACGCCAGAATCCGCGCGTGCGCCGCAGTTCCATGAAGCCGTCGATGATGATCCAGGCCTTGGCCATGGCCACCAGCAGGATGCCGCCGGTCAGCAGGCTGTTGCTGCTGCCGCCCAGCGTGACGGTGGCCACCGACAGCAGCACCAGCGCCAGCCAGCACAGCAGCAGGACGATGACGGAGGGGGCGTGGGAAGAGGTCATGGTCGGTACTCCGTGCCTGCACGATCAGTTGATGACATACACCAGCGGGAACAGCATCACCCACACCAGATCCACCATGTGCCAGTACAGCACGCCGGATTCCAGACTGCTGGTCTGGCCGGGAGCATAGGCGCCGCGCCAGCAGCGCACCGTCATGAAGGCCAGAATCACCAGCCCCAGCAGCACATGCAGAAAGTGAAAGCCGGTAAGAATCCAGTACAGCTGGAAAAACAGGTCGTGCTCGATGTCCAGACCCCGTTCGGCAAGGTGACTGTATTCGTTGAACTTGATGACGACATAGAAACTGGCGGACACCTGCGCCGCAGCCAGCAGCAGGGCGCCGCTGCGATGATGACACTTGCGCACCCGTTCCACCGCCAGCGCGGCCAGCAGACCCGATGTCAGCAGGCTGAGGGTCAGTGTGAGGCCGGTGGAGGTATCGAGCAGCGCGCGGCTGGCGCGGAACAGTTCCTGATGCAGATATTCCGTCACCACCAGGGTGGGAATCAGCAGGCCGAACACGGTGAGTTCCGCCAGGATGAAAAACCACATGGCGAGATCGCCGGGCAGCGTGTGCAAAGTTGAGCGGTGTTCGGCAGCAGGTGCGGATTCGTTCACGGCAATCTCCGGGGTGGCCGGCATTCGTCCGCGGAGTGTGCCACCTCAATCCTCGGTCAGCAATCGCGTGTTGCCGCCGATCGCCGCCGTGTTCACCGACACGGTTTTTTCATTCGCCAGCCGCAGCAGATAGTGCGGTCCGCCGGCTTTCGGCCCGGTGCCCGACAGGTCCTGGCCGCCGAACGGTTGCGAGCCCACGGTGGCGCCGATCATGTTGCGGTTGATGTAGACGTTGCCCACCTGCGCCTTTTTGGCGACGCTTTCGCAGAAGCGGTTGATGCGGCTGTGCACGCCGAGGGTGAGACCGAAACCGGTGCGGTTAATCTGTTCGATCACCTCGTCGAATTGATCGCCCTTGAAACTCACCACATGCAGGATCGGGCCGAAAACTTCCTCGTGCAGTTCGCTGATGTCGTCCAGCTCGATGATGGTGGGCGGCACGTAATGGCCCGGCAGATGCGGCAGCGCGGCCTGATAGCGCATGCGGTTGTTGCTGCGGAAGCGCTCGATGTGCAGCAGCAGTTCCGAGCGCGCGTGGGCGTCGATCACCGGGCCGATGTCGGTTTCCCAGTCCAGTGGATCGCCAATCCTGAAAGTGTCGAGATAACCGGCCAGCGTGTTGAGCACGCGTTCTTTCACATCTTCCTGCACGAACAGGATGCGCAGCGCCGAGCAGCGCTGGCCGGCACTGTCGAAAGCGGACTGCGCGATGTCGCGCGTCACCTGCTCCACCAGCGCGGAACTGTCGACGATCATCGCGTTCTGGCCGCCGGTTTCTGCAATCAGCGAAATGATCGGGCCGCTGCGGTTGGCGATGTGGCGATTGATGTTGGCCGCCGCCGCCGAAGAGCCGGTGAACATCACGGCGCGCAGGGCGGATTCCTGCAGCAGGCTGTCTTCCACGGTTTTGCCGCTGGCGGTGAGCAGTTGCACCACGTCGTCGGGAAAACCGGCCTGATGAAACAGATCGATGGCGCGGGACGCAATCAGCGGTGTCAGCGTGGACGGTTTGGCGATGACGCAGTTGCCGGCGGCGAGCGCAGCGGCCACCTGACCGGTAAAAATCGCCAGCGGAAAATTCCACGGGCTGATGCACAGCACGATGCCCTTGCCTTCCAGCAGCAGACGGTTTTCCTCGCCGGTGACGCTGGGCAGTTCCTGCGGGTCGAACAGCTTGCGCGCCTGGTTGGCGTAATAGCGCAGGAAGTCCACTGCCTCGCGCACTTCCGCCAGTGCGTTCGTCAGCGTCTTGCCGGATTCGCGCATCGCCAGCAGCATCAGTTCTTCATAATGTTTTTCAAACAGCAGCGCGGTTTCTTCCAGCAGCGTGGCGCGTTCGTCCACATGGGTGCCGCGCCAGTGCTGCCACGCGGCGCGGCTGCGATCGAACGTGTGCAGACATTCCTGCCGCGAGGCCGGCACAAAACTGCCGACGATTTCAGATGGATTGGCCGGTGAGTAAATATTGCGGCGCTGCTCGCTGTTCGCATGATCCGGTTGCAGATCGATGCGCTGGTCCAGCAGCGGCTTCATGGTCTTGCTGATCTGGTGCAGGGCTTCCAGTGAATCCAGATTCAGGCCGCGCGAGTTGCGCCGCTCCGGATAGAACACGCGGCGCGGCAGCGGAATTTTCGGATTGCGGAAACGGTCCAGCGACTTGATGGTGTCGCCGGGTTCCTCGATCAGCCAGCTGCCATCGCTCTGCGCCAGCTGGATCTGCCGCACGAAGGAGGTGTTGGCGCCGTTTTCCAGCAGGCGCCGCACCAGATACGGCAGCAGATCCTGGAAATTGCCCACCGGCGCATACACGCGGCATTGCGCATCGTCGAAGGTGGACAGCACGTGGTCGTACAGCGCTTCGCCCATGCCGTGCAGGCGCTGGAATTCAAACTGCTTCAGACCTTTTTCTTCCGCCAGCGTGATGATGCTGGCCACGGTGTGCGCGTTGTGGGTGGCAAATTGCGGGAACAGAAAATGTTTGCCTTCCAGCAGCATCTGCGCGCAGTACAGGTAACTCAGATCGGTGTGCGACTTCAGTGTGTACACCGGATATTCGTCCAGCCCCTGCTGCTGCGACTGCTTGATTTCAGTGTCCCAGTAAGCGCCTTTCACCAGCCGCACCGGAATCTGGCAGTGCAGGGTCTTGCTCACGTCCATCAGCCATTGCAGCACTTTCGGCGCGCGTTTCTGGTAGGCCTGCACCGCGAGCCCCAGCTTGCCCCAGTGGCGGATCTTGCTGTGACTGGCCACGCGCGCGAACGCCATCAGACCCGGCTCCAGCCGCCAGGATTCTTCCGCGTCGATCGTCACCGCCACGTCTTTTTCCTGCGCCAGCAACAGCAGTTCCAGCAGCGTGTTGTGCAGCGCGTCCAGCCCCTTGCCCTGCCGCAATTCAAAGCGCGGATGCAGCGCCGACAGTTTGATGGACAGACTTCCCGCGTGCAGACGGTTTTCGTAATGCTGGTGAATGTCGAGAATGGCGTTGCGATAGGACTCGGTGTAACGCTGCACGTCCTGCGCGGTGAGCGCGGCTTCACCCAGCACATCGAAGGAATGGGAATAGCCTTTTTCCGCTTCGGCGCGATGGCGGCTGACGGCGTCGCTGATGGATTCGCCCGCCACGAACTGGTGACCGATCACATTCATCGCCTGGCGGATCGCGCCCATCGCCAGCGGCTCGCCCATGCGACGCAGCAGCTGGCGCAGGGATTCCTTCAGCGATTTGCCCGGCTGGTCGCTGTGATGCAGCAGCTTGCCGGTGAGCAGCAGTCCCCAGGTCGACGCATTCACCCACAGCGCGTCGCTGTGGCCCAGATGATCGGCCCAGTTGCCCTGTTCCAGCCGGTCCTGCAGAAAACGTTCGGCGGTCTGTTCGTCGGGAATGCGCAGCAGCGCTTCCGCCAGACACATCAGGATCACGCCTTCCTTGCTGTCGAGGCCGTATTCCTTCAGCAGGGTTTCGATGCGCAGGCCGGGTTTGGCATTGCGGATGGCGTTGAGCAGGTCGCGGGAGTAGGCGCGGATCTGGTCGCGGGTCTTGCTTTCCAGCGTGTAGCCCAGCAGCAGTTCCTGCACCAGTTCCTCCTCGGGGCGCAAATAGGCGGCCAGGAGGTCGTCACTGATGGGAAATTCCAGCCCCAGCGAGGAAGGGGCCTTACAGCGGGCTACTGCCATGGGAAGTGTCCTGTGCGTGAAAGCAAAACCTTAATGGGTTAAGTGTGGCACAGGGGGGCGGGGGTGTCAGGGGCGGAGCGGCATCAGACCTTGAACTGGGCCACCAGATTCTGCATTTCCTTTGCCAGGCGCGCCATGTATTCACCTTTCTGCGCGGTTTGGGCGGCACCTTCCGCAGCGGTGTCGGCAAGGTGTGCGATCTGGCTGATGCTGCGGTTGACGGCTTCGGTCACTGCCATCTGCGATTCCGCTTCTGCCGCGATCTGCTGGTTCATGTCGATGATGGCGGTGATGGACTGCGTAATGGTGTCCAGCGCCTGCCCGCTGCGCTCGGCGTGATTCAGGCCAGCGTGCGCCTGGTCGCGACTTTCCAGCATCACGCTGACAGCCTGGGCGCTGCCCGCCTGCAGTCGCGCAATCATTTCGTTGATCTCCTGCGTGGATTGCTGGGTGCGACTGGCCAGCGTGCGCACCTCGTCGGCCACCACGGCGAAACCGCGTCCCTGTTCGCCGGCACGGGCGGCTTCGATGGCGGCGTTCAGCGCCAGCAGATTGGTCTGTTCGGCAATGCCGCGAATGACGCTCAGCACCTTGCCGATGTTGCCGCTTTCCCGCGCCAGCACATCAATCACTTCGGTGGCTTTTTCCACCGCCTGGGTCAGATCGCGCAAGGCTTTCAGGTTTTCCTGCACCACCTGTTTGCCGCGATTGCTTTCGTGGCCGGCATCGTCGGCGGCGCTTGCGGCCGTGCGTGCGTTCTGCGAAACCAGTTGCATGGCGGACATCATCGAGCTGACGGATGAGGACACTTCCCGGGTGCCGACGCGCTCCTCTTCCACCACGCTGTTTGCCTTGCGGGCGATCTCGGCGACCTGGGTTGAGGCGTCGGTCAGTGCCAGGGTGCGCTCGCGAATGCCGTTGATGGTGGTGCGCAACTGGTTCGACATTTCGCCGACCGTGCGGGTCAGGTCGCCGATCTCATCATTCCGTTCCGATTTCAGCATCCGCGAAAAATCGCCGGACGCAAGTACGGCCTGCGCATCGGCAATGGCGCCGACAATCGAGCGCGACAGCAATAGTGCAATCACGCCGGCAAACAGTGAGCCGGCAATCACCAGCGCCAGAGTGAGCATGACAGTGCTGGACTGGCTTGCCTCGGCGTCGGCTTCGGCGTGCGCCTGCAGTGCAGCCAGTTGCGTGGAAATGGTTTTCATCAGCTGGTTGAATTCGGTTTGCGAGCGATCGTAAATCAGGGCGTAGGCTTTCTTGGTCTGGAAATCGTAGTGGGACTGGATAATTTCGCGGTAGGTTTGTGCGCTGGCGGCAAACTGCTCTGCTCCGCTTTTTGGCCATCCGGACGTTGCTGAAAGCTGTTCAATCTGCGCATTGATGGACGCCTTCAGCTTGTCCATTTGTGGCGGATTGGTGGTGCCGAGAAATTCAAAGGCTCCCAGGCGCAACGCATTGATGGCTTCGCGCAGGTTTTGCAGATCGGCAATTTCCGCCATGCGCCGCTGATTGGCGGTGTGTTCGCTGCTGGTCAGATAAATGCCCACGCCGCCTTCAATCAGCAGCAGCAGAACAATAACGGAAAATCCGGCAATCAGTTTTCCTGCCAGTGAATTAAAAAAGCTGCTCCCGGACTGCATCGCCTGCTCCTGCTGTTACTGCAAAACAGATTGGTAAACGCTGGTGTCGGCCAGCGTGGCGGGATCGTAGTCCACCTTCAGCTGGTTGTTCTGTTGCAGGAAGGTCTTCAGGTTGGTGAGATACTGCTGCAAACCGCCGCCACTTTTGTTTTGCTCCAGTGCAGTGGTGCCTTCATGAATGCGCACCGATGCCAGCATGTCCTTGATTTCCTGATCGCTGAAGGGCGCGTCGTTGGGAAAGGTTTTGTCGTTGATAATGGTTTTGTAGGTGTCCCAGTTGGCTGGGTCCTTGCTCCAGCTCACCGCCTGCACCCAGCCTTTCAGGATGTTGGCCAGGTCGGCCTTGTCCATGGATTTGTAGTTCTCGGTTTCGGCGACAAAGCCTTCGGGAATCACTCCGTCCCAGGAGGCGCTGGTGGCCGCCACCACGCCATTGCCGTCGTTGATGGCGCGCAGTGCCTGCGGATCATAATTGACGATCACATTGAAGCGGCCGGCAATGAAATTGTTGGTCATGGCCTCCGGTTCCAGCTCGATGACTTTTACATCTGCCAAGCTCAGCTTCTGCTGCGCCAGATATTGATTGAGGAAATAGGTGACGGACGGCTGGTCCAGATAGACGCCGATGGACTGACCTTTCAGCGCGGTCAGGTCCACGCCTTTCTTAGCAATGATCTTGTCGCCACCGTAGGACCAGTCGGTTTCACCGAGAATGGTGAGGGGCATACCGTTCTGCTGGATTCCCACCCAGCTGCCGATCATGTCCAGGGCAATGTCGATGCGCTTGTTCTCCAGCGCGGCGTTCAGTTCCTGGTTGCTGCCGAAGTTGATGACTTCCACATCCACGCCCAGCTTCTTCCAGATGCCTTGCGATTCCGCCACGTTGATGGGGGAATAGGCGATCCACGCGATCATGCCAACGCGGTAGGTGCGTGCCTCCGCCGTGCTGACAACCATCAGCAGGGAAAAAAAGCAGGCGATGAGTGTTGGGATGCGCGCGGTGAATGTCATGAGTAGCTCCTTGCTGGTGGTAAATCCAGTGTAGGAAACTATCAGTGTTTGTCGAATGAGGGGCGCGCCGGTTGGCGGCACATTTTTGGCTGTGCACAAACGAAAAAGGCCGGGAGTTGCCCCCCGGCCCTTTCTGTCGCCAGCGTTATTCTGCCGGCGTCAAACCATCCATCCTGTTCCGGATCAGGAGAACTGGTTCATGGTGTTGTCTTTACCGGCAGCTTTCAGAGCTGCTTCGCCAGCAAAGTATTCCTTGTGGTCGTCGCCGATGTCGGAGCCGGACATGTTCTGGTGCTTCACGCAGGCGATACCCTGACGGATTTCCTTGCGCTGTACGCCAGCCACATAGGCCAGCATGCCTTCCTCGCCGAAGTAGCCCTTGGCCAGATCGTTGGTGGACAGGGCGGCGGTGTGGTAAGTCGGCAGCGTGATCAGGTGGTGGAAAATGCCTGCATCACGGGAACCGTCTGCCTGGAAGTTCTGGATGCGACGATCCGCTTCCAGCGCCAGTTCGCTGCTGTCGTAATCCACGCTCATCAGCTTGGCGCGGTCGTAAGCCGACACGTCCTTGCCTTCTTTCTGCCATGCATCGAATACCTGCTGGCGGAAGTTCAGGGTCCAGTTGAACGACGGGCTGTTGTTGTAGACCAGTTTCGCGTTCGGGATTACCTGACGGATGCGGTCAACCATGCCCTTGATCTGGCCAACGTGCGGCTTCTCGGTTTCGATCCACAGCAGGTCTGCGCCGTTCTGCAGGCTGGTGATGCTGTCCAGAACGCAGCGGTCTTCGCCGGTGCCAGCGCGGAACTGGAACAGGTTGGACGGCAGACGCTTGGGACGCAGCAGTTTGCCATTGCGGTTCAGAACCACGTCGCCGTTTTTCATGTCGGCCAGCGAAACTTCTTCGCAGTCCAGGAAGCTGTTGTACTGGTCACCCAGGTCGCCCGGCTGCTTGGTGTAGGCGATCTGCTTGGTCAGACCGGCGCCCAGGGAGTCGGTACGGGCCACGATTACGCCGTCGTCCACGCCCAGTTCCATGAACGCGTAACGCACCGCGCGGATCTTGGCCAGGAAGTCTTCGTGAGGAACGGTTACCTTGCCGTCCTGGTGACCGCACTGCTTCTCGTCGGACACCTGGTTTTCGATCTGGATGCAGCAGGCGCCGGCTTCGATCATTTTCTTGGCCAGCAGGTAAGTCGCTTCCGCGTTACCGAAGCCGGCGTCGATGTCAGCAATGATCGGCACAACGTGGGTTTCGAAATTGTCGATCTTGGCCTGCACGGCCTTCTCTTTGGCAGCGTCGCCAGCGGCGCGGGCAGCGTCCAGTTCGCGGAACAGGCCACCCAGTTCACGGGCATCCGCCTGGCGCAGGAAGGTGTACAGCTCTTCGATCAGGCCGGGAACTGAGGTTTTCTCGTGCATGGACTGGTCGGGCAGCGGTCCGAACTCGGAGCGCAGGGCCGCGATCATCCAGCCGGACAGGTACAGGTAGCGGCGCTTGGTGGTGCCGTGGTGCTTCTTGATGGCGATCAGCTTCTGCTGACCGATGAAGCCGTGCCAGCAGCCCAGGGACTGGGTGTACTGGGAAGAGTCCTTGTCATAAGCAGCCATGTCTTCGCGCATGATCTTGGCGGTGTACTTGGCCACATCCAGACCGGTCCTGAAGCGGTTCTGCAGGCGCATGCGGGCCACGTATTCGGGGCTGATCGCATTCCAGCTGGGGCCGTTGGCAGCGATAACGCTGGCAGCTTGGTCGGTGATGGTGGAGTAGTTTGACATGGGCAGTCCTCTTGTTTGCGTAACGAGTTTCGCTCGGAATCCGTTGGCGAGCGGGTGTCCTGAAGGTTCACCCTAGACCACGAATGCAGCGAATTCTATTGAGGTGCCCGGCATAAATGAAATTAATGGTTCGTATACTCGCTATTTTCTGTGTGAATGGCGCCTGCAGGCCACGGCTGGCGCGGCTTGCAGCTGGATGGTAGCAGGCAGAACCGGGTGGGAAGGGGGTGCGTGACCGGGAGGTCGATCCGGTCACGCAGAGGTTTGCGGCGGGGTGTCAGACCAGTTCCATTTCGTTGCGCTTGACCTTCTGCAGGTTGGCGGCGGCTTCCAGACCGGCAATGCCGGCCTCGATGTGCGCCAGCATGCGCTGCATGGAGGGCAGGGTGCGGCGGCAGGCAGTGAGGCCGAATTCCAGCTGGTCGTGGTAGCTGAGGATGGTGATGTTCAGGGCCAGCCGGTCCATGGGCATCGACACCGGATACATGCCGCGCAGGCGGGCGCCGTTCCAGTACAGCGGCTCCTTCGGCCCCGGTACGTTCGAGATCATCACGTTGAAGGCCTGCCACTGGGGTGCGAGGCCGGTCAGCAGATGCAGGCCGGCGGGGGCAAACATCAGGGCGCTGTAGGCCATGATTTCCTGCGGGGTCATGTTGGCCATGCGCTGCTTGGCCTCGGTGACCGAGTGTTTGATGATGGCCATGCGGCGGGCCGGGTCGGCCACGTGGGTGCCCAGGTTGGCGAGGATGGTGACGATCTGGTTGCCGCCGATGCTGTCGTCCTGGCGCAGGGACACGGGAATGGCGGCGATCAGGGGTTTGTCCGGCAGGGCGCGCTGTTCCAGCAGGTAGTCGCGCAGGGCGCTGCCGCAGATGGCCATGACCACATCATTGATGGTGGCGCCATAGGCCTTGCCGATGCGCTTCATGCGCTCCAGCGAGTAGGACTGGGCGGCATAGCGGCGCGAGCCAGTGATGCGGTCGTTGAGGATGCTCTGCGGCGCCTGGAAGATGCTGGTGTAGTTCGGGTCCTGCTTGGCTTTCTGCCAGGAATCGTACACGGCGCGGGTGACGTGAGGGATGCTCGACAGTTGGCGGCGCACGTTGCCGGTCAGGGTGCTGATGGCCTGCACCGGGTCCATGGCAGGAGTCGGTTCCGCTGCCCGCGCAGCCTTCGCCGCCGCCCGTTCCTCGGCGCGCTTCTTCTTGATGTCAAAGGCCCACACCGGCGCCATGTTGCGGGTGGTGGGGTCGTTCGACAGGATGCTGATGCCGGTACGCATGGCGGAGATGCCGTCCATGATGGCGTGATGCTGCTTGCTGTAGATAGCGAAGCGGCGGTCTTGCAGGCCTTCGATCAGATTGAATTCCCACAGCGGACGTTCGCGGTCCATCAGGTTACTGTGCTCGGCGGATACAAAGGCCAGCAGTTCGCGGATACGGCCGGGCGGCGGCAGGGCGACGTGGCGGAAGTGGTGTTCCAGATCGAACTGGCGGTCGCTTTTCCAGTAGGGACGGCCGAAGCGGTAGACCAGGCGCTGGTCGTAGGGCGCCACGGGCTGGGTGTAGGAACGCAGTTCCTCGGCAAAGCGGGTGACGTAATCGCTCGGCGCGTCTTCGGGAAAATCAAACAGTTGCAGGCCGGCGATATGGGTGGGTTGCTGGCGCTTTTCCAGCATCAGGAACAGGTTGTCGGATGCGCTGAGCGGCGTCATGGTGGGCGGTCCTCGTGATCGCAAAGGCAGGATTGCAGGGGTATTCAATCCATTTGAAAACCCCTGATCATTCTATTGGTAATGCGGCCTGACAACAGTGACGTGAAGTGACTCGTGCCGCGGTGTTTGCTGTCAGTTTTTGCCGTGGCCCGGATCTTTGGAGGTATGCGGGTTCCGGGCGGGATTACAGGCGCGGTTCGCGCACCGGCACCGAGGCATCGTTGGCGTCGATGTCGTAGGGTTCTTCCTCGTAGATGATGGGGGTGATGGCGTCGATGCGCTCCTTCTGCGACGAACCGGTGGGCGCGATCGACAGCGGCAGTACCTGCAGTCCATTCACCGCCGCCTGCACCTTGGTCCAGTCCACGTCGTAGACCACGGGTGCCGGTTTTTTATTCTTGTCAGCCGGATCGGGTTTGGGAATCGCTGCCGATTGCAGGAAGGGCGCCAGCGCCAGCACCGCGCGGGTCATGCGGTCGCGGGTGGTGCCGTATTCTTCCACCGCTTCATAGCTGGACAGGTGCAGCTGGCCGTCCAGCACACCCACCACCACTGGCTCGTCGATCACCCGCACCGGCACCCCGGCACTGATCAGTGGGAAGATGGTGGCGGCATCTTCCGGGTACAGGTGCAGGCAGCCGTGGCTGGTGCGCATGCCCACGCCCCAGGGGCGGTTGGTGCCGTGGATGAAGATGCTCTTGAAGCCCAGCTGGATCGCCAGCATGCCCATCGGATTGTTCGGGCCGGGCGGGAAATATTCCGGCAGTTCCTCGCCATTGGCGCGGTGTTCTTCCTGAATGCTTTTGGGGACGAACCAGGCCGGATCCTTGTGCTTGGCCACGACCTTGGTGGTGCCCAGCGGTGTGCTCCAGCCTTCGCGGGCAATGCTGACGGGGAAGGTGATCACGCTGGCAGGCTTGCCTTTGGCGGGCGTGGGAAAATAGAACAGGCGGCGCTGGGAAATGTTCAGCACGATGCCGGTCCAGGGTTTGGGCGGCAGGATGTACTGGGTGGGCACGATCACCTTGTCGCCGCTCTCCGGCAGCCACACATCCACATCGGGATTGGCCCAGGTGATTTCGTGGTGGCCCACGTCGAAATGCCGCGCCACATCCAGCAACGTGTTGCCGCCAAACGGAATCACCACTTTGGGGGTGCCGACGATGGTGGAGCCGTCGGTGGGCAGCGGAAAGGTTTCGGCCTGCAGCGGAGCGGCACAGGCGGCCAGCAGCAGGATCGCCACTCGCGCCAGCCATCGCTTACACTGAGTGGACGGAGACATTGGTTTGCACTGCATTGTTTTACCGGACACAACATATCTGAACATGATTTTCTGCCAATCAGGATGACTGCTGTTATTACTGTACTGCGTTTTCTGCCAGTTTATTTCCGGGCGCCGTTGTTGCTGTTCCTGCTGGCCAGCTGTTTGCCTGCGCTGGCATGGGCCGCGCCGGCAACCGTGCGTTCCGCCGGTGAAACCTGGCTGCTGATCGATGCCGCCACTGCCACGCTGGATGTAATGCGCGGCGAGCGCCGGCTGGTGCGTTTCGGCGATGTGGCGTTCGGCCGGCTGGGTACCAAGCCCGTGCATTACAAGGGCGATACCAGCACGCCGCTGGGCGAGTTCCGCATCGACGGCATCAATCCGAACAGCAACTATACCCTGTTTTTCCGCCTGAATTATCCCACCGCGCAGCATGCGCAGAAAGCGCTGGAAAAAGGCAGGATCAGCCATGACCAGTACACGGCGATCGTGAATGCGGAAGTAGCGGGATTGCCGCCGCCGTATGACACGCCGCTGGGTGGACTGATCGGCATTCACGGGCTGGGGGCTGGCAGTCTGGCCATGCATCGCAAATACAACTGGACGCGCGGTTGCGTGGCGCTGGACAACGACCAGATTCGCGCACTGGCGCAATACGTAAAGGTGGGAATGTGGGTGGTGATTCGCTGAGGGCAAAAAACGGAAGCCGCCTGGGCGACTTCCGTCGGTGTTCTGAATGCGACTGCCTTTACTTCATCATCGACTTCTTGAACATGCGATTGATTTTCTCGTCCACGCGGTTGGCGGTTTCTTCCGCTGCTTCGGCGCGCGAGGTAGCGGCATTGGCGGCGGAGGTGGCAGCAGCCGATTGCTGGGAGGCTTCATCGGCGGCGGACAGGGCGCGATCGGCAGTCTGTTGTGCCCGGTCGGCACTTTGCTGGGCCTGGTCGGCGCTGGCCTGGGCCTTGGCTACCAGGGCGCGCATTTCATCCATGTCAGAGGTGGTGGCGCAGCCGGCCAGAGTGGTGGAAGCCAGCAGGGCCATCAGTGCGATCTGTTTTTTCATGTGCGGAATCCTCGAAAAAAACCAGTGTGGGAAAAGGCGCTGGCAGATTAGCACTCCCGGCCGGCACGGAAAAGCAGCTTGCGCCGGCACAGCAAGACAATGTTTCTGCCACATTTTTTAACGATATCATGCCCGTTGGCGACGATCTTGATGCAGGCCATGGATACGGCCTGTTGGCTGTTCCGAATGGTCAGGTTTTTGGCAGTTGCCGTCATTGCCCGTGCTTTCGCCGCCTCGCCATAATCAGCCACGG
>CAZBII010000035.1:0-33433 GCA_964491665.1 uncultured Moraxellaceae bacterium
GCCTCAGACATCCGGGACAGTGGGAGGAGCGCAGCCACACAACAATCTGATGCCCTATCTCTGCGTGAATTACATCATCGCACTGCAAGGCATTTATCCGACCCAGAACTGAGGATGACAGCATGTCAGATCCCTTCATCGGCGAGATTCGTCTGCTTCCCTATACCTTTGCACCGCAGGGCTGGGCCAGCTGCAATGGCCAGCTAATTCCCGTCAGCCAGAACCAGGCCCTCTACTATGTCATCGGCAACCGTTATGGCGGAGATCAGAACAACATGGCGCTGCCGAATCTGCAGGGACGCACTGCCATGGGAGCAGGTTCCGGACCCGGACTGACACCCCGCACCATCGCACAGCCTGGCGGGGCACAGACCGTCACACTCAATACCAGCAATATGCCCGGCCACACGCACGGTGCACAGGGCAACAAGATTCCCGGCACCTCCGGCAGCCCGGAAGGCAGACTGATTTTTGGCGGGGAAAACGACAGTAAGTTTCTGCTGTACAAGGCGTCCGCCGACCTTTCCAGACTGGTGCCCATGTCACCGCAATCCCTGCAGCCGGTCGGTGGAAACCAGCCCCACGACAACATGCAACCCTTTCTGGCGCTGCAGTTTTGTATAGCGCTGGAAGGTACATTCCCGCAGCAGTCATGAAGACCCATCCTGTTCAAATCACCTGAAGGAGACGACAACATGAATAACAAACTGCCCCCAATGGAAACCTCAACGGACGATGCCATCGCGGGAATCACACTGCCCCCGACTGCACCGAAAAAAACCTGGCATGCGCCGGTGCTGAAGAAACTCGACATGCGCGAAACGCAGAACGGCGGCAACGCGCTGGACGACGGTCCAGGTTACTCCTGACCGCAGACGGCAAGCTCTCCACATGCCGGCGAAGCGGCATATCCGAACCGCCGGCAAATCCACTGTTCCTGTTGCCTGACAGCAGCCAGCACTTCACTGGAATAGTGAGTATCAAACCGGTCGCGCGCACTGGCATTGATTCTGTCCGTGCCATAAACGGCAGGCGCCAGTGCCGGCGGCAGCTGCACGCCCAATTCTCGCCAGATACGCAACAATTCCGCCCGCAGGTTTTCAAATTTTCCCAGACGGAGCTGCGCCGGCTCCACACCGTAAAACATCCGCTGCACCAGCCAGCTGTAGTAGCCCGTCTGTCCATCGCTGAATGCCGCCAGATCGCCTCGCGTGATGCCCGCGCCACGATTGCCGATAATGCTGTCCGGCAACCGTTCCATCATTCTGTTTCTCATTTCATGGCTGCAGGCGGAATCACTGCCAAGCTGCAGCAGATTCATGACCGTGGAATTGAAGTCCAGCTGACCGTCGTTCGAAGCCACACTGAAGATGACACTGCGCGGCTGAATCCGGTTGAATGCATACCAGGACACATACCAGTCCCACGGATTGCGCACAAATCCCACCACGGGCAGGTCACGACAGGATTGAGGAATCAGGCTGGCGGGAAAGTGATAGCCGATCTCCCGACTGCCGGGCAGGTAGTCCAGCAACAGTGAACGAATAAAGCGGCCACCGGTGCGGTGCAGGTGAATGAAAACAAAATCCGGTGTGACGATCACGGCAGCGATTCCTGGTTGCCGGTGACGCTCTGTGCGACTCGCGAGGCAAATTGCTGCGCCAGAAACTGCTGCACCAGTGCTGGTGTCGCCCAGTCCAGTATGAGATGCACGCGATCCGAATCGCCCTCATTGCGGACGCCGTGGGATCGGCAATTATTGATCTCCCACACCTCACCCTCACCCAGGCAACGCACTTCGTCGCCGACGGTAAACGGCACGTGAGGATGCGTCAGGACCGGAAGGTGCAGACGATGCACGAAACGCAGCGACGCGCCCTTGTCCACATGCACCGGAATGCTGGCGCCGACAGGCAGACGGGCCAGCAGCAGACGCACGACAAAGGAACGCGGCGGCAGCCACTCTGCAACTGCATCCAGAACCGGTTGCAGCGAGTCCGCAAAAACGCCGAATGCCGACGTCTTTTCCGGCCGGTGATAGCAGAACTCGACATCCCGCACCAACGCAATTGACTGGGTCTGCCGGTGCACGGCAAATTGCTGCTGACGCTCCGAATCATGCCACCAGCAGGATTCAGGCAGCGCCCTCACCTGCTCCTGCAGCCGGAGAATATCGACCTGGCCCCACTGGCGGAAAGAAGCGTCAAACTCCATGACGGACATGCTCCTGCAGACAATTCACGTTGCGATCGAAATCCCCGATGTCCGCCGTTCGGGAGAACGAGTAGACGGGAACCTGCCGGGCCACTTCGCTACATAAATGCCAGTGTCTGGCATCGCCCGCCAGGGCCCGGAACAGGGTTTTGCGCTGCGTATTCAGTACCAGCCCCTGCACCGCCTGCAGGTTATTCAACGGCCGGATTCCGAGCGAATTTCCCGGCTCCAGCAGATACACCGCCGCCAGAGGTACACTGTCCTGACACGGACTGTCACGCAACGCCACAAACGATTTGTTGCGCCGGCCAACCTGCATGCCGCCATGCGCGACACTCACCACCGACGACGGCGCCAGCTTGGCGTGCGGATAGGCAGGCAACACCTGGATACCGCCACCCGGATTCACATCCAGCACACACAAATCATCACCCAGCACGCGATAGCCATTGCGGTCCAGCCACACGGCAAGCGTCGATTTGCCACTGCCGGAACGCCCCAAAACCAGCCGCGCCGCGCCGTCATGAATAAACGCGCAACCGTGCAGGGGCAGCAGACCACGCTGCGCCAGCAGACACATCATGGCCACACCCAGCAGATTGAAATACCAGTCCGCCGGGCGTGTCCCCTGCGCAGGCTCAATACCAATTTCACGACCCTGGGCAACCCAGAAGCGGTCTCCATTCGACAGTCGCAGCCAGGCCTGCCCGTTCGCCACCCACGCATGCTGTTTCACGGGCGTGGCCTCATCCGGAATTGCCGGCATGGGCAACGCCCGCACGACAACATCCACCGCCGCATCAGACGCTGCAGCTGGCAACATGGGCAGAAGCTCGGTCGACTGCAGGATCAGGCCAAAGGCGCTGTAGCGGAATGGGCTGGACATGCGTCAGCCTCCCTGACGTCCCTCTCCAACTGAACGGACGTTAGCTGTTGAATCGAAACGGGCAGATTGCTCCATTCCCTCTTGCGCACCAGCTCACTCACCGCGATCTGCCGGGCCAGCAGCATGCACAAACTGGCCACGGGGTCACGTAACTGCATGGCATCCACATAACCGGGAGGACACACCAGACCCAGCAACGCCTGCCATTTGGCAACACCGCTCAAAAGCGTTTTCTGCGGAGAACCGGATTCGCTCCAGCGCAGCACGCAGAGCGTGTGCAGTGGCAGCGCCTCTCCACCTGCCGGCAGTGGCAGAAAATACTTGTGCAATCCACGCCGCACCGGCGCAAGACCCGCCACGTCGACGGCGAACGAATCCAGCGACTCCTGCCACATCTGCAGCACCCGTGGTCCCGGCCACAGAATCACGCGGTCGTGCTGCACGTCCAGCACGCAATGTTCGTCCGCCAGGATCGTATGTCCCTGCTGCTGCAACGCCGCCAGCAAAGTGGATTTGCCCGCGCCGCTGCCACCCGCGATTGCAACCGCCCGCCCCTCGATCAGCACAGCACCGCCGTGCAACACCAGACGCCCGCGCTGCAACAGCAGAATCGCCATGGCCTGATTCAGCAGAAACAGCGCAATCGCATCGGATTTTTCTTCCTGCAGAGGATGCACAACAATCTCGCGACCATCGCGCACCAGCACGCGCGCAATGTCTGGCAGCTGCAGCAGAACGCGGTCGCGGCCGGCTTGAAAACAGGTGCCCTGCGCCACTGAGTCAGGCAGGGATTCAGGCAGCGCACCACGCCGGATATGCACATCGGCGGGCGTCGCAAGCGGCACCACCGGCAACCCCGGCAGCGACCAATCTGATGCTATAGTCAGTCCATATATTCGATAACAGTCCATTGCAGCCTCCAGCTCAGTCCATCAAGCGTGGTCTGCGCCAGACAGGGTGTCAATGTGGAAGCGGCAGGGAATCCAAGCATGGCGGCACACCTGGATATGACTGAACGTACCGCGCTGCGGAATGATGGCATCGTGTGGCTGGCGTCCTACCCGAAGTCGGGCAATACCTGGTTCCGGGCGCTGCTGGCCAATGCGCTGTCGGACAGCGACACGCCGGTCTCCATCAACGCGCTGACGGTGCGCCGTGGTATTGGCCGCGCCGAGGTGGATGCGCTGAGCGGAATTGATTCCTCGCTGCTGTTGCCGACCGAACTCGACAGACTCTGGCCCGGTGTGCACCGCCGTTTCGCCCACGGCCTGCCGTCGCCACGAGTAGTCAAAACGCATGCTGCGCTGATTCCGGAGCCACCTAACGGTTTTCTTGCACCCCGGCTGAGTGCCGGCGCCCTGTATCTGGTGCGCAATCCCCTGGATGTGTGCGTGTCGTTTTCCCACCATCTCGGGCGAACGCTGGACGAAACCGTGGACATCATGGCGAACGAGGATTTCTGTCTGCACCGGGCTGGCCGGAACTGGCGCCCCTCCATGCCGGAGCAGGTGTCGAGCTGGACCCGCAACGTCAGTAGCTGGCTGGACAACCGGCAGATGCCAACACTGGTGTTACGGTACGAGGATCTGCTGGACGACACGGCGGGCACATTCAGCAAGGCACTGGCGTTTCTCGGCCTGCAGATTGCGCCGGACAAGCTGGCACGCGCCATTGCGTTCAGTTCGTTCGACTCATTGCAGCATCAGGAACAGCACAATGGCTTCCGGGAAAAAAGTTCACGCAGCCGCAACTTCTTCCGCCAGGGAACCAAGGAAGGGTGGCGTGACCGGCTGAGCCGCGCACAGATCTTCGCGCTGCAACGTGCGCATGGCGATCTGATGGAACAGCTGGGCTATTCTGTCGCGGATATTCCTGCGCAGAACTTTCCTGAACCGGTCTGATGTCACTCTGCCCTATCGCCCTCTGCCAACCACGCCAGCTTCTTTACCGCCAGCCGCAGTTTTTCCCGCGCCATCTTGCTGCCACTCAATCCGGTGATTTTCACCAGTGCCGGCCAGGGCTGTTTTTGCAGGATTTTCCCCACCAGCAGAGTGCTGTCCGTTTGGTCCAGCGTTGCCGGCAGCGGCCCGTCCGCCAGTCGCCACAGCAGATGTTTCCACAGCGCAGACGCGGCGTTTTCAAAGGTTTTGTGTCCGGCGAGAAAGTGTTGCAGGTCCAGCATGTCATCCTGATCAGGAATCATCAGGGGCGGAAACTGCGCCTGACCCCAGGCCGACAACACCAGCACAGCAGGAAGCTGCGGATGCGCGTCCGGCAGGCCCGGCAGAAAGGTCTGTTCGAAGCGGCGCCGCGCCTGTCGCACTTGCACCCTGCCCGTCTCATCCACCGCCCGCACCACCAGCACCGGATAAGCACCGCTGGTCGCTTCCGGTGTCAGGCCGACACGCACCACGGTAAATCCGCAGTCCTGCCAGAACGCCAGCACATCATCACTGGCGGCAAACAGCGAGCCCAGCAAAGGCACGTTTTCCGACTGCGCCTGCCTCTGTAACTGCTCCAGACACTGGCGCCCCAGCCCCTGCCGGCGCGCCTGGCTGTGCACCGCAATCCGCACAACGCGCCAGCTGCGTGTCTGCAACGCATCCGCCACGTTCAGATGCACCGCCAGCGATTGCGGCAGCGCATGGCCGTGCGGACGCCGTTGTCCCGCCAGAATCGCCTGCGCCAGATCTGCCGGCAGACAGCCCTCGTCCGCCACCAGCATCACCGCCGCGATCACACCCTGATGGCGCAGCACAAACGTGCGCAGGTTGGGGCCGTCCAGCAGGGTGCGCAGATCGCTCGGGCGGGTGCGGTAATGGGCCGACACCAGCAGGCCGAACAGCGCGCGCAGGTCAACTTCCGGCAGCGTTCCCAGCTGCGGTGTCAGTTCCTCCAATAGGGGAGAAATTGCATCCACACCGGACCGGTCTGCTGCAGGGCAGTCCGCTTCTGCACAGGCCGATAACAGCAGAAGATCATCCAGCAGGGTTTCCAGGGGATCGTGCTCGCCCCAGCGCACGGGCGACTTCAGTTCCAGACGTTTCCAGCCCGGCGTCAGGCGGTCCAGGGTCTGGGCAAAGCGGATCGCGAACCCCCGACCGGTGCCTTCGTAACCCTGCACGGTGGTGGCGAACACCACGCGGGAATAGTGTTGCAGCCAGACCTGCAGCAGCGCCGGTGCGATGGCAGCAGCCTCATCCACCAACAAAAGATCGGCGTCGGGCAGGGTTTGCGTGAGCAGGTCGGGGGCGATGAATTGCAGGCTGGAACGGAGCGGCGAGGACACGTACTGCGGAGCAGCAGCGTCCACGGCAGAGCCAGCAAAATGCAGCAGGCAATCTACCGTTTCGGGGCGTGGCGCTGTCACCAGAATGCGCTTGCCAGCCTGCAGCAACACACCGGCGGCGAGTCCCAGTGCAGCGGATTTGCCCCGCCCGCGATCGGCCTGCACCACCAAAGGCCGGTTGCGATGGCCAGTGGCCACCTGCAGCACGGCATCCACCACCGCACGCTGTTCCGCGCTGATGCAACCCAGGTCATCAGTAAAACCCGGATCATCCGGCTGATTATCTTGCCCCGCCTGCGGCAATCCCGGCCCGCCTGCGGCCACAAGCGCCGCGTCTGGCAACCGCAGCACAGCGACGCTGTCATCCAGCTGCAGCACGCGCCCGTCGCTGGCCAGTTGCCGCGCCAGTCGCGTCAGAAAATGCCGCCGCACACCGGTCACGCCGAACGGTTCCACCGTGATGCGGCGATATTCCGGATCGTCAAATCCGGCCCAGTCGGAGAGCGGCGGCGCCAGCAGGAACAGCGCACCACCAGCCCGCACCAGACCCGCTACCGCCGCCAGCGTATCCACCGCCAGACCGTCGAACAGATCCACCACCACCACACCGGCTTCACGCCCCAGTTCGTGATTGGCCTTGCCGGGCGGCAACACCCAGGCCCCCGACGGCGGATTGTGCGCCACCCACAACACCGCCCCGTCCGTGTGCGCCAGTGGATGCAGCAAGAGGCGGCTAAGGTTGCCGGCCAACTCGCGGCAACGGACCTGCTGCCCCTGCACCAGAATGGGCAGCCGCCAGCGTTGCAGCTGCAGGACGGGCATCAGCAATTCAAGGGCTTGCAGGGCATTCTGTGCCGTCATCCGGAGAAAATTACCTATACTGGAAAAAACCGATACGCGATAAGAACCTAACGCAGGACTGGATTGTGTCATGGATAAAAAGTACAGCAAACGCATCCGCTATGAATTCATCTTCAAATCGGGGGAAGAATTCCAGTACCAGATCGACCTGGATCCCGACACGCTGGAACATCCTGCACCCGTGAGCGCGCCGCCGGACTGGGCGCGTCTGGAGGTGGACAAGTGCAGCATCTGCCCGCTGAAATCCGCCAATACCGAATTCTGCCCGCTGGCCCTGCGCATCGCGCCGATCATGAGTTTCAGCCCGCACCCGGCATTTGAATCGGTGCAGGTGCGCGTGAACAAGGACAACATGACCATCGAAAGCTACACCACCGTGCAGGACGCCTACCGCTCGCTGATCGGTCTGATCATGGCCACCAGCGGTTGCCCGCACACCGGTTTCTTCAAGCCCATGGCCTGGTTCCACCTGCCCTTCGCCACCCAGGATGAAACCCTGTTCCGCGCCTGCGCCACCTTCCTGTTCTTCCAGTTTTTCGATCCGGCCGATCCGGAAAGCGGCAGTCATTTTTCCGACCTCAAACAGGTGTACGAGAATATCCACCAGGTGAACCAGCACATCGCGAAACGGCTGAAGCGGGCTTCGGCCTCGGAGTCCACCCTGAATGCACTGACGATTCTGGATATCTTCGCGCAATCGTTCCTGCCGACCCTGAACCAGTCGCTGCAGCAGCTGGCATTCCTGTTCAAGCCGCATATCAATGAGCTGAATTTCGACATGCCGAAGGACGTCTGACACTGACAAACGCCACCGCCGCCCAACCACTGCGTCTTGCACTGCACTGGCAGATCCTGCTGGTGGCGGTGGGCTATTTCGTGCTCGGGCGGATCGGTCTGCTGCTGGCGATTCCGCCGGGCTACGCCACGCCCATGTGGCCGGCGTCCGGCATGGCGCTGGCGGCGCTGCTGCTGTGGGGGCCACGCTGCTGGCCGGGTGTGCTGCTGGGATCGTTTCTGGTGAATCTGGGCGTCGGCTTCGATCCGGCATCCACCAGACACATGCTCCAGTCGACACTGGTGGCGCTGCTGATTGGCGGTGGTGCCGCAGTGCAGGCTCTTGGCTCGCACTACCTGGTGACCCGCCTCACCCGCGCGCCCTGGCGTTTCGATGTGCCGCGACAGATTTTCTCCATCAATCTGCTGGGCGGCGTCATTGGCTGCATGATCAATCCCTCGCTCGGGAATCTGGTGCTGCTGGGTTTTGGGCTGCAGACGCTGTCAGCCATTCCGTATGCCTGGTTCAACTGGTGGGTGGGTGACGCCATCGGCGTGTTCTTTTTCACGTCACTGATCCTGATGCTGGCGTCGTCGCGGCAGGACGTGCGGGCCTGGCGCAAATCGTGGGTGGCCACGCCAATGCTGCTGATGTTTCTGCTGGTGATGACCCTGTTCGCCACCGCACAGCATTACGAGCGCATCCGCATCACCGAACGCCTGAACAGCGAATCCACCGACATCATGAACGGCATTCGCGGCCAGATCAGCATCGCCCTCAACGTGCTGGCCTCGCTGCATCGTTTTTATGACGCCTCCACGTTCGTGTCGCGGGAGGAATTCCGTTCCTTCACTGCCGGCATCCTCGCCACCACACCGGGCATCGCGGCACTGGAATGGCTGCCCATCGTGCCCGCCGCGCAGCGCCAGCAGGTGGAAGCCCTGGCGCGGGCCGATGGCCTGGATGACTTCGCCTTCACCGAATTCGACGCCAATCTGCAGATCCGGCCGGCCGGCGAGCGCCCAGTGTACTACCCGGTGCTGTACACCGAACCACAATTTGCCAACCAGAAGGCACTGGGGCTGGATCTGGGTTCCGAACCGTCGCGCCGCAGCGCCATCGAAAAGGCACTCGCCACCGGGCAATACGCTGCCAGCAGTCTGATGCAGCTGGCACAGGATGACCTGCACAGCCCCGCCATCCTGATCGTGGAACCGGTCACCCGTCCCAACGTTGAGCAGGGCCAGGGTTTGCTGCTGGAAATCGTGCGCTTCAGCGCGCTGGTGGATACGGTGATGCCGGCCGTCCGGCGCAAGGCGATCTCGTTCACCATCTTCGATGACGCTCTGCAAAAACCCATCATCAATCAGAGCGGCGAACTGGCCGTCACACGCGGCATGCACGACGCCGACATGCCGCGCATCATTCACGACCTGAAAATTGCGGACCAGACCTGGAAAGTCGTGTTCCCCCTCACCCGCCGCTACCTCGACCAGAACTCCACCTGGTATGTGTGGATGGTGCTGGCCGGCGGCATGATCCTGAGCAGCCTGCTGGGCAACCTGCTGATGATCATCACCGGACACCAGGCCGCCACCGAACGCGAAGTGGAAGAACGCACGCTGCAACTGCAGCACCAGAAAGACGAACTGGAGCGCACCCGTGTCGAACTGGTGCAGGCCAACGAGCACAAGACGATTTTCCTCGCCAACATGTCGCACGAACTGCGCACGCCGCTGAATTCCATCATCGGCTTCAGCCGGCGTCTGCTGAAATCCGCCGCCGACCGCCTGACCCCGCGCGAAATCGAAGGGCTCACCAGCACCCTGACCAGCGGCAAGATGCTGCTGAACCTGATCAACGACCTGCTGGACCTGTCCCGCATCGAAGCCGGCCGCATGGATGTGCAGCCCGAGCCGGTCAACGTGGCTCAGCTGCTCACCATGATCTGCCGCACCATGGCCGACGACTGCGCGGAAAAAGGTATCGCCCTGCACACCCGTTTCGAATCTGACGACCTGATCCTGCACACCGATCCGGTGCGGCTGACCCAGATCATCAACAACCTGCTGGGCAACGCCATCAAATACACCGAGCGCGGTTCCGTCACGGTGGAACTCACCACCCTGGGCGAAGCGGAGCGCCCGTTCTGCCGCATCAGCGTGATCGACACCGGCAGTGGCATTCCCGACGATATCCGCAACAACCTGTTCGTAGCCTTCACCCGCGCCCGCGAAGTGCAGCTGAAAACCATCGAGGGCAGCGGTCTGGGCCTGTCCATCGCCGCCCTGCTCACGTCGCTGCTGGGCGGCACCATCGGCGTGCAATCCAGCGTGGGCGTTGGCAGCACCTTTCATGTCCAGTTTCCACTGTCCAACCCTGCACAGGAACAAGCCCATGTGTAATCCCGGCTGGCTGCTGCTGATTCTGCTCATACTGTCCGGCAGTGTCCGCGCCGAAACCGTGGAGCTGTCACAGGCGCGGGAATTTTTTCTGAAAACCAGCGGCCAGATGTTCTCCACGCGGGAAGCGCTCAATCCGCAACTGGCCGTGCCCGAAACCACACAACGCATCCCGCTGACCCGCCTGCACCGCCGCGACACCACCTACTGGGTGCAGTTCAACCTGATCAATCACAGCCGCGAAACCCGCTGGACCCTGGATACCGGCAACATCATCGCCGCCCGCCTGACCGCCCACGTGCAGACCGGCGAGCGCCAGCAGATTCTGGAACAGGGCTTTCGCGTGCTGTGGCCGTTCGATCTGCGTTACGGCATGACACTGGATCTGCCGGCCAACAGCCTCACCCGCATCTGGATCTGTGTGGAAAGTCCGCTGGGCGCCACCCATCCCGTGTTCTCCATCCTGCCCGCCACCGACTATCAGGCGAAAACCTTCAGCTACAACACGCAGCTGCTGATTGCGATCGGCGCCCTGCTGATTCTCGCGCTGTACCAGATCCTGGTGTTCATCCCCACGCGGGACTGGACCTGGTTCTGGTGCGCGCTGGTGCAGATCAGCGGCGCGCTGGCGTGGGCGGCGCAGGCGAAGATCCTGCTGTATGGAGTGGCGCTGCCGGCTCATCCAGCGCTGCTGTACCTGCCGCTGTTTGCCGCTGGCGCCAGCGCGCTGCAGTTCGCCCGCTGCTACCTGAAACTGCAGCGCTCCCACTGGCCGGGACGCCTGCTGGACGGCACCGCACTGCTCGTGTTTCTGGGCGGATTGGGCGGACTGCTGCTGCCGGCCAACTACTACACGCTGGTGCTGCAGGCGGCGCTGACCGTCACCCTCATCCTGCTGGTGACGATCACCCTCTGGCGCGCCCACAACGGCTTTACCGGCACCCGCTTCCTGCTGGCCGGCGGCAGCATTCTCCTGCTCGCGGCCTTCTGTCACCGCCTGGACCAGGTGCTGCACCTGCAGATCATCGAGAACGACATCCTGCTGGGCACGCGCGCGCAGGTGCTGGCCATGTTTGCCTTCATGCTGGGGCTGGTGGAACGGGCCAACCTGGTCCGGCGCGAACGCCCGCAGCAGGACACCCGCGCGGCCACCGATCCGCTCACCCAGCTGCCCAACCGCACGGCTTTCGAGCGCGACGTGCGCGCCTGGGAGGCCTACTGCAAGGAAGGCATTCTCAAGGATTTCTATCTGACATTTTTCGAAGTGACCACGCTGCGGCAGACCAACGCCAACCGCGGCACGCGCGAAGGCGACCGCCTGCTGTTGCTGATCGGCCAGTGGCTGCAGGAGCAGACCGGCAATCACAACGTCTATCGCATAGGCGGCGACGAATTTGTCGTGCTCACCCAGAAATCGGTCAACTGGGATCTGGCGCCACTGCAGCGGCTGTTACAGCAGGAAGGCTTCCGCGACTGCACCATCAACCTCGGCTGCAGCTGCCTGTCGGAATCCACCGGACGCTCCAGCCTGCTCAAACTGGCGGACGACCGCCTGCACGGCATTGCAGCTGAATGAAGGTCACTTGCCATCCGGTTACAAACTGACGCAGTTTGCACATTGGAGGAATTGAAAGACTGGCTTACCTTTGTGACCATCGAGTCTGATAAAACAAAAAGAAACAGGGAAACTCATGCCAGGACGCAGAGACTCCACCGGGGCAATGCTGCTCACGTTATTCAAATGCTGGTCGGTGCCCGCCAATTTCGGCGCCCTCACCCACGCCGACCGCAGCACTTTCCATCTCATCAACGGCCTGCGTTTCTTCAGTTTCGCCTGGATTCTGGCCTTCCACACCGTGCTGATCTACTCGCTGGTCTACGGCAAGGAACAGTTTTTCCAGCTGGCGGATGCTGTGCCCTGGGCCGGCTGGTGGATCTGGAATGCCGACAAGTCCGTTGACCTGTTCTTCATCATCAGCGGCTTCCTGATCGGCCTGATCCTGCTGAAGGAAACCGATCGCACCGGCACCATCGACCTGCCCCGCTTCTACTTCCGCCGCTACCTGCGCCTGACACCCATCTATCTGGTCGTGGCGCTGCTGTACTGGCTGGGCAACGGACCCAATGCCGATACCCTGTGGGCCAATCTGCTGTACGTGAACAATTTTCTGCCGGTGGAAGAAAGCGCCCTGCGCTGGACCTGGTCGCTGGCGGTGGAAGAACAGTTCTACCTGCTGTTGCCGCTGATCCTGCTGTGGCTGTTCAGGCCGCAGACCGTGAAGCATCCGCACCGGTTCTGGAACGGCATGCTGGCATTGCTGGCGCTGTCATTTGCCACCCGGGCGCTGGTGATCCTCTGGTATCCCGACCTGCAGGAGCATCACATGCAGGCACTGCTGGCCGATCCGCAGGTTTCCGCGATCTATTACGAGAAGCTGTACGACAACCTGCTCACCCGCTGCGGGCCGTTCATCATGGGTGTGATGTGCGCGCATCTCTACCTGCACCGGCGCGCGCCACTGCTGCACTGGCTGCAACACCACGCCGTCCGCCGTGCGCTCATCAGCGGAGGCATGCTGCTGCTGTTTCTCACGCTGGCGTTCTACCCGGTCAACCAGACCGCCCACGGCCATCCCTCCGCCTTCCTGAAACTCTACATGGTGACGCACCACAACCTGTTCGCCCTGTGTGTGGGCTGGTTCATGCTGCAGGCATTTCTCATTCCGGGCCGCACCGGCTGGCTGACCCGCTTCCTGTCCTGGCGCGGCTGGCAACCCTTCAGCCAGCTGACTTACTCCATGTACCTGGTGCACATGCTGATCATTGGAATTGTGGTGAAAAACGTGCATTACAACCTCGACACGCAGACTGCATTCGAAGGTAACACCCTGATTGGAATGACACTGCTGACCAGCTTCACCCTTTCACTGCTGCTGTCGGTGCTGGTGGGCATCCTGTGCTGGCTGCTGGTGGAAAAGCCCTTCCTGAACCTGCGGGACCGACTGTCGGACACCGCCACCACCACCCACGCCAACCCCACCCCGGCCTGATTTTTTTTCAGCGCCGGGCTAAAGCCGCCCCGCCATCAGCCGACATCATTCCAGACAAGGGAATTTTGTGGCGGCGGCCTATGCTGAACATCAACACCAACCTTTCCTCTTTGAACGCCCAGCGCAACCTGGAGAACAATCGTGCCGGTCTGAGCCAGACCCTGCAGCGGCTCTCCAGCGGACTGCGCATCAACAGCGCGAAAGACGACGCCGCCGGACTCGCCATTTCCAACCGCATGACCACCCAGATCAACGCCACCGGCCAGGCTGTGCGCAACGCCAACGACGGCATCTCGCTGGCCCAGACCGCCGAAAGCGCACTCGACGAAATCACCGGCAACCTGCGCCGCATCCGCGACCTTTCCCTGCAGGCCTCCTCCGACAGCCTGTCGTTCGAAGACCGCAAATCCCTGCAGTCTGAAGTGAACCAGCTGATCGACGAAATCGACAAGGTCAATAACACCACCACCTTCGGCGGCCGCAAACTGTTCCAGCGCGCCGGCAGTTCCGATTTCGAGGACCAGAACCGCAGCGCGGTGATCAAGGGACTGGGCTATTACTGGCTGTCAGAAGCGGAAACGCGCATCGAAAGCTATTACGGCATCAAGTCCGACGGCAACATCATGCGGGTGAATCTCGATTTCACCAGTGCCACCGCCCTGGCTTCCGTCAGTGGCTACGTGGGCGCCGACGGCAAGACCGAAGGCATGACGCTCAACATCGACCTGGACGATTTCAATCCGCCCAACATGCCCAACGGCGGCACCCAACCTTTCTACAATGATCGCGTGATCGCCCACGAAATGGTGCATGCCGTAATGGGCCGCGCCACCACGTTTTCCGGCATCACCAGCTGGTTCAAGGAAGGCGCCGCCGAATTCATACATGGCGCCGACGAACGCGTGGTCAATGACATCGCCAACGTGGGCGTGGCCGGCGTCGCCGCAGCCTTTGGCAGCATTGCCTCCAGCGAGGGCTATTCCGCCGCCTATGTCGCCACCCGTTACATGCACGACAAGATCAAGGAAGCCGGCGGCAACGGCATCAAGGACATCATGACCTATCTGGCCGGCAATGCCGGTTCCACCCTGGACGATGCACTCACCAACGCCAGCAGCGGCGCCTTTGCCAGCGAATCCGACTTCAACACCCAGTTCGCCGCCGACGATGAAAACTACATCAACAGCATGGACCTCACCAACGAAGACACCGGCGCCATCGGCGGACTCGATGCGGACGGTGGTGACGTTCTTACCGCTGCCGACATTCTGCCCAACAACGACAGTGCCGCCGACAAGCCGCTGAAGAATTTCAAGCTGGTGGTGGAAGACGCCTACGGCATGTTCTCCGGCCCGAGCTTTTCCCTGCATATCGGTGCCGAGGCACTGGACGCCATCGACGTGGAAATGGGCGCCTTCGGCAGCTGGGAACTGGGCGTGCACGACATCGATCTCACCACCAATCCCGGCGACGGTGTGCGACTGGCCGATTCCGCCATGCAGTACATCGACTCGCAGCGCAGCGAACTGGGCGCCATCGTCAACCGGCTGGAATCCACCATTTCCAACCTGAGCGCCGTCAGCGAAGCATTGGCCGGCAGCCGTTCCCGCATCCGCGACGCCGACTTCGCCACCGAAACCGCGCAACTGAGCAAGACGCAGGTCATGCAGCAGGCCGGCATCGCCATTCTCACCCAGGCCAACGCGCAACCGCAGGGCGTGCTGAACCTGCTCGGTTAAACCTGACGCAGGCTCTCAAAGCCGCCACAGGCAATACCCGATCCACCTGTCCTGACGTGGACAAATTCCGCACGACCCACGCATTCATTCCACTCTTCTTCTTATAAAAATTGCGCGTTTTAAAACTTACTGCGTATACTCAAAAAGCATTAGGAAAAAGCTGAATAACTGTTCCCCCACTGAATGGTTGTCAACATGATAAAAAAAACCATGCTCGCATTGGCGCTCGCACCACTTTGCACCACCACTCAGGCTGACTCGGATGGCGATCTGTACGGCCTGGAACTGACCCAACTGATGAACGTTGAAGTTGTATCTGCCACCAAGCGGCCGCAAACCCTCGCCGACACCGCCGCTGCCATGCACGTCATCTCGCAGGACGACATCCGCCGCTCCGGCGCCACCACGCTGCCGGAAATCCTGCGGCAGGCACCCGGCCTTGAAGTGGCCCGCATCAATGCCCACACCTGGGCCGTTACCGCCCGCGGTTTCCAGAGCCAGTTCGCCAACAAGCTGCTGGTACTGGTGGACGGTCGCAGCGTCTACACGCCCCTCTTCTCGGGCGTTTACTGGGACGCGGAAATGCCCCTGCTGGAAGACATCGACCGCATCGAAGTCATTCGCGGTCCCGGCAGCAGCGTGTGGGGTTCCAACGCGGTGAACGGTGTTATCAACATCATCACCCGTCACAGCGCCGACACCGTGGGGCAGGTGGTCACCGCCGGCGCCGGCGACATTGAAAAACGTTTCGTGCGCGCCCGCAGCGGCCACGAATTCGGCAATGGCACCCTGCGCGTCTCCGGCCAGTACCGCGATCAGGATCAGTCCTACAGCGCAGGCGGTGACAGCCGTTCCGACGACGAATACGAAGCCAAGGCTTTCGGCCTGCGCACCGACTGGGACAACGGTGATTCTGACCGCTTCACCCTGCAGGGCGATTACCAGAACCTGAAAAAGAACAACAACCTCGCGCTGTATCCTTATGTCGCCGCGCAGATTCCCGAGTTCCAGGAAGATATTGGCAGCGACAACGCCAACCTGCTGCTGCGCTGGGAGCATCCGTTCAGCAACGGCGATTCACAGGAAGTGCAGACCTACGTCGACTGGACCGATCGCAACGAAAGCACCTATGCCTACCGTCGCACCACAGTCGATGTCGACTACCAGTACAACCTGCACCAGATGACCATGAACCGACTCACGCTGGGCCTGAACTACCGTTTCATCAGCGACCACTTCGAGGGCACCTTCGCCTTCGACCTGAACGAACCGGATCTGGACTACGACCAGGGCACGCTGTTCCTGCAGGATGAAATCAGCTTCAGCAGCCAGTTCGCCACCATCCTGGGCGTCAAACTGGAATCCACCGCCTTCACCGATTTCGAATACCAGCCCACTGCCCGTTTCCTGTGGACACCCGACAGCGACATCACCCTGTGGACGGCCGTCTCCCGCGCCATCGCCACACCGTCGCGGGCAGCCCAGGGCATTACCGTGCGCAATGGCCTGCCCGCCGAGACCGAAGCCCGCATCCGCCAGCTGGCCGCCATCCGCTTCCCGGCGCTGGTGAACGGCACGGTGTTCGGCAGCCTCACCGGCAACGAGGACTACGACTCGGAATCGGTCACCGCGTGGGAAATCGGCTATCGCCACCAGATCACCCCGCGCGTCTTCGTGGACGCCACCACCTACTACAACGACTACAAGAACCTGCGCACCTTCGACGCCGTGCCCGCCACCGTCCGCCTGGACGTTCCCAATCTGGCCTACACCTACATCTACAACCTGACCTACGGCAACCAGGCGGAGGCCCATTCCACCGGCTTCGAACTGGCCGCCAACTGGGCACCGCTGGAGGCCTGGCAACTGAAGCTGGCCTATTCTTACTTCAATCTGGTAGTGGAACCGGACGCCGGCCACGACGGGTTGGGCGCCCTGGAACTCAGCGATCAGTCGCCGCAACACCAGGCCCTGCTGCGCTCGCAGCATGAACTGGGCGACCTGTGGGAATTCGACTGGACCGTGAAATACATGGACGAACTGCCGGACGACGAAATCGAAGCCTACACGGACATGGATCTGCGGCTGGGCTACCGCGCCACGCCGGAAGTGGATCTGGCGCTGGTGGGGCGTGATATTTTCTCGTCACCGCGCACCGAGTTCCAGGACACCATCCAGGGCCCGTATCGCACGGAAATGGCACGCTCCGTCCACCTGCAGGCCACCTGGCGGCCAGAATGAGCACCGAACCGATCAGCAAAGGAGGCAATTGATGGGCATTCCCCGCATTACCCAGGACATCATGGCCACGAATGTTCTGCACTGCACCGAGCAGGATACCCTGGCCACCGCCCACAAGATGATGCGCGATCACCACATCCGCCACATGCCGGTGGTGAACAGCCAGACCGGCGAATTCATGGGGCTGGTTACCCAGAAGGAAGTGCTGCGTCACGCCTTCAGCATCGCCGGCAGTCAGGGGCTGGCCGCCATCGAAAGCGCCGAGTCGCGCATTCCGGTCACCCAGGTCATGAGCCGTGACGCCGAAACCGTACAACCACAACTGCCCCTGCTGGACGCCGGCCGCTATTTTCTGGAAAGCAAACACGGCTGCCTGCCAGTAGTGGTGGATGGCAAGCTGGTGGGCATCATCACCTCGGCGGATTTCGTCAAACTCAGCGTGCGCCTGCTGCAGCCGTAAGCATTACCCCAAAAGTCAGGTAGTATGGTCCTGCAACTACCAACTGGAGGGTAAATCATGCTGGAAAAATATATTCCCAAGGAATTCTCGCAGGAAATTCTGATGCACTGGCTGATCAGCATCGGTACTGCGCTGATCGTATTCATCGTCGGGCGGTTCCTGGCGAAGATGATCACCAAACTGGTGAGGCACGGCATGCGGGCCGGCAAGATGGACGAACTGCTGGTGAACTTCCTGGCGTCGATCATCGAGTGGGTACTGATGCTGTTTGTCATCATTGCCTCGCTGGAGCAGCTGGGTATCAACACCACATCACTGGTCGCCCTGCTGGGTGCCGCGGGTATCGCCATCGGTCTGGCACTGAAGGATTCGCTGCAGAACTTTTCCTCCGGCGTCATGCTCATAATCTTCCGGCCGTTCAAGAATGGCGACCTGATTGAAGCGGCCGGCGTTACCGGTGTGGTGGAGCACATCGGCATATTCACCACCAACCTGAAAACCGGCGACAACAAGGAAGTGATCGTGCCCAATGGCCAGGTCTACGGCAGCACCATCACCAACTATTCCGCCAAACCCACCCGCCGCATCGACATGACCTTTGCCATTTCCTATGACAGCGACCTGCGTCTGGCAAAAGAAATCCTGAACAAAATCATGAATGACGATGTGCGTGTGCTGCGTGATCCGGCGCTGACAATTGCGGTGGGAGAACTGGGGGAAAAATCGGTGAACTTTGTCGTGCGCCCGTGGGTGAAGTCAGCGGACTACTGGGATGTGTACTGGAATACCAACGAGAAAGTGAAGGAAGCGTTTGACGCTGCGGGAATAAAAACACCTTCTCCGCAGATGAATTTTCACCTGCATCCTCAGGAAAACTGAACCAAACAAAAAAGGGTGAAGCTTTTGACTTCACCCTTTTTGCTGTCGCTTAGATAACCTGTACGTTTTCAGCTTGCGGGCCTTTCTGGCCTTGCGTCACATTGAACGATACACGTTGACCTTCGGTCAGGGTACGGAAACCTGAACCACTGATTGCACTGAAATGAACGAATACATCGGGGCCGTTATCCTGCTCAATAAAACCAAAACCTTTGGATTCGTTGAACCATTTAACTTTGCCTGTTGAAGCATTTGCCATAAAAATTTCCTGACTCTGACCTGAGAATTTACGTAGTACCCGAAGGCGCTGTGACTCGACGCAAGGCTGGCGGCAGGGAGTTACTGATGATGATCACGACGAGAAAATCTTGAAGGTTTTTTTTCGTTTTGAACAATCACTTTGGCACACTGCTTTGGGCAATGCTCTTCCGATTATAGCCTTAACCACTTGTCCGTCAACGGGGATTTAATACCAGTAACGGCCGATTTTTTCGGGGGAAAGTTCCAGCTCCAGCCGGCGCCCCTGAACAGGGCATTGATAACCCAGACGAACGGCTGCAAGGTGCAATCCGCCCGGCGCGGATTCACCATAACGGGCATCACCCAGCACCGGATGCCCCATTTCGGATAAATGTCGGCGAATCTGATGCTTGCGTCCGGTTTCGATCTGCACCGACAACAGACTGCTGCTGTCATTTTCTTCCAGTACCCGAAAATGGGTAGTCGCGTTTTTGCCATCCAGCGGCGTGGTGATGCTGCCTTCGACTGACGGCATGCGACCGGTCACACGCACCCGGTAGTGCTTCTCCATTTCCCTCGAAGAAAACAGATGGCTGAGTTTGTCAGCCATTTGCCCGGTGTGCGCCACCAGCATCAGGCCGCAGGCTTCACGATCCAGTCGATGCACCAGAAAACACTGACGCTTCTGCTGGAAATGCAGCTCTGCCAGACGCAACAGACTGCAGTGATCGCCCCATTCGCTGCCCTGCGCCAGCACCAGCGGTGGCTTGAACCAGATGCTGTACTGCTGCAGATCCAGCAGCAGTTCCGGTTGCGGCGGCTTGATCGCCAGCAGATTTTCATCGTAATGAAATGAAAGTGTGCTGCCGGCTGGCACTGCTGCCGTGGCACGCCGCACGCGCTGGAAACCGCCACGGGATTTTTTGATGCGCAGCGCACCGCAGTTCAGCGCATGCTTGATGCGGCCTTTCGACAGGCCGGTCTTTGCAGCGATGAAGTCGGTTACGTTGGGCAACGCATCTGTGACCGTTTCTTCCAGTGTGATGCGGCTGGAATGGAATGTACTCACGCTGTTTGAAACTCCTGATCAATGAAGCGTCCGGTTTTCCGTAACGCGGGAATGAGCTTCGAATCTGCATATTCACAACCAGTGGCGGAAACCGCCTTCTGCAGCGCTTTATCTGCCTGTTCTGCGCTGTGGCCAGCACCAGTCAGTAAATGCCGCAGCAGCCGTTCATAACCCGGTTGCCACGCCTGCGCCCCGCCAAACTGTCTGCGCAGACTCGCCAGAATCGCCATGCCGGCATAATCCAGATCACCAAAAAAATACACGGGAAGCGGATGAACATCGCCAAACCAGGCATCTTCGAAGCGGAACCTGACTTCTGCCGTGCCGGAACTTTCCAGAGTGGAAAAAATGACGCGATCCCGCATGCGAATATCCTCGGCTGTAGCACGGAATCCGGCGCCGTAGACGATTGCCAGATTTTCGGCGTGTTGCAGCCTCCCCAGACAGGCGCGCACAAATGTGTCCTGATTTTCGATGATCAGCACGCCCTCGATGTGCGCAGGCAATTTCACCTGCAACAGCCGCGTCCGTCGCGACAGTGACAGCATTACAGGCGGAAACAGTTTCTCCAGCAGATCCTGCCGGTTGTCCAGATACTTGGAATCTCCCCAGAAACAGCTGGCGGACAACTCCCGCAATGACAGACAGTGCTCGCCCATCTGCGGAATGCGGGCAAACGCGGCGATGACATCATCCGTGGTTTTGTCTGGCACCTTCAGATACTGCATGGCCGCCAGCAGCGACGCGCCATGATCGGCAAACACGGTGCGCTGTCGATAAACCGCATCCTGCATGCTGAGACGGTATTCATCGAACGCGGGCAAGCCAAGCCAGTTACGCACCTGCGGCACTGCCGACAGTTTCAGCTCCACATGCGAGCCTTCATATTCAGTTTCAAACTGCTTTTTGCGTTTCGTCGAAAGCCGGATCTGCAGCACATCCAGGGCCGGTTCGGCCAGCAGCTGCAGCAAGCCAAAAAGGCGCGGACCCTGATTCTGATTGAAATCGAAGAGCGGCGCGCACCAGGCTGTTTTCTCACTGATGCGCAGACGGGGCTGATGTCCGGTTTCCGCCTTGTGCAGCAGACGCTTCAGCAGCAGCTGGAGGAAAGGTTCTTCCCGCACCCAGAGCGGACACTCCACCGTGGTCATTCAATCCCTTCCATGAAATCCAGCGTCGCCTGTTCGCGAATCGATGCACGCTGCTGCTGCCACAGCGCCTTGATGCGATCCTGGTTGCATTCCTTGCGATCCACCAGCACCCGAGTATTGAGCTCGCCAATCTTGCGCGTGCTCTGGCATTTGGAAAACACGGTCTGGTTGGAAATGATGTCCATGAACGGACCGGATTTGCTGGTGGGCATGATGAATACCAGCTGCAGGCCCAGCGTATCGGTGAGATAGCTGATCACTTCGCGGGAGCGGGTTTCATCCATTTTGGAAAAGGCTTCGTCCACCAGCACCATGCGCAGATGCGTGTTGCCTTCATTGAAACGGAAAGCCGAAGTGATCGCGGCGGAACGAATGATGTAGGCCGGCGTTTCCAGCTGGCCGCCAGAGCCGGTGCCGTACTGGCTCAGCGGAATCGGCGCTTTGCCCAGCGGCTCCTTGTAGATTTCATAGTTGCGATAGTGGCGGTAGTCGGCGATGCGTTGCAGTTCGCGAAACGCCTTCTGCTCGTCCTCATCCAGCAGCATGGCCACCAGCTTCTCGCGCACCGACTGCACTGCTTTGGGCAATTCCATATCGAACAGGCTTACACCGTCGCCCTGATTCGGCAGCTGTGACACTTCCTTGAAGAAGCGCCAGTACTCCTTGAACTCAGGCACCCATTCCCAGGCGAAGCGGAAGCGCTCCTGATCGGTGCCGAAACGATGATGTTCCAGCTCGCGGTTCAGATCCTTCAGCGCCCGCTCGCCTTCGTTGATGGCCTGATAGATGCTGTGGCACAAATGGCTGACAAAGGTTTCGTTGAAGCGGTCGCGCAGCTGTGTCAGATGCTCGTGCTTTTCCACCAGCACGTTGTTCTGCAGACGGTTGCGGATATTATCCACCTCCGCCACCAGATCGCTGATGCGCTTGAAGAAAGCCGGCTCGTGCAGCTGGGAAGAATCGGGATCATAGACGATGGCATCGAACGGATTGCAGCGCTGGTTATGCTGCATGATGACGCTGAACAGATTGTTGGCGTCCTGCTGCAGGATTTTTTCGATATTGGCCAATTCATCGCGATAGAAACTGTGATCATCAACGGTGAGTTGCGCATCGGCATCCTGCAACAGCTGGTCCACATCGTACTGCGATTGCCATTGCTGCAGCTGGCGCACAGCAGACTCGTGACGCTCGGCCTCCAGTTGCAGCTCTTCCTTCTCCCGGTCCAGCTGCGCGGCCTTTCTGCCGGTGCTCTCCAGTTCCGCCTGCGCCCGCCCGCGATCGTTTTCCAGCTGCTTCAGATCGGCTTCGAGATCGGCAAAGCGCTGGCGTGCCTGCACCAGCTCGGCTTCAAGGCGTTCGAAATCGGTGGTATCCAGCTGGGCCAGTGTCTGCTCGGCCCGCTTCAGCTGACGATGAATATCCAGCATTTCCTGCAGCGTGCGACCAAAACTGATGGACTGCACATTACTGACCGAACGGAACAGCTGTTGCGCCAACTCCACCTGTTGCTGCTGCCGGTTCATGCTGGCCAGCAGGGCTTCCAGTTCCTTTTGCTTGGCAATCAGGGCGCGCTCACGGGCACTCTGACCAAACACCAGTTCGGCGTCGGGAATATCGCAACGCCACATGCTGTAATTGCCCGACGCCAGACCATTGCTGGTAATGCCGCGCGCGGTGGAGCGCAGTGTTTCCGCATCCGGCACGCGCACCACGCTGCCGTAACTGGCACGCAGATAATATTCGGCGGTCTTGTGCTGGAATTTCAGAATATGAATGATGGAATCGGCCGCTGGCTGAAAGCGCTCGGCATCGCGCTGCGCCTTGCTGCCCTGGATCACGCGCGCGCTATTGCGCTGGCCCGGCAGATTGCGCACGATGCGGATCGCCTCGGCTTCATAGTCCGGCTGCACGATAATGGAAAACCGCGCGCCCCCCAGATAGCCTTCAATCGCCATCTGCCATTGTGGGTCCAGCACTTCGATGTAATCACACAACACGCGCGGATCAGCGTCCGGACACTGCGCGCGAATGGCTTTCAGCGCCACTTCCACCCCAGCCGGATACGCCACCTTGCGCGCTTCCAGCTGGGCAATTTCCTTTTCCTTCTGCTGCAGCTGACGTTGCTGGGATTGCAGTTCGCGCTCCCATTCGTTTTTCAGTGCCGCCAGCTGGTCACGCACACTGCCCGCCTGCTCCGATACCGGCAGATGCAGGCGGTCATGCCACTGGTTATGCGCAGTGTCCAGTTCGATGGCGCGGTCGAGATATTCTTCCAGCGGCGCAATATCCACCCAGTCACGATTGAACAGTCGCTGCAGGTCGATACTGTGGGACTGCTCCAGTTTCAGCACTGCACGCAGGGCGTCGCGCAGATTTTTCTGGTCGAACGCCGGAATATCGGTGCCCCAGGACTGCTGCTGCAGGCTGGCGGCAATCTGTTTTGTGCTATCCAGGTTGCGCCGCAGCTGCTGGTCCTGCTGCAGCAGGGGTGCTGCCCTGCCGGTCAATAAGTGCTGCAGTTTTTCGATACTGGCCTGCAGCTGGTCCTTCTCATTCAGTACGGAAATGCCGCGCCGCTGCGCTTCCAGCTCCACGATCTGCTGGTGGGTTTCAGCGCGCCGCTCGCGATTCACCGCCAGACGCATTTCCCGCTCGTGAATCTCGTCCTGCCATTTTTTCTGCAGCTGCTTGGAATCTATGTACGCTTTCTGCTTGAGCTGGAACTGACGGCTGGCTTCCTGATAACGCAGCAGCGCGCGGCGCACCCAGTGCTCGACATAATGACTGCTGGTGGCCGATGCCTGCTGCAGGATGCCCAGCGATTCACGGATATGGCGCGCGTCCTCTTCCATGCCGTGAATGGTTTTCATCAGGTCGGACACTGTGCGGATCGCTTCGCCCAGATCCTTTTTCTCCAGTATTTCTTCCGCCACGAAATCGTTGATACTTTTAACCGGCTTGTACGCCATGAAATTCGCAAAGGTGCGCGCGGCATGCTTGGCTTCGCGGTCCGACACGGCATCACGTTTACCCCGCAGCAGACCATACAGGCGACGCAGATACGCGCCTTTCTTGTCATACACTTCCAGGGATTTCTTGCCGAATTCGCGCTGCAGCAGATCGTCCAGTTCATGAATCGGCACGACGTGCTTGCCGTCCAGGTAATCACGCACCAGATGTTCAAGTTTAAGTTCATGGCCCGGCAAAATGAAAAACACCACATCATCCAGACGCGCCTGACGCTGGTTCCCGGCGCTGTCGAGATGGGCGCGCATGCCCATCAGGATCGTGAAGGCCTCTGCCTTTTCGCCCTGTCCCGGCGCGAACACCGCGCCCAGATAACCATCGGTAGTGGACAGCCGCGCATAACTGCCATCGTCACAGCCCAGCACATAGGACGCCAGCGTGCGCACCTGTTTGCCACCGCGTCCGCGCTGCGTGGTTTCATCCTGCCCCGGATTGAAGTTGAACAGGTTTTCGTAAGCCGCCGTCATCAGCGTCTGGATACCATCCGCCGCCGTGGTCTTGCCGGAACCGTTGCCGCCGGAAAACAGATTCACCGGACCAAACTCCAGTTCCAGCTGCGGAATGTTGCCCCAGTTTACATAGAGCATTTTTTTCAGAAACATGAATTATTCCTCGTCCACGGCAAACAGGGTGGAAGCGGGACGCACGGTGTCGTCAGTGTCATCATCGCCGCGCGCGTCTTCCGCCATGACCGGCACAATGCCCGCGCCCAGGTTGTGCAGGATTGCCTCGTTGACGAAGCTGGTTATCGACGGCCGGATCTTCAGCCAGGCATCCGGCTGCATGGGATCGAAGCCCTGCGCGGTCTGGATCAGGCGTAACTGGCGCAAGCGCCGGAACAGCTGGTCGCGCTCGGTTTTTTTCACCGGCAAGGTGCGGTTGAGCAGGTTTTTCAGCGCAATGCCCAGCGCTTCCAGCGCCACCATTACCGAGCCCTGCTCGTCGATCTGGCCTTCCCGCAGCGCCTTGTCATACTCCGCCCGCAGCACCAGCACCGCCGCCACTTCCTGCTGCCCCAGCTGCGCCCGCAGACCGCCACTGAACGGCTGCGCGTCGTCATCGGGCAGACCGGGCACCTGCGCGCCGGGCGGAAAAATCCGCACGAAACAGAAACGCCGGTCATGCTGGATGCGCACGCGCAACGGTTGCAGATAGTCCTCCACCAGTTCGTGCAGCTGCAGATAACGGTCGTACAGCTGTTCCTCGATCTGGCTTTCATCGCGGCAGATCACGCCATAATCCAGCAGGCGGATCAGCAGTTCGCTGAATTCGTCCAGACTGAATTGCTTGGCGGCAAGTTTTTGTTGCAAATGTTCGGTCAGATTCATGCAGATGGTTTCATTCGGCAGTATTCACCGGCGCTGGCGATTCGGCCTGCACCAGTTCAATGTGGAAAATATCAAAGGAATCGAAATACGCGTTCTTGCCCTGGCCGCCGGCGTATTCGACGCGGAAGCGGTAGTCGCTGTCGAAATGCTGGTGCGAGGCGGTTTCAATGGCGTGTGCCATGGCCAGCAGTTCGCGGGCGTTGTGCACCGGCAGATCGGCGGTACTGATGCGGCGCCCGCCGGCCATCGCCTGCACCACATAATCGCGCAGACCTTCGTTGTGCATGACGAACGCCTGATCCAGCAGATTCTGCACCAGCATCTCGCGCCGGTTCTGCTCGCTGATGCCCTGTTCTTCCTCCACCCGCGTGTCCAGTGGCATCTGTTCGCGCCGCTGGGTGAGCCGCACCTGTTCGGGATCGATCAGCTGCACCCGCAGCGGCGCCAGTTCCAGACCGGCCTGTTCCAGTCGCGCGTTTTGTTCCGCCTCCGGCAGTTGCGCCAGCTGGCGGCAGATATCCACCACATCGTTGTCACGCTGCGCGCTCAGGTAGGAAAGCTGGCGGATGATGATGTCGGCGCGTTTGGTGAAACCCTGCAGCGCCTTGCGCAGCGCCGGCAGCATCAGATCAGCGGCGCGGCGCATGCGATCTTCAATGGTGTCGAGCACGAAATACAGAACGGAGCGTCCCGGCTGCGCCAGTTCCGGCGCCAGCTGCCGCAGTTTTTTCTCGGCGTCGTGCTTGAATTCCTTGCGCTTGCGACGGATGCGGTCAATCACGTCCTGCACGGCATCGCGGTGTTTTTCCACGCTGTCGGCCGACAGCCGCACCGACAGATCCGGCTGGAAACGTTTCTCCATGAAGTCGAAAAAGTGCTGGGTGGCCTGCTGCACCAACAGCTGCGCTTCCACTTCGCGCACCAGTTCGCGCTTGCGCTCTTCCAGCTCGGCAATCACATCAGTGAAATCGCTGATGATGCGCTCGGAATATTCGTAGGCGTCCAGCAGATCGTGCACTTCACCCCGTGTGACGAAGGCTTCCAGCGCGTTGAGCGTATTGCGCGTGTTGCGGTGACGGGTGCGCACCGACGCCCGCCCCAGTTCGGCAAACGACTGCGTGAACAGCCGGCCCATGCGAGAAAAGGGAAAGGTGCTGTGCAGCGTGGCCTGGTCCACCTGCTTCTCCAGCCAGCCGTGCTCCAGCAGCTGGTTCAGAATCCAGCTGGCCTGCTCGCGCTCGGACTTGAAGCGGGTTTCCACGTCGCCCTCATCGCTGTCCAGCAGGGGCGCGCGGGCCAGGGCTTCCTCGAAAATTTCCACCACCTGCTCGCGCTGCAGCGATTCGCCGTAATCGGCGCTCTCGCTGTACTGGCGCTCGTAGAGCAGGCGCAGGCACTCGACGATCTGTTCGCGGTATTTGCTGACAAGAGGGCGGAAAAACTGGTTTCGGTTTTCGCTGAAAAACATGGGCTGGAATCGGTTTGCCGCTGGTTAGGAAAGGGGGGAAGCCAAACGCGGTCGGGACAGCGGTTGCGGCAACTGACCGCCTTTTTACTGGAATTCGCAGGGCACTTCAAGCAAGCAGAGCAAGCCGCAACTGTCCAGCCGGAAGCGGAAAAAAAGCCTGTTTTTTCAGGCAGCTGGGCGGGGCCGGCTGGCACCCCGCCCGTGCCCGGATCAGCGCCGGTAGGTCCGGTCCAGATAGGCGGCGATGTCCGCCGACTCGAACATGTCGACACCCGTGTTGGGATCGATCAGGTAAGGCACCTGCACATTGCCATGCCTGGCAAAGAACTCGGACCGCTTGGTGTCCGGCAGCGGCTTGTAGGGGCCCAGATGCAGGCGGAAGTTGGAGGGGCCCACGTCCGCCCGCTGCTGCTTGCCGATGTTGATCAGCACGTAGGGCAACTCCAGTTCACTGAGTTTTTCCCGCACGATGCGTGAATAGGGGCTGGATTCGAAGCTGTACAGGGTCAGGTCCTGCGCGGCCGGCTTCGACGCCACCGCCTTCACGCCCTGCTGCTGCCGCACCGCCGTGGCCAGCTTGGAGCGCAGCAGGTTCAGGCTACTGCCCTGCACCTGTTTCGGTGCGCCCTTGCCGGCATAGTGACGGAACAGGTAATCCACGATCGGATCGACGCCGCCGACTTTTGTATCGGTATTCGGGTCCACCAGGAATGGCACGGCGCCGTCGCCGGACACTTCCTGCAGCTGACCCAGGAAACGGCTGCCGCCCTGCGGCACAGGAATGATGCGCACGTCCAGATTCAGTTCGGTGATGGCTTCCCGCACCAGCCGGCATTTCGGGCAGCCTTCGCGGTCGTAGAGTTCGGGCAGTTGTTCCGGTTGCCGCACCGAGCGGCTGCCCACGCTGCCGCGCCAGCCCATGAGGGTGGAGGCGATGATGGAGCTGGTCACGTCCCAGGATCTGTTCATGGTGTTCTCCCTTCATTTCGACATTTGTCGAAGTATCACCGCTGACGCTGAGGCTTTCAAGGCGCCTGCGCCTTTCTCCGGGAGAACGGCCAGAGCGACAGGCCGCTCATTTCAGGAAAGGAATCGTCCCCACACCGGCCTGCTCCAGCACTTGCGACTGGTCCTTCAGCTGGACCCCGCTCAGACCCGCCCGGAACGCCCCCTGAACCAGATAAGCGCAGGTCCGGGCAGCGGCAGCGTAATCCAGACCTTCGGGCCGCACATTGGAAATGCAGTTGCGGTCGGCATCGGTGCGACCCCGCTGCGGCTGCCAGGTGAGATAAACGCCCAGGCTGTCGGGCGAACTCAGGCCGGGGCGCTCGCCGATCAGCACCAGCGCCAGTCTTGCCTGCAGCGCCTCGCCCACATCGTCCCCCAGCGCCACCCGCCCCTGCTCCGCGAGGCACACCGGCGCGATGCGGAACTGCGGCTGCAATAACGGCAGCAACTGTTGCAGGAAAGGCAGCGCGTGCCGCGCCACCGCCAGCGACGACAGACCGTCCGCCAGCAGAATTGCGATGTCGCAGGGTTCGGCCTGCGCACGCAATTGATGCCAGTCAGATTCCAGCAACCGGCGCCCCAGATCCGGCCGCTGCAGATAGGTGCGACGATCCGGTGCCGCCGACCGCACGCGCAGCGACGCCACGCCGATCCCCTGCAAATCCCGTTGCAGCTGAGCCAGATCCAGCGGCGCCAGCACCGCATCGCGGGCGCGGGCATGATCCAGCTGGAACTGCAGATTCACCTGCGTCGGCAGAGACGTGCCGGCCCGCCCCAGCCCGATCCGCGCCGGCGTGTAGTTCCGCAGCACGGACCAGTCATTGGTGATGATGTTATTGCTGGAAAGCAGATCGTCGCGCTCAGCCATGGTGTTGCTCCAGCTGCAGCCATTTGCGGAAGGAATCCGGCAGTGCGCGGCCGGTGGCCAGCACGCCATCCTCGCTGAAAATGCCGTTGCGGATGAGCCAGTGCTCAAATTCCGGCGCCGGTTTCAGACCCAGCACCTTGCGCACATACAGCGCGTCATGGAACGACGTGGTCTGGTAATTCAGCATCACATCATCGCTACCGGGAATGCCCATGATGAAAGTGCCGCCCGCCACCGCGAACTGCGTCAGCAGCATGTCCATGTCATCCTGATCCGCTTCGGCATGATTGGTGTAGCAGATGTCGCAACCCATCGGCAGACCCAGCAGCTTCCCGCAGAAGTGATCCTCCAGCCCGGCGCGAATAATCTGCTTGCCGTCATACAGATATTCCGGCCCGATAAATCCCACCACCGTATTCACCAGCAGCGGATCGAACTCCCGCGCCACCGCATAGGCCCGCGCTTCCATCGTCTGCTGGTCCACGCCGTGATGCGCATTCGCCGACAGCGCACTGCCCTGCCCGGTTTCAAAATACATCACGTTGTTGCCCACGGTGCCGCGCTTCAATTCCAGCGCCGCCTGTCGCGCTTCCTGCAGCATTTGCAGATGAATGCCGAAACTGCGGTTCGCAGCCTCACTGCCGGCAATCGACTGAAACACCAGATCCACCGGCGCGCCCTGCTCCATCGCCAGCAGGCTGTTCGTCACATGGGTGAGCACGCAGGATTGCGTGGGAATTTCAAAACGGGAAATGAAATCGTCCAGCAGATGCAGCAGCGTGGTGACCTGCTGGATGTTGTCAGTGGCGGGATTGATGCCAATTACCGCGTCGCCGTTGCCATACAGCAGACCGTCGATGATCGACGCCGCCACACCGGCCGCGCTGTCGGTGGGATGATTGGGCTGCAAGCGCGTCGACAATCGCCCCGGCAAACCAATGGTGTCGCGAAACGCGGTGATGACCTGACATTTGCGCGCCACCAGAATCAGATCCTGCACGCGCATGAGCTTGCTCACCGCCGCCGCCATTTCCGGTGTTAATCCGTGACGAATCGCCGCCAGCGTTGCCGAATCCGCAGCATCCGACAGCAACCAGTTGCGGAAGTCGCCCACGGTCAGATGCGCCACCGGGGCAAACGCCTTCATGTCATGGGAATCCAGAATCAGCCGGGTGACTTCATCCGTTTCATAGGGAATCAGGGGATTCTGCAGAAATGCAGCCAGTGGCACGTCGGCCAGTGCCCACTGCGCCGCGACGCGCTCCTCACTGCTGGCTGCCGCAATACCCGCCAGACAATCGCCGGAACGGGCCGGACTGGCTCTGGCCAGCAGGGTTTTCAGTTCATTGAATCGATAGGTCGTGTGACCCAGAACCGCGGAATAAGTCATGCAGTCTTGTCCATATGCAATGCCCGGAACCCCATCCCTGCAAAACGCTTCCTTCCAGTGTTACTCCAAAAGCAACAGCAATTCCTTTGCCAGAACCATCCGTAACAAATAGAAACAGACAGTAGCGCAGGCTTCGCGCTAGTGTTGAAGCCAGACCGTCAGTTTAGAGCTGGGAGCTGATCATGAGCGACAGCAGCAGTATAGACAGCAGCAAAGGCAACAGCCGCAAAAGCGACCGCAGTGCCGGCAAGATTGATTTCAAACTTTCCCATCGCCTGACCCGGCGCCACGATCTGGCCTTCCTGAAATTCATTACCGAATCCGGCGATCAGGAATCGGTATTGCTGTCGGACCAGGCTCACCAGTGGCTGCTGCAACAGGGCCTGCATCCGCTCGACATCATCAGCAAACTGCACCTGCTGGTGGAACGGGAAAAAGATCCGCAAAAACGCTACTTCGGTTTCCAGTTTCGCGGCCAGGCCATGGCGTTCGTGATTGCCTACATCGACCTGCACGCGTGGGAAAACGGCATCTACCGCGAACGCATGAGCGGTGAAAACTGCCGGCTGGTCAAGCGTACGCTGCACTTGTTTATGTTCGACGAAATCTATTCCGCCAAGGAACAGCGCCACAAAATGATGCGCCTGCAGATCCCGCAGGCCGAGGTTGCCTCACTTTAAGGCGGCATCCCGCAAATCCGGCGCAGAAAAAAAGCCTGACAGCGTCAGGCTTTTTTTTTGGCTTATACCCGGAGCAACCCGGTTCAGACCGCCAGTTCCGCCCGGTTGCGAAACTCGGCCAGCACCTCGGGATTGGCAATGGCATTGATGTTATTTACCGGCTTGCCATGCACCACATCCCGCACCGCAATTTCCACCAGCTTGCCACTGATGGTGCGCGGCATGTCGCTCACCTGCAGGATGCGCGCGGGCACGTGCCGAACCGTCGTGTTGTCACGAATGATGGTCTTGATTTTCTTCTGCAGCTCATCGTCCAGCGTGACACCGGGACGCAGTTTCACAAACAGCACCACGCGCACGTCATCCTGCCATTCCTGGCCAATCGCAATGGACTCGAGCACTTCTTCCAGCTTTTCCACCTGCCGGTAGATTTCCGCCGTGCCGATGCGCACACCGCCCGGATTGAGCACCGTGTCGCTGCGGCCGTGAATTACCATGCCGCCGGTGTCGCGTTGCTCGGCAAAATCGCCGTGCGCCCAGATGCCGGGAAAACGGCTGAAATAGGCGGCGTGATATTTTTTGCCGTCGGCATCATTCCAGAAACCGATCGGCATTGACGGAAACGCCTTTGTGCACACCAGCTCGCCTTTTTCATTGAAAATACTGCGGCCGGCCTCGTCGTAAATATCCACCGCCATGCCCAGTCCTTTGCACTGCAGCTCACCCTCATGCACCGGCAGATTGGGATTGCCCAGCGCAAAACAGGAAATGATGTCGGTGCCGCCGGAAATGCTCGACAGACACACATCTTCCTTGATGTCGCGGTACACGTAATTGAAGCTTTCATTCGACAGCGGTGAGCCGGTGGACAGGATGCTTTTCAGCTGCGGCAATTGGTGGGTTTCACGCGGTTTGCCGCCGGCATTCTGCAGGCTGGCAATATATTTGGCGCTGGTGCCGAAAATGGTGATGCCTTCGCGCTCGGCAATGCCCCACAGCGAATCAGCCTGGGGATAGGTGGGCGAGCCGTCATACAGCACGACTGTCGCGCCCAGCGCCAGCGCCGACACCAGCCAGTTCCACATCATCCAGCCACAGGTGGTGTAATAGAAAATCACATCCTGCTCGGACACGTCGGTGTGCAGGCCATGCTCTTTCAGATGCTGCAGCAACGTACCGCCCGCGCTATGCACGATGCACTTGGGCATGCCGGTGGTGCCGGAGGAATACATGATATACAGCGGATGCGCGAACGGTTGCGGCACGAATTCCGGCTCGCAGACGTGGCCCAGCGCGGCTTCCCACGGCAGCGCATTGGCAAACAGTGAAAGGTCGGGCGCGGCATCCAGCACTGGCACCACCAGCACTTTCTGCACGCTGGGCAACTGCGCCACCACGTCACGGATTTTCTCGCGGCAGTCCACCCGTTTGCCGTTGTAGAAATAGCCGTCGCAGCAGAGCAGGATTTTCGGCTCCACCTGACCGAAACGGTCCAGCAAACCCTGCACACCAAAATCCGGCGAACAGGACGACCAGATGGCCCCCAAGCTGGTCGCCGCCAGCATGCCCACCACGGTCTCTGTCGTATTGGGCATGATGCCCACCACCCGGTCGCCCGCCTGGATCCCCTGCTGTCGCAGCCAGTACGCCAGCGCACCGGTGTCCGCCCGCAACTGGTCATAACTGGTTTCGCGCCGGTCGCCATTTTCCAGATAACGGATGAGCGCCGGCTTGCTGCCACGATGACGCAGCAGATGCTCGGCAAAATTCAGGGTGGCGCCGGGAAACCAGCGGGCACCGGGCATGACATCGTTTTCCAGCACGGCCACCGGCGGGGTGTGGAATTTCACCGCGAAATAGCGGGCAATGCTCTGCCAGAACTGTTCGCGGTTCTGCACGGACCAGTCATGCAACTGGTGGTAGTCGTGGCACTGCACGCCGTATTCGGTATTGATCCAGTGTTGCCAGGCAGTCAGGCGGGTGGACAGAAGTCGCTGGGCCGAGGGTTTCCAGAGCAGATTCGTCATTGTTGTTCTCGTCGGCTGGGGAAAATGGGATTCGCAAAGGACCGGGATGTTACTGAGGGGAAGATGTTACTGAATGGCAAGGGAATCGGCGACCACCAAATGGACGATATGGCCGGGGAGACAGGCATAAAAAAGCCCCGGACTGGCCGGGGCTCTTCTGGTACTGAATATGGCGGTGAGGGAGGGATTCGAACCCTCGGTACGCTATTAACGTACACACACTTTCCAGGCGTGCGCCTTCAACCACTCGGCCACCTCACCAGTTTTCACGCAAAGCTATAACAGGCTGTCCGTGAAAGGGGGCGTAATTTAGCCATTATCAGAGTGCATTGCAACCAAAGGCCGGCCGGCCCGTTAACGCATGCTTGAGGTTTTAAG
>CAZBII010000036.1:0-33063 GCA_964491665.1 uncultured Moraxellaceae bacterium
AGCGGCGCCAGCGGAACCAGGCCATTACCAGAAACAGCGCCAGGACGCCGCCGGCGAGGGTGGACGGTGAAAACCGGGTCTCGGCGGCTGCGGCGATGTCCGGTGGCATGTCGCCCTGACCGACGGTGACCTTGAGCAGCAGCGGATGGATACCGCTGGCGCTGTCCACCGATACCATCAGCAGCGCTTCCGGGTTGCCCGGCGGTTGATAGGTTCTGACACGCATGCCCTGCAGGATGGTGCCGCGCTGCTCGTTCAGCGCCTGGAAAGCCGCGTACAGCTCCGGTCCCATGGACTCAGTGAGTTCCTGGGGGGATCTTTTGCCGGATTGTTCTTCCAGCAGCGTGCCGATGGTGCCGGCGGAGCGGGACTGTTCCAGCCGGTCCGCCATGAACACCACTTTCAGTTCCTTGATGTCGACCGGCACGCCTTCCAGCGAAGCCTCCATGATGATCTCGCCCTTGGGTGCGTCAGAGGCCGAGAGCGCAATGATCTGGTAGGCGGCCCACACCGGCTTGGCCGGGTCGAGCGGGCTGGTGAGCAGCAGTCGCAATTCCTTGCCGGGTGACGACGGGGCGAGCGGTGTCAGCAGCTGGCCTTCGGCGAGAATGACAGCGCGGGCGGATGTGCTGAGCACAACACAGAGCAGCGCGCAGAAGACGGTGGCGGCGGTGTGCAGGCGGGCGGAAAGTTCCGGAAACATGATTCACCTTTTGAAAGAATGGATAACAGCAAGACTAGTCCAGAACGGCGCAGGCTACTGCGTGGCGCAGTGTGCTCGTCTAAACTGTTCAGACTTTCCTGTTGTCGGCAGATGCTGTCGCCCGGTGTCCAGTTGATGAAGTTCCCGCAAAAAGAAAAAGGTGTTCACCGATGACGCTCTGGCCCTTGCCGGATGACGTGATTCCGTTTGCCATCCTGATCGGCACGGGGCTCGTCATTGTGGCGGTCACCAAGGTTCTGTCCGTGGTGCGGCTGCGCTACAACCGCTGGGTGCTGGCGCGGGCGCAGGCGATTGTCGATCAGTGCGAGACGGCCGGCGAGCCGCTGAACGCCCACTTCGGCAAGGTGGATTTTCCGGTGTACGCCAATCTGCTGGCGATCAATTATGAGGTGCAGGTGGATCTGTATGTGCATTCGCGCGACCGGCGCCTGCTGCTGAACCGGCTGTTCCTGCTGAACCTGCTGTGTTCGCTCACCAGCTTTCTGATGCCGATATTTGTGCTGGTGGCGTTGATCAATTATCACAACAACGTGTTTCGATATCCCGTCTAGATTACCCATCCCATCCAAATCAACGACCAAGGAAAGGAGTACTGCATGAGCAACCCGTATGAAACCCCCAATGTCCAGATTCACCAGCCCCAGGATACGCAGGAAACGGTGCTGGCCGGGCGCGGCGCGCGTCTGGGTGCGGCAATCATCGACGGCATCATTGGCACATTGATTTCACTGCCGATCATGTACTGGTTTGGCATGTTCGAGTACATCAAGAACGGGCAGGAGCCGCCGCTCACGCTGACCCTCATCACCGCGCCGCTGGGTCTGCTGGCGTTCGTTCTGGTGCACGGGTACCTTCTGAAAACGGCGGGACAGACGGTGGGCAAGCGTCTGGTGGGCATCCAGATCCAGGGGCTGGACGGGCAGCTGCTGCCGTTGCCTGCCTTGATCGGCAAACGTTATGTGCCGATTGTGGCGGCCAGCCTGGTGCCGTTCGTTGGCCAGCTGCTGACCCTGATCGACATCCTCTTTATCTTCGGCGAACAGCGGCGCTGTGTGCATGACCTGATTGCCGGCACCCGCGTGGTGGATGTGCGACGCGTGGCGGGTGTGCAACAAGGTGCGTAATCCTTCTGTGGCGACAGGGATGGGCAAGAACCGGCTGGAAGCCTTCAGTGATGGCGTGATTGCCATCATCATCACCATCATGGTGCTGGAACTGAAAGTGCCCCATGGCGATTCGCTGGCGTCGCTGCAGCCGCTGGTGCCGGTGTTTTTCAGTTACGTGCTGAGTTTCATCTATGTGGGCATCTACTGGAACAATCATCACCATCTGCTGCATGCCGCGCACAGGGTAAGCGGCGGCATCCTGTGGGCGAATCTGCATCTGCTGTTCTGGCTGTCGCTGCTGCCGTTCGCCACCGGCTGGATGGGGGAGAACCATTTTGCCGCGATGCCGTCAGCGGTTTACGGCGCGGTGCTGTTCATGGCGGCGTGCGCCTATTTCCTGCTGCAGTGGACCATCCTGCGTTCGGAGGGGCCGGCGTCGCAGTTGCAGGTGGCCATTGGGCGCGACTGGAAAGGCAAGGTGTCGTTGCTGGCTTATGGCACGGCGATCGTGTCCGCGTTCTGGCTGCAATGGCTGGCGCAGCTGATCTTTGCGCTGATGGCGCTGCTGTGGCTGATTCCGGACCGGCGCATCGAGCGTGTGGTGGCGCCGGAGGGGTGAGGGGGCCGGCCAAATCCGGCAACCTGTTTTCAATAGCAAGTCAGAACAAGGGAGCATGACCATGAGTGTGACGGAATCGGCCAGCTGCGATCTGGTGTTCTATACCAACCCGCTGTCGCGCGGGCAGATCGTGCGCTGGATGCTGGAAGAAGTGGGTGTGCCGTACCGGCAGGTGCTGCTGGGTTACGACACGTCGATGAAGGCGCCGGAATATCTGCAGATCAATCCGATGGGCAAGGTGCCGGCGCTGGTGCACCGGGGCAAGGTGGTGACGGAGTGCGCGGCCATCTGTGCCTATCTGGCGGATGCGTTTCCCGCTGCCGGTCTGGCGCCGGCACCAGCGGATCGCGCCGATTACTATCGCTGGCTGTTCTTTGCAGCGGGGCCACTGGAAGCCGCGGTGATCGATCGCAATCTCAATGTCACGATTCGCCCCGAGCAGCAGCGCATGGTGGGTTATGGCAGTTATGAACTGACGCTGGATGTGATGGCCGGCGCCGTGTCGAAAACGCCGTTCGTGGCGGGCGAGCGTTTCTCCGCTGCGGATGTGTACGTCGGCTCGCACCTGATCTGGGGCATGCAGTTCGGCAGCATGCCCAAACGTCGCGAGTTTGAAGAGTACACCGCAAGACTGGTCACGCGGCCGGCTTACCTCGCGGCGCAGGCCATCGACGCTGCGCTGGCGGCGGGAATGAAGAGCACATGAAATACTGGCTGTTTCTGGCGATTGCCATCGTCAGTGAGGTGATGGGCACATCGGCACTGAAGGCCAGCGACGGCTTTTCCCGTCTCTGGCCTTCAGTACTGGTGGTGGTGGGTTATGGCGTGGCGTTCTATTTTCTGTCGCTCACCCTGCGTGCCATTCCCGTGGGTGTGGCCTACGCCGTGTGGTCCGGCGTGGGCATTGTGCTGATCACGCTGGTGGCCTGGATATTCCTGGACCAGAAACTGGATCTGCCGGCGCTGGCAGGCATGGCGCTGATCATCACCGGCGTGGTGATCATGAACGTGTTCTCCCGCTCGGTGACGCACTGACGCGCGCAATGCTCACTAGGGCGTCTGCAGCGCCTTTTCAATTGCGGCTTTCACTTCCGGCGCGTCCGGTTTTACTTTCGCCGGAAAATGCGCCACCAGCTTGCCGTGCCGGTCGACCACATATTTATTGAAATTCCAGCCGGGTGCTTCCGACTGCGCCGCCAGTGCCTTGAACACCGGATTGGCATCATCGCCCTTCACATGCACGGCCGTGAACATGCTGAAGGTGACGCCGTAATTCTGATAGCAGACCGACGCGGTTTCGGCTTCGTCTTTGGATTCCTGCCAGAAATCATCGGAAGGAAAACCCACCACTTCCAGCCCCTTTGCCTTGTATTGCTGGTGAATCTGCTCCAGTTGCTTGAATTGCTTGGTGTAGCCGCAATGGCTGGCCGTGTTGACGATCAGCATGGGCTTGTCGCCGAAGCGTTCGCACAGGTTGACCATGTCGGTGGAATGCAGTTTTTTTAGCGTCTGCTGCAGGTAGTCGGGGCAGGCGGCGAAGGTGGAGGCACTGGCGGAAAGCATCAGCAGGGCGGGAAGTATGCGGCGCATGGGAAGGGCTCCTGACGGTCGGTTGGGTTCCATTATGTTGACCGCACCTGCCGCTGGCAAGTTGCAGGGCCGGTTCGGTCTGGCACGCATTTACCGGGTCTGCCGGCTTCCAAATACCTCATATGAGTGATGTTTCCGCTTTTCAGAATGCTAGATTGGCGCGGCCTTGCGGAAAGCCGGTCGCTGGCTTTTCTGTGGGGCGCAGTTGCAGTCTGGATGAGTGATGAGAGGACGATATGAAGTACGGAAAGGGATTGAAGGCGTTGGTGGTGCTGCTGGGTTTGTGCGGCGGGGCGGCGATGGCGGCCGACACGGCGCCGAGTATTCAGGCGGCTCCAAGTGGGGCGTATCCGTGGATGGCGGCGGTCGTGAAACGGACGGTGTCGAATACCAATGATGGCCTGGTTTGCGAAGGCGCAGTGGTTGGCAGCAAGTGGGTGCTGACCGCCGCCCACTGCATAGAGGAATCGTTGCTCGCAGCAGGTGATCTGGATGTGGTGACCGGGCGCGCTGATCTGACAACGAAAGCAGGCAGCCGCGTGCATGTGGCTGAAGTGATCATCCATCCGGACTACGATCGGGAAGAACTCTACGGCAAGAATGATCTTGCCCTGCTGCGGTTGAGTACCGCTGTGAGTGCGGCCCCCATTGAAGTGGTTCTTCCGGATCAATATCAAAGCCTGGTGACTGAAGGCAGGCCGCTGCGGATGGTGGGGTGGGGCGCCGTGGCATCTCCCGCGCCTGACTGGGGAACTTTCATCACGCCCTGGCGCTCGCCAACCCTGATGCAGGAAGATGTTGTCTTCCAGTATCGCAGAATCCACTGCATGACGGATTCCAATATCGATGTCATGTGCCTGGGTGTGGCCAGCGATGTACTGCGTGCTCAGGGTGAATCCAATACCTGCTTTGGCGGCAGCGGCGGCCCCCTGTTGCTTCAGAGCGGTTCGCAATGGCTTCTCGCTGGCGTCAGCAGCAGGCTGATGCCTTGTGGTGGCCTGTCTGGAATCGCGGGTCACTTCACCGGAACGGCAAACGCGCTGAACTGGATCAATCAGACCATCAAGGAGCGCGCGACCTGCAAGGCCACGCCGGTCTACCGCTATTACAATCCGTCTATCACCGACACCTACCTGAGTACGCAGGTATTCTATGCTGCCTATGGTTATGCGTTCAGAACCAGGCTGGGCAGCATCTGCACCGTCAAGCCAGTGCTTTCAACGCTGAAACCGCTGTACGAATTCTGGAAACCGCAGGTCGACCATTTCTACACGAAAGCCGATCTTGCCGATGGAACGGATGGCTATGGCAGCAAGAAAGTATTCGGGTATGTGTATCCAGCCAAAACCAGTGCGCGCAAACCGCTGTGCCGTTACTTCAGCGCGGCTGGCACGGATCACTTTTACGATGCGCCTGCCGATGGTGTTTGCAAGAGTTTCACCAGCACGGGTTATACGCTGGAAGGAATTGAAGGCTACATTCTGAAATAAACCGGTTGTGCGTTTTGCAGGGCGGGATGAGGGCGAGCTCATCCCGCCCTTTTTTGTGCCTGCAGGTTGGGAGAACTCACCCAAAATACCTCGTTGGAGTGATGTTTGGTTATTTCAGATTGCTAGATTGGCGTGGTCTGAAGGCAAGCCGGTTGCTGGCTTTGCTGTAGACGCAAATAGGGCAGCGGCAGTGGTGCTGTTGCAGTCAGAATGAACCTGTGATGTGAGGACGTTATGAAGTTCAGAAAGGGATTGCTGGTGTTGGGAGCGCTGCTGGGGATTGGGTCCGGCTATTCAGTGGCAGCTGATACGGCGCAGCCCAAAATCGTGGGCGGCCATGTGGCAGCGGAAGGCGCGTATCCGTGGATGGCGGCGCTGGTTCAGCGCAATGTGAGCAGCGCGTACGACGGCTTTTTCTGCGGTGGTACCGTTATTGGCAGTAACTGGGTGCTGACGGCGGCCCATTGCATTCGCCTGATGGGGCTGGACGCCGGTCAGATCGATGTGGTGGTGGGGCGTTCCAACCTGACATCCACGGACGGCCATCGTGTGCATGTTGCAGAAGCCATGGTGCATCCGAATTACGATGAAGACACCAGTCGCAATGATGTGGCATTGCTGCGCCTGGAGACTGCAGTGAATGTGGGACAGATCGACGTCGTGCTGCCCAATGTGACCCGCACCCTGACGGACGGCAGTCCGCTGCGCGTTATCGGCTGGGGGCGCTTGTCGGCATCCTCCTCCAATCGCCCGGAGGCCCTGATGGAGGCGGACGTGCAAATGGTCAGCAATGAGCGCTGCAATTCCAGCGGCTCTTACAATGGCAAGGTCGATGACACCATGCTGTGCGCCGGCGTGCCGGGCGGTGGTGTTGATGCCTGTAATGGTGACAGTGGCGGCCCGCTGCTGGCATGGACTGGCGGTCGCTGGGTGGTGACCGGCGTAACCAGCTGGGGCTATGGTTGTGCCGAGGCGCGTTATCCCGGTGTCTATAACCGCACAGGTAATTTCCTGAACTGGATCAACAGCGTGATCAGCGAGCGCGCCACCTGCAAGGCAACGCCGCTGTATCGTTACTACAACGCCTTCATCACGGACACTTACCTGAGTACGCAGGTGTTCGATGGCGCCTATGGTTACTCGTTTGGCAGCAAGCAGGGCACGATCTGCACAACCAAACCGTCGTTCAGTACCATGCAGCCGTTGTACGAATACTGGAAGCCCGGTGTGGATCATTACTACACGCAGGACAACCTGGCCGATGGCACGCTCGGTTATGGCAGCAAGAAAATTCTCGGTTACGTGTATCCGAACGGGTCAAGTACGCGCAAACCGCTGTGCCGCTACTACAACGGATTCAACACGGATCACTTCTACGATGCTCCGGCTGATGGCGTCTGCAAAAGCTTCACCAGTACCGGTTATGGGCTGGAGGGAACCGAAGGTTTCATTCTGAAGTAGATCAAACTGCGCAACGCAGGGGCGGGAGGGTGCAAGCCTTCCCGCCTTTTTTGTGCCCGCTTACAGTGTTTGCAGCATCCGGCTGGCCTGCTCCACAAACCGCTTGCGTTCCTTTTCGTCGGGAATGTGCTGGGCCAGTTGCGCGATCAGGGCGGCCGGCTCCACCGAGGACTTCATGGCTTTCTGCACCAGACGTCCGGCCAGCGGCCCCAGATGGAACGCCAGCAGTTGCGACAGGCGCTCGCGTGCGGCATCGGTGAGATTCAGCGACGAGCTTCCGCCAGTGGTGGCCGCTGTTGACGGTGTGGAACTGCTTTTCAGAACGGTGGGTGCCACACTGGCATTGGGATTGGTCAACCCGGATTTTTCCACCGTTTTCATGAACTGGGTGCGTTCGTTTTCGGTGGGAATGTGGCGGGTCAGGCCGGATACCAGATCTTCCATGCTGCTGGCGGAGCGGCTTTGTTTGCGCACCAGCAGACGCGCCATCGGGCCGATGTATTTCGCCAGCGAATGCTCCAGCGATTCCAGCACGTTGTCGTTCCACTGGCTGGTGCTGGCGTTGTCGTGGCGCGGCTGTCCCGGTGTATAGCCCTGCGGTGCGGGAAAATACGCAGTGGTGGCCTGGGTCAGGTCCATGTCGTCGATGGCTTTCAGCGCAGCGATGAATTCACGCGAGTTCTGGTAGCGGGCTCTGGGATTGGGTTGCAGTGCCTGGCGCAGGATCGGCTTGATGGAGCGGATATTCTGCCCCGACAGATGGGTAGCGTCGTTCAGCACGCCCAGCGCGTCGTCCAGATGCAGATCCCGCGACGGACGCCGGCGCGTGAGCAGTTCGAAGAACAGTACGCCCACGCTGTACAGATCCGAACGCGCATCCACCGCGTGGCCCTGCAGTCCTTCCGGTGACATGTAGTTGGGCGTGCCCACCATGTAGCCGGTGCTGGTCAGTTCCGAGGTGTCGATGCGCGCCACGCCGAAGTCGGACACTTTCACCGTGCCGTTTTCCAGCAGGATGATGTTGGCCGGTTTGATGTCGCGGTGGATCACGCCTTTGTCGTGGGCGTGGCCGAGGGCTTCCAGTACCTGGATGCAGATGTCGGTGGCGGAGGGCAGCGCGATGAAGGTGTCGCTTTTCAGGTGCGCCTTCAGTTCGATGCCCTGCACGTATTCCATGACGATGTAGGGCACGCCGTTTTCGGAGCCGAAATCGAAAATGGTGACGATGTTGGGATGCAGGCAGCGGGCGGCGGCGCGGGCTTCCTGCAGGAAACGCTGTTCCAGGTCAGCGCCGCCGTCACCTTCGCGCAGATGAGGGTGCAGTACCTTGATGGCGACAGTGCGTTCGATCTGGCTGTCATAACCCTGATACACCACGCCCATGGCGCCACTGCCGATCATGCGGTTGATGCGGTACTTGGCGATGGTGTCCGGTTGTGCGTTCAGGGTCTTGTCCATCAGACAGATTCATCCAGCATTTTGACGGCGTTGCTCAGGCTGCGGTGCATGCGGTTGAACGAGCGGCCCAGCGACGAAATTTCATCTTTTCCGGTGACAGCCAGTTCATCCACGGTGAGATCGCCCAGACTGATGGCGTCGGCCTTGGCCGACATGGCGCGCACCGGCTTGATTACGATGAAGTGTAGTAAAAGGTTGAGGATGATGGCGATGACCACAAAAATTCCCACCAGACCGGACATGAAGGAAATGAAGGTGGTTTGCGCCCGTGCCAGAGGCAGCGACATGGGCACCGACACGATCTGCGCGCCGATGGTTTCATTCAGTTTCCAGCCAAAGCCGTTGTTGCTGCCGTAGGTGTCGATGAGGGTTTGTGGCGCGTTGGACGGTTTGTCGTGACAGGCCAGACAGTCGGGATTGGTGATGGTGATCGGACGGCCCATGTACAGTTGTGGACCGGTCGGGGTGTTGCGTTCGCCCACCAGTTCCTTTTCACCGGGCATGTTGCGGAAATGGTAGACCACGTCCGCTTCCCATTCGGTGGTGCGGTTGGCCGGGTTGGTGGGGTTGAGGGTGGCTTCCTTGTAGCTGTATTCGCTGTGGCTTTCCTGCAGGCGCCGGATGTACTGCGACGCGGCGTAGGCGGGAACTGTCTGCGGAATGAAGGCGCGACGCTGCTGCACGGCCAGCAGGGGCTTGATCTCGCTCACGGTATAGCTGCGCACGGCGACGGCGCTTTCCATCATCATGCGCGCCATTTCCAGCACTTCCTGGCGCGCGTTCTGTTGCAGGATCTGGTAGCTGATCAGGCCGGAGCCGGTCAGGCCGATCAGCATGACGATACTGAGCACCAGGTTGAATTTGAAACGAAGTCCCATGATGGCGTCCTGCGGTTAGCGTTGGTTCAGAAGTCGGTTGCAGGTTTCCCAGGCACTGTAGGCAGTGCCGAAATGCTGGATGGGAAAGCTGACGGAATAGGTGTGGGTAATGGGCCAGGTGGGCCAGAAGCCGAGGCTGAGTTGCAGTGTCTGGCCGGATCTCATGGCCGCCAGAATGGCGGCGCGCTGTTTGCTGAAGACCGGATTGGTGCGGCGCTCGACGGTTTCCAGCGCGAATGTTCTGCCGTCGATGGTGAGGCCGGTGCCGGTGTAGCTCAGATCGATTTCCGATTCGGTGAGGAATGCCAGCTCGGTTGCGGTGAGCCACAGGCTGATGCGGGTGCCGCCCTGACCGTCATCCATGCGCTGTGTCGCGCTTTGCAGGGTGCAGCGGGATTCGCTGCGGTCCAGGGTCCACTGGTTATGGATGGACAGTGGCAGGTTGTCGAGAGAGACGGCAATGGCTTCTGCTGCCGGGGCCGGGGCTGGAACCGCCGTAGGAAGCGGTGCCGCGGTGGTGGCAACCGGCGCCGGCTGGGTGGTGGCCGGGGGCGCGGTTTCCGCGGCGGGTATTGCCGGTTTTTCCGGTTTGGCTGGCGCTGGTTTTACTGGTGTCGGCTTTACGGAGGCCGCAACTGTCTTGACGGGTGCCGGTGCCGGTTTGACAGCGACTGCAGCAGGAGCCGGTTTGGGTGCAGGTGCAGCTGTGGTCACGGGCGCCGGCATGGGCGCGGAAAGGGCGGCCGGCGTCGGTGCAGGCTGTTGCGGTTCGGCCGGCGGGGCCTGTTTTGCTGGCGGTGAGGGTGGGGTGGATGGCTCGGTTGCGGCCGGTGCTGTTGCGGTGGGCAGCTGTGCAGCCGGGGCCTGCTGGTCAGGCGCTTTTCTGTCTGGATGCTGGCTGGCGCAGCTGGCCAGCAACAGGGCGCCCGCCATCAGCGCAAGGGCGCGTCGCTTGTGCGTTGAAAATGCATTGCAATGAAGCGCATTCATGAATGGAGGAGTCCCGGCAGAAACCTGAAGTCAAACGGTGATCAGTAACTGCGATCAACAGGCAAAATACCTGACAGCCGTATGCTCTTACGCTGGGCCGGGATTATACAAGGCAAAATTCCACAAATCTTGCCTGCACGACAAATACCGGCTACGGGCAGCGGTCAATCCCGCCGCTTACAGCAGACCTTCGCGCTTGATCTCGAAATACTGGTTCACCAGTTTAACCGGCATCTGTTGCGGAGTTGTGTTAACGGTGATCACACCGCTGCGATTGAACTGGCGCGTGATCTGGTTGCGCTGTTCCAGATACGCAGCCGTGCCGGCGTAGCGCAGTGCGGCGTCGAAGCTGTCGACCTTTTCCGTCAGCAGGCGGTGCAATCCTTCTTCCTCCAGATTCGCCACCAGCACCAGATGCTTGCGTTGCAGCAGGCGCAGCGCCGGCAGCAGATCGTCGGTGTTTTCATCGCGGATGTTCGACAGCAGCACGATCAGCGCGCGCTTGCTGTGACGGGTGAGCAGGGCGCGCACGGCGGTGGTGTAATCGCTGGCGCGTGTCGTGGCGTCCAGATCGTAGGCGGTGTTGAGAATTTTCGAAATGTTGGCGACGCCTTTCACCGGCTTCAGCCAGCGTTCCTCACCGCCGAAACTCATCATGCCCACCGCGTCGCCCTGTTTCAGTGCGGCGTAACTCATCAGCAGCATGGCATTCAGCGCGTGATCCAGATGACTGAGGGCACCGTCCTGCGAACGCATGCGCCGGCCGCAGTCCACCAGGAACAGGATCTGCTGGTCCTTCTCATCCTGGTATTCCTTGGAAATCAGCTTGCGCTGGCGGGCGCTGGCATTCCAGTCGATCTGGCGCAGGCTGTCGCCCTGGCGGAATTCGCGCAGCTGCTGGAATTCCATGCCTTCGCCGCGCCGCTGCTGCTGGCGGATGCCCAGCTGTGACGATTGCTGCTCCATCGCCAGCATGGCGTACTGGGACACAGCCGCGAAATTGGGATACACGCGCACCTGGGTCGGCGTACCGGCAAACACGCGGCGTTGCCAGAAGCCCATGACAGATGCCAGCAGCAGATCGACCGCGCCGAAGCTGTGATTGCCGCGCCGGTTGATGCGCACCTTGTAGTGGAATTCCACACCGTTGCCCGGCAGCAGTCGGGCGTCCTGCTGCGGATGATCGGCTTCACCTTCCGCCGGAAAGTGGTCGAACATCTGGATCGGCACGACGCGGCGGAAGCGGTGACGGATGCCCACGGTGACCGGCGACCACACACCCAGCGCCAGGTTGTCGCTGTGCTGGCGCGTGACGTTGAGGTCGCGCACCGTACGCAGGCTGAGCGCATCCAGCAGCAACAGGAACAGCAGGCCCGCCGTGGCGATCTGCCAGAGCTGGATCAGGCGCTCCTGCCAGCCCGGCATGGCCAGTTCGTTAGGCAGCCAGTTGTTCAGCGCCGGCAGCAGCCCGAGCAGGGTCCACAGGGCAGCCAGCCAGAGCGTGCGGCGGGTGGGCCTCATACGCGGGGCGCTTCCACTTCCTGCAGCATCTGGGTCAGCGCCTGATCGGTTTTCAGACCTTCGATTTCCATTTCCGCGGTGAGCGCAACGCGATGCCGCATCACCGGCAGCACCATCTGTTTTACGTCGTCCGGCGTGACGAAATCACGCTGCTTGAGCAGGGCCTGGGCGCGGGCGGCGCGGATCAGGGCGATGCTGGCGCGGGGACCGGCACCGTGCGAGAAGCTGTGCCACGCGCGTGAGGTGCGGACGATGCGCACGGCATAGTCGAACACGGCGTCGTCCACCTGAATGTTGGCGGTGATGCCCTGCAGCACGGGAATGTCGCTGGCCCGGACGATGGTTTCGATGGCATCGACGCTGAGGGTGTCCTGCACGCGGCCGGTGGTGACCTGCTGCACCAGTGCGCGCTCTTCCTGCTCGCTGGGATAGTCGATCTGCACCTTCAGCATGAAGCGGTCGAGTTCCGCTTCCGGCAGCGGGTAGGTGCCTTCCTGCTCAATCGGGTTCTGCGTCGCCAGCACCATGAAGGGGGTCAGCGCGGGGAAAGGTTTGCCTTCGATGGTGATTTGTTTTTCCTGCATCACTTCCAGCAGCGCGGCCTGGGTCTTGGCGGGCGCGCGGTTGATTTCGTCCGCCAGCAGCAGGTTGGTGAAGGCGGGGCCCTTGCGGATCTTGAACTGCTCGGTCTTCATGTCGTACAGCGCGTGGCCGGTGACGTCGGACGGCATCAGGTCGGGGGTGAACTGGATGCGGCCGAAGTGGCCGTCGAAACATTTGGCCAGGGCTTTCACCAGCAGGGTTTTGCCCAGGCCGGGCACACCTTCCACCAGCACGTGGCCGGAGGCGAGCAGGGCAATCAGCACCTGGTCGATCACTGCCTGCTGGCCCACCACCACGCGGCCGATCTGTTCGCGCATGCGGTGCACGCGCATGATGGCGTCACCCAGGGACATGGTTGGCGTGGCTTGTGTCATAACGCATTCCTTATGGTTTGTAAGAGTGAAATCAGTTCGATCCAGTGCAGTTCTTTCGCCGGCACCGGGCAGGTCATGGCCAGGCGTACCTGCTCCGGATTCTGCTGGCTGATCTCCGCCAGTTTCTGCAGGGCGATGGCGTGCTGGTCCGGTGCGTGATTGTGGATGCCGTGCTGCTGGCTGAGGCGTTGCCAGATCTGTTCGCGCACGGATTTCAGCAGCGGCTCCAGTTGCTGGTACTGCCAGCTGAAGGTGGCTTCGGCCTGGATGTGTTCCAGCAGCTGGCGGCGGTCCGGCGTGGGATCGGGAATCAGCGGGCCGAAGCGCACCCAGCGGCGCCAGCCCCACACCAGTAGCATGCCCGCCAGTCCGATCAGCAGGTACTGCGCGTTGCGCCACAGCAGGGCGATGAGGTTGTCGCTGTCATCGTTCACCACCAGCCAGACGTTGGGGCTGGTGGCCGCCAGATACCAGAGCAGATAGGCATGATCGAAATCGCCGATGTGGCGGTTGTCCCAGATATCGGTGTCCAGCAGAACCGTCATCATGCCCTTGCCCACCTGATACTGCAGCAGGCTGTTGGGCCAGTGATCCGCCTGACCCACCGCCTTGCCGCTGGCATCTTCCAGCGTGTAGTAGTAGCCGAAATTGATCAGCACCGGTTGCGGCACGCCTTCCAGCTTGACCTTGAATGGCTCCATCGAGCCAGGAATTTCGCAGGCGCTGTTGCTGTCGTCTTCGCTTTCGTCAGCTTTGTCGCCGGCTTGCGCATGGGTGTCGGCATCGGCAGCGGTGGCAGGCTTGTCTTCCGCGTCATGTTCAGAATCATCTGCAGCGTCATCAGCCGTGTCCTGTGCCGCCGCATCCGGGTCTTCGGCCGCGTCCTTTTCCGTGTCGTCCTCGATCCATTTCATGCGCACGCCGTAACGGTCCAGGAACGGATCGCCACTGGAATTTTCTTCCTCATCCCACTCGTAATTGGCGGTGATGATCAGGTGGCCGCCGCTCTGCATCCAGTCCTCCAGCCGTTTCTGGCTGGTGGTGTTGTACAGCGCGGTGTCGTTGAACAGGATCAGGGTTTCGTCCGGTTTGAGACGGTCGAGAATGCTCTGCAGGTCGTGGGAACGGTGCGACTCCACCTGATAGCGTTGCAGGAAATTCTGCGCCGCCAGCCAGGGATTCATGATGGCTTTCAGGCTGGGGCCGGTATTGGTGCTGGTTTCGTAGCGCTCCAGATTGCGGTACAGGAACACGCCGATGCCGGCAGTGATCGCCAGCAGGCAGGCCAGCACGATCACAGTGCTGCGTTTGGGTCTGGACAGGCGGGACGACCAGCGTGCCACAGGTGCGGTCATGCGGCGGCCTCCGTCTGCACAAATGCGTCCCAGTGCTCGCACAGTTTTTCAAACGCGGCGCTGTCCGGCGGCTGGTGCGCGTAGGCCAGGCGAATCCAGTGCTGCGTGAGCTGGCGGAAGAAACCGGCGCGGGCCGGATTTTCCTGCTGGCTGCACACGTCGACGCATTCGTCCTCGGTGTGACTGCTCTCCAGCGGCAGCAGGCGTTCAAACACCAGAAACGACAGGGCGGCGCGATACAGCAGTGCCATCGCCTCCCGTGGTTGCTGCTGTTGCCAGAGCGCGCGGGCGGCGGCAATTACATCGTCGGGAAGGGAATCCTGGTGCAGTTCCATGCCGAACAGCTGGGTGGGCGCGGCCCTGGTTTTGGGGCCGGCGCGACGCACACCCGGCAGGGAAAAATCGCGGAAGCGGTAAATCAGATAGACCAGCAGTGCGATCGCCAGACCCCACAGCAGCACTTCCAGAATCGCCGGCAGTCCGGCCAGCCAGTTCAGCGCGCCTTTCATCTGCGGCAGTGCTTTCAGCAGATCCTTCAGCCAGGTCCAGTCGAACCAGCTGTCGTCTTCGCCGTCCTTTGTTGGATCTTTCTTGCCAGTCTTGTCCTCCACCCAACGCAGCGACTGGCGCGTTTCGATTTCGTTGAACACATCGCCTTCCAGAATCTCGGCAATCACGCGCTGGCTTTCTTCCGGAGTCAGTGCGTCGACTGCCTTGGCATCGGGTGTCATCGACGGTGCGCTGGTCTCTGTTGCCGCTGTTTCGGCATGCGCCGGCGGTGCGGGCAGGGCGCCACCCAGCAGCATCACGCCCAGCAGCGCGACAACAACAGTTGCGGATTTGGCGGCACGGCCGGACTGGCGCGCGGCCAGCTGGCGGAAGGTCAGTTCGATGTCCCAGGCTTCCAGCCAGGTGCGGCGGTTGATGTACAGCATGAAGCCGCAGCAGACATAGAACGGCGCAATCAGCCACATGGCCAGATAACCGCTCCAGGCCAGGGTGGGAAACAGTAGCGGACTGTCCAGCAGTTCCTCGATGTCGAAATCCACCGACATTTCAACTGGCACCAGCATCCACGCCAGCACAAACAGCGCGGTGACGAACAGACCCTCGATGGTGTTGCCCATGATGGTGAGCCACACGCTGGCGCTGCCGGAATCACGCTGCAGGATGCCAATGCGCCGCGCCCGCTGCGCGCCGGACAGCCGCTCCAGTTCGCCCACCGGCATATTGAACGAGCGCGACAGACTCCAGCGCTGCACCAGCAGTTTCGCCAGCAGCTGATGCCGCAGCAGACGCGGTGCCTGTTTCAGCACATCACGCCAGCGCGCGTCGGGATTGAACAGGGCCTCGGCGATGAACTGCAGCTGCAGCGTTTCCCACAGCGGCTTCAGCCACCACAGGATCAGCGCGGCCCACAGGGGCTGCTCAGAGAAAATGAAAAACAGCAAAAGCATCAGCGGCAGCGACGGCAGCAGCCACAGCAGCATCAGCGGACGGAACCACTGGCGCGCCATGACGATGCCCAGGTCGGCGGCTTCATAGGGATTGCGCGGGCGCACGCGGGCGGTGATCTTACTCAGGTCCACGGCGCACTCCCAGGCACAGATAACTGATCACCAGCAGCCAGAAACTCGCGCCCGCCAGATATTTCGCCTGATTGGGCAGATGCGTGCTCGACGACCAGAAGGCTTCCACAAATGCTGCAATCAGCAGCAGGAAAAACACGCCGTACACCAGCGGCATTGCTTCCCGCGCCGCGTTGATCAGTGACTGCCGCCGCGACAGACGCCCCGGTCGCAGCAAACCGTATCCCAGTTTCAGTCCCGCCGCGCCGGAAATGGCAATGCCGGTGAGTTCGAAGGCGCCGTGCCCCACCACGAACGGCCAGAAGGTTTCCAGATAACCCAGCTGCGTGAGATACCCCGCCACCGAGCCGATCATCACGCCGTTGAAAATCAGGTGAAACAGCGCGCCAATCCCCAGCAGGATGCCGCTGGCAAAGGTCTGGAAACCGATGCCGATATTGTTCTTGATGTAGAAGCCAAACATCATCAGGTCATCTTTCGACCCGCGATTCTCGGCGAATTTTTCATGGTTGGCCGGATCGTACATCTTCACGAATTCTTCCACGTTGTCGCGATCGTAGACCGAATAGATCAGGTTCGGATCGAGGAAGATCAGTACGCCCATCAGGATCGCCGGTGCGAAAAACAGCAGCACACCCAGCCAGACAAATTTGTATTCGCGCCGGATGGCCTGGGGAAAACCCTGCACCACGAACTGCAGGATGTGGTAGCCGATATTGCTGCCGCGCTTGTAGAAATGCTGGTGGCCGCGCAGGGCCAGATCATTGAGGTTGTCGATCAGGTGCGGGCTGTACTGCCGCTCCTGCGCCAGCGCCAACAGATGGCAGATCTGGCGATAGTGGGCGGCGAAGTCGCGCAGCGATTCCTTTGGCGCCTGTTTGTCACCGCGCTTTTCCAGCGTATTGAGTTGCCGCTCGAACTGCTCCCACACCGCCTGGTTCTGTTGTTCGAATACCTGCTGCTTCATCGGCTACCCCGCAGCCAGTTGGCGATGCGGAACAGATAGTCCACGGCGGGCTGATCCTTGCGGTGCAGCACCGGCTCCAGATGATTGGCCAGCTCCGCGCGTCGCTCCGGCGTCAGGCTGCGATGGCGCTCGGCAAAGCCGAGAATGGCGCGCTGCTCCTGCAGGTTCAGCGCCACTGGCGGCGGGGTGGCGCGGTTGTCGGGCAATTGCGGCGCCGGCCGTTTGGGATCGCGGTAGATCACCACCGTGCCAGCCGCCAGATCGCCGATGCGCTTGAAATCCCGGTTCAGGGTCATCGCCACCAGCCCGGTGATGTAACTGGCAGGCAGAAAATCCACGATGCGCAGGAAATTTCGCACGATCGACGCCGACCAGCCCACCGGCGTGTTGTCGTCATTCACCACGGCGATGCCCATGCTCTTCTTGCCCGGCGTCTGGCCGTGATTGAGCACCTCGAACAGCACCGGATAGAACCATTCCAGCGCAAACGAGAAGATCAGCAGCACCGCAATGCCGGTATCGCCCAGCAGCATGAACACGGTGGAAGACCCGATCTGGATGGCGATCTTGATCAGACTGTCCAGCAGAAAGGCCAGCGAACGCACCAGCGGTCCGGCGATATGAATGTCCAGATCGATGCTTTCGGGTGTTTCCAGTTTGCGATAGGTATCCAGCATGCCGTCGTATTACTGCTTCTGTTGTGGCGCCTGCAGTTGCGCGAGGTATCGCGCGGCCATCATGGCGGAAGTAAAAAGGCCGGACGTGAGCAAAGTCTCCAGCAGCCCCAGCACTCCGGTGACATGGGGCAGTGCGAACGCATTTATGACGCCCTGACAGAAGTAAAGCAAAAGAAAGAAGCAAAGCCAGATATACACCCGCTGTTTTTGCCGCAGCAGACCCGGCAGGAAGGCCAGCAGCGGAATCAGGTGCAGGTTCAGGATGATCAGCGTGTTCTTCGGACTGGTGGGGGATGGCATGACAAAAACATGCCACACGACCAGCAACAACAGCAGGAGGAAAAAGTGCACCAGCGTCAGCGTGCTGAACAGTCGCGCCTTGCGCTGGAGGAGAGAGTCGGTCATCGGGAAGGGTTACCGTTTCAGGGCCTGGGCCAGACGGGCAATACGCTCACCCAGTGCCTGACACAACGCGGTTTCATGTTCGTCCAGGGGACGCTTGCTGTCGCCCCCGGCCATGTGGCTGGCGCCATAAGGAGTGCCGCCGCCCTGCGTTTGCGACAGTGCTGCGTTGCTGTAGGGCAGTCCCGCGAACACCATGCCGTGATGCAGCAGCGGCAGCGCCATGCTCAGCAGGGTGGATTCCTGGCCGCCGTGCAGACTGCTGGTGGAGGTGAACACCCCGGCGGGTTTGTCGATCAGGGAGCCGCTCATCCAGAGGCCGCCGGTGGTGTCGAGAAACTGCTTCATGGGCGCAGCCATGTTGCCGAAGCGGGTGGGGGAGCCCAGGATCAGGCCGTCGCAGCTTTTGAGGTCGTCATGGGTGGCGTAGATCGAGCCATCGTCGGGAATCGAGGGCGCTGCCACTTCCGTGACCGGGGAAACGGCGGGAACAGTGCGCAGAAACGCTTCGGCGCCCTTGACCTTCTCCACGCCGCGGGCGATCCAGCGTGCCATTTCGCGCACATTGCCGGTGCGGCTGTAATACAGGATCAGAATGCGGGTCATGGCAGGATCTCCAGCACCTGTTCCGGCGGACGGCCAATCGCGGCCTTCCTGCCGTGGACCACAATCGGCCGCTCGATCAGTTTCGGGCACCGCACCATCGCGTCGATCAGCTGGGCGTCGGTGAGCTTTGCGTCATCCAGCCCCATTTCCTTGTATTCGGCTTCTTTCTGCCGCATCAGCTGGCGCGGTTTCAGTCCGAGCTTTTTCAGCAGATCCTGCAGTGTTTTGGCGTCCGGGGGTGTTTCCAGATACAGCACCACCTCGGGTGTGATGCCCTTGTCCTGCAACAGCTGGAGCGTTTCCCGCGATTTGGAGCAGCGCGGATTGTGATAGATCGTGGTCATGGCTTCTCCGGTTTGCAGTGCCGGTGTTATGGCTTATTCTGTGAGGACGCTATTCTAATGGTTTACCGTACCGGCAGGGAATCCAGGTGATCCAGTTCCAGACAGTGCTGAACCGCATGCTGCACCATCCCCGCATCGGATTTCTTGGTTATGTGATCCAGTCTTTCTTCCGTCACGATTGTCCGCGCTCCGCTGCGCACCTGGCGTTTACATCGCTGTTCGCCGTGGTGCCCATGATGACGGTGGTGTATTCCATCCTCGCACTGATTCCGCAACTGAAAGGCATGGAAGCTACCATGCAGCGGTTTGTATTCGAGCATTTCGTGCCGGCCACCGGCATCCAGCTGGAGGAATACCTGCGCGGCTTTGCGCAGCAGGCGGCCAATCTCACCAGCATCGGTGTGGCCATGCTGTTCGTGACGTCGGTGCTGATGCTGCGCAAGATCGAAACCTCGTTCAACACCATCTGGCATGTGTCGGAATCCCGCAAGGGCGTGAACGGCTTCCTGCTGTACTGGGCGCTGCTGACGCTGGGGCCGGTGCTGATGGGTGGCGCGTTCACCGTGTCGTCCTATATTGCGTCGCTGCAGGTCATCTATGACATGGTGCCGTTGCCGGGCACGCAGAAAATAGTGCTGGGCCTGCTGCCGTTGCTGATGAGTTCGGTGGCCTTTTCGCTGACCTATATTGCCATTCCCAACACCCGCGTTCCTTTCCGTCACGGCATTGTCGGTGGTGTCACTGCCGCGATCCTGTTCGATCTGGCACGCCAGGGTCTGACCCTGTTCATCACGCTGTTTCCCACTTATCACCTCGTGTACGGCGCTTTTGCCGCAGTGCCGATTTTTCTGGTCTGGGTGCTGGTGAGCTGGTTCATCCTGCTGTTCGGCGCCGAGATCGTGCAGGCGCTGACCCACTACAAAAACCGGCGCGAGCAGTCGAAATCCTCGCTGGGCAATCTGCTGGCGATCCTGTGCCAGCTGTATCGCCTGCAATGTCGCGGCGCGGTGGAGGACGAAGTCAAACTGCTGGAGCGCATGCCCTGGATCAGTCACGAGGACTGGGAAAATTACAGCGATCTGCTGGAACGGACCCATCTGGTTCACCGCAATGGTGAAGGCCAGATCACCCTGACCCGCGATCTGCACAAATACACGCTGGCGCAGCTGTTCAGCGACTGTTTCGGCGTTGTGCTGGAGCTGGATCTGCAGGGCAGCAATGGCTGGCAGCGCAAGGTGCTGGCGCTGCATCGCGAGGGCGTCGATCACTGTCTGGGACACTGGCAGCTGGATCTGGCCAGCCTGTTCGAAACGCCGGACGATTTTGCCGCTATTGCAGTACCCGGATCTCGAATGTCTCCACCTGCCGCGTCCGGTGGGTGACGGCAAAGGCTTCCACATAAATCGGCTTGGCTTGATGCGGACTGAAAACCTGGGCACGGCCGCCGGACTTGAGCGAGCCGGTAGGTGCCACCAGCAGTGATTTGGCACGGCCATCGGCTGTCTTGGCCACCACCAGCAGGCCGTTGCGCTCGGTCTCCGGTGTTTCCTGATTCACAATGCTGATCTTGCGCGCGCTGCCGTGCAGACGCTGCACGCCGCAGAACGGCACATCATCCTGGTCCACGGCGAACCACTGCAGCAGTCCTACCTGCAGGATTTTCTGGCCGTCGCGCTCGCGGATCAGTGCCACCAGCTGGCCCGCATCCGGATAACGTTCCTCGTCTTCACCCAGACGCAGGCGAATGCCATTCGGGCTTTCATTCACACCGTCGGCCCAGGCGCGGTTGTCGCTGGACGTGCGGCGGTTTTCCAGAATTTCACGCCGGCGCATGGCCGGGTCGAGCATGGTGCAGATGCTTTCCAGTCCCCACACCAGTCCGATCTGCTCCTGAATGGGCTGGCGCTGGCCAGACCGCAGCGGGTTGCGCGTCCAGTTGGTGTGCAGTTTGGCCAGCAGGTCCAGCACCAGTCGCCGCTGCACCCGTTCCATGCCCACGATACGCAGCGGTTCTCCGCCTTTCACGCCCGCCATGTGGCGCTGCAGGTTGTCCACAAACGGCGCCAGGTTCAGCAGTCGCAAGGCAGACGAGGTTTCATGCCGCGTGCTGCCGGGCAGACAGGCCGGCTGATCGCACTCGCGGCACAGGGAATAGCTTTCCAGCAGGGCGGCGGGATCGGTCACCGGGGTGATTTCGACGATGCCGGCAAAGCGCACGACATAATCATGGGCGCGCCACTGCTCTTCCGGCGTCAGACTGAAGGGGGAACTGAGCCCCATCAGCAGCACCTGCTTGTAGAGGATGTCGATGCAGGACTGCCGGCCATCCGGCGTGGTGATGGTGGCATTTTCCTGCTGCAGTTCGCAGGCGCTGAAATAGAGGTGATGCACTTCGCGCCAGAACGACGGCGTCAGCATGCGGCCGCGATTGCAGGAGAACAGGGCATAGTGGTGCAGGTAGTTCAGCGCCATGTACAGCACCAGTGCGATGCCGGACGGGCGTTTGTTGCGGTCCAGCGTGTCGCGGATCAGGTGCTTGAAGCCGAAGCCCAGTTCACGCAGGAATTCCAGCAGGTTGTCCAGTTCGTGATGGTTGGGTTCGCGGGCAAAGACGCTGCTTTCGAACTGGCGGCGGTAGTGTTCGGTAAAGCGGGTGAAGGCGTAGTGGAACGGGCGCAGCAGCTCCAGACGTTTGGCTGGCGGCAGGGAAAAGCGGTTGAAGGTGTGCAGGCGACGGTGCGCGATCAGCAGGGCCGAGGGAATGTCGGCATAGGGCAGGTCGCGGATTTCGGTGGCCAGCCGGCGGCTGTCGGTTTCCAGCAGAAGATGATGGGTCTTCTCGGTAACGGGTACCTGTAGTGTCTTGTGCATGACGGCTGATCCTTCAAATGTCACGAAGCGGGAACCACATGCTGGCGGGTTGTACGTTCTGTACATTGGTGGGCGGATTGGGCATCCTGTCAGTCAGCCTTCCGCAGCCCCCGACGCAGTCCAGCATGACTATGAAAATTACGCCCGGTTCATCGCTTTCCGTAGACGGAATTAAACCCTATTTCCTGCAGAATGTCTGTGAGAAAAGAACATTTTCTGCACAGCTCTATGGAGAGAGCGGGCCTTTTGTCGTATGTCTCCACGGCTTTCCTGACAATAATTTGACGTTCCGCCATCAGATCCCGGAGTTGGTGCAGGCCGGCTATCGAGTGCTGGTGCCGGTGCTGCCGGGGTATGAGGTTTCCAGCCTCGATCCCCAGGGCCGCTATCACCTGACCGAACTGGTGGCCTGGCTGGTGCGCTGGCTGGATTTTATCGAGGAAGACAAGGTGCATCTGGTAGGACACGACTGGGGTGCCGGCATTGCCTGGCTGGCGGCGGTGATGCATCCGCAGCGCTTCCACAGCATTACCAGTATTGCGATCCCGTCACTGCGGCACCTGCCTGGCGGCATCCTGCGGCATCCGGTGCAACTGTTCCGGTCCTGGTACATGAGCTTCTTCCAGTTACCCTATCTGCCGGAACAGGCGCTGGCACTGCGCGGTGGCTGGCTGGTGCGCAAGCTCTGGCGCGACTGGTCGCCGGGGTGGGATGCCGATGATGGCCAGCTGGCCAGCGTCTGCCACGATCTGCTGCAGCCGGGCGTGCCGTCGGCCGTGGTGGGTTATTACCGCTGCCTGTTCAGCCTGTTCGATGAAGCCAGTCGCGATGCCCGTCGCTTCATGGCGCAGACCGTGACCCAGCCGGTGCTGATGATCACTGGCGCGCAGGATGGCTGCGTGGATACCCGCCTGTTCGATCTGGGGCCGGATGAAGCGGATTTCCCCGGTGGCGTGGAGCTGTATCGCATTCTCGGAGCCGGTCATTTCTGTCATCTGGAAAAGCCGGAGCTGGTGAATCGCAAGCTGCTGGATTTCCTGCGGGCGCATACCCCTGGCACGGTACGCCGGACGGGCGAGCGGGTGCGCCAGCCAGGCTGAGCGGGCGGCGCGACAGTCAGTTGGGCCGGGCGGTCAGATGGGATAGAATGCCGACCGGTTTTTGCTACCCGCAGGACCGGTTTCATTCCGCGCCGCACAACGGCACCCGCATTACACCGACGCATTACATTGAGCGCATCACAGAGAGAGGAGCGTGTCATGGCCGTCATCCGCCAGGACGATTTCATTCAGAGCATCGCCGACAGTCTGCAATACATTTCCTACTACCATCCGCTGGATTTCATCCAGGCCGTGAACGAGGCCTACGAGAAGGAAGAATCCACCGCCGCGAAAGACGCGATGGCGCAGATCCTCATCAATTCCCGCATGTGCGCCGAAGGCCACCGCCCCATCTGCCAGGACACCGGCATCGTCACCGTATTTTTGAAAGTGGGCATGAACGTGCAGTGGGACGCCAAAATGAGCGTCACCGACATGGTCAACGAAGGCGTCCGTCGCGCCTACAACAATCCCGACAACGTGCTGCGCGCCTCCATCCTGTCTGACCCCGCCGGCGCCCGCAAAAACACCAAGGACAACACACCGGCCGTCATCCATTACGAAATCGTGGAAGGCGACACCGTCGACGTGCAGATCGCGGCGAAAGGCGGCGGCTCGGAGAACAAATCCAAGATGGCCATGCTCAACCCCAGCGACAGCATCGTCGACTGGGTGCTGAAAACCGTTCCCACCATGGGCGCCGGCTGGTGTCCGCCGGGCATGCTGGGCATCGGCATTGGCGGCACGGCGGAAAAAGCCATGCTGCTGGCAAAAGAGTCGCTGATGGAGCCGGTGGACATTCACGAACTGAAGGCGCGCGGCCCGCAGAACCGCATCGAGGAGCTGCGTCTGGAACTGTTCGAGAAAGTGAACGCGCTGGGTATCGGCGCGCAGGGTCTGGGCGGTCTGACCACTGTCGTCGACGTGAAAATCCTGGATTACCCGACCCACGCCGCGTCGCTGCCGGTTGCGATGATTCCCAACTGCGCCGCCACCCGTCACGTGCATTTCACCTTGGACGGCAGCGGTGTGGCCGAACTGGAAGTGCCGAAGCTGGAAGACTGGCCGCAGATCGCCATGACCGGCGGCAACAAGGCCAAGCGCGTGAATCTGGACACCGTGACGCCGGAAGAAGTGCAGACCTGGCAGCCGGGCGACACGCTGCTGCTGTCCGGCACGCTGCTGACCGGTCGCGATGCCGCCCACAAGCGCATGGTGGACATGCTGAACAAGGGGGAACAGCTGCCGGTCGATTTCAAGGGCAAGTTCATCTATTACGTCGGACCGGTCGATCCGGTGCGCGACGAAGTGGTGGGTCCCGCCGGCCCCACCACCGCCACCCGCATGGACAAGTTCACCGAGACCATGCTGGCCAAGACCGGCCTGCTGGGCATGGTGGGCAAATCCGAGCGCGGCCCCGAGGCCATTGCCGCCATCCAGAAGCACAAGGCGGTCTATCTGATGGCGGTGGGTGGTGCTGCGTATCTGGTGTCCAAGGCCATTCGCAAATCCCGCGTGGTGGCGTTTGCCGATCTGGGCATGGAAGCCATTCACGAGTTCGTGGTGGAAGACATGCCGGTCACCGTGGCGGTGGATACCAAAGGTATTTCGGTTCACGATACCGCACCGAAAATCTGGCAGGCCAAGATCGGCAAGATCCCCGTCAAATCCGCCTGATACCTGCACAGCCGTGCCACCGAAAGCCCGCGTATTCCGCGGGCTTTTTCTTAGCAAATTCCAGTTGCTTGTCTAAGCTTCAACTATTGCTAACCGATTTGGTTTAGTCGGGAACTCCGGGTTGCGGGTTTCCAATCGGGTCTATACTGAAATCTGAACAGTTTATGCGGGTGTTTAAACAGGGAGCAGCATGTCCATACCCTTGTTGATCTGTGATGACTCGGCCATGGCGCGAAAGCAGGTTCGGCGTTCGCTGCCGGAAGGCTGGGATGTAAATGTCACCATGGCCACCAATGGCGTCGAGGGTATTGAAGCCATTCGGGCCGGGCAGGGTGAAATGGTGTTCCTCGACCTGACCATGCCGGAACTGGATGGTTACGGTGTGCTGGAAAAAGTCAGAGACGAAGGCCTCAAATCGATCATCATCGTTATCTCCGCCGACATTCAACCGGAAGCCCGCGAGCGTGTCATGAAGCTGGGTGCTCTGGATTTCATCAAGAAACCTGTGGATGGCAAAAAGCTGCAGGATGTGCTGAAGAAGTACGGACTGATATGAACGAGACGCTAGCGCTGTCGGAAGACCAGCGAGACTGCTTACAGGAAGTTGTGAATGTCGCCATGGGGCAGGCGGGGGATTCGCTGGCCCGGTTTCTGGAGGTGTTCATCAATCTGTCGGTGCCGCGCATTCGCCTGGTGGAACGCACCGAACTCAATCGTGAACTGGAAGCCATGGTGGGTGGCGCCGAGACGCGGGTGTCGGGTGTGACCCAGGGCTTCTACCAGATGGACAACGGGCGCGGCATTCGCGGCGAAGCCATTGTGGTGTTCACCGACAGTTCTTTCAAGGAACTGGCCGACCTGCTGGCCTACGATGGCGAGCTGGGCATCGAGGCCGAGAAAGAACTGCTGCTGGACGTGACCAACATTCTGAACGGCGCCTGTCTCAACGGCATCGGCGTGCAGATGGAAGCCGACCTCGGCTTTTCACCGCCCACCATTCTTGGCCAGCACGTGCGCATTTCCGGTCTGCTGGAAAACCAGAAAGTGAACTGGGACCATGCGCTGCTGGTGGAAATTTCCTACACACTGGAAGACCGCTCCTTCAGTTGCACCATGTTTCTGCTGATGCCGGGCGAGTCCATTGCCGTCGTCAAAACCGCGCTGGACCGTCTGCTGGAAGAACTCTGAGTGTCCGATTTCGCCCCCTCCCACGGGTTACTGGAATTCATCGTCGACCGCATCAACGTCGGCGTCTTCATCGTCAATCAGGATCTGGAAATCAAGCTCTGGAACAAGTTCATGGCGTCCAACAGCGGCGTCAATGAAGAGCAGGTGGTGGGAAAAAAGCTGTTTGACTGTTTTCCGGATCTGCCGCAGCGCTGGTTTGCCAAGAAAGTCAGCAGCGTGTTCATGCTGAAGAATTTTGCTTTCACTTCCTGGGAACAACGTCCGTATCTTTTTCCGTTTCGTCACAATCGCCCGGTTACCGGCGGCATGGAATTCATGTGTCAGGATCTGACACTCATGCCGATCAAGAACGATGCCGGCGAAGTGGAAAATGTCTGCATCATTCTGTTCGATGTCACCGACACGGCCATCTACCGTTCCATGCACCAGGCGGCGATGAAAAAGCTGGAGATGGTGAGCCGCGTGGATGGTCTGACGCAGCTGTTCAATCGCAGCCACTGGCAGTCGCGTCTGGCGGAAGAATTCAGCCGTGCCGGCCGTTACCAGACGCCGCTCACCCTGATCATGTTCGACCTGGATCACTTCAAGTCGGTGAACGATACCCACGGCCATCTGGGTGGCGATGCGGTGCTGGTGCAGGTGGCGGGTGTGATCAAGGGTGCGTTGCGGGATTCGGATATTGCCGGCCGTTACGGCGGCGAGGAATTTGGCATCGTTCTGCCCAGTACGCCGGCGGATGGTGCCAGGGTAGTGGCGGAGCGGTTGCGCGCCACCATTGAAGCATCGCCGGTGCCGTTCGAGAAAATCCAGATTCCGGTGACGGCAAGTCTGGGCATTGCCGAATTCAATCCTGCCATTCGCGATGCGGAAGAACTGATTGCGAATGCGGATGCCGCGCTTTATGAAGCCAAGGAAAAAGGGCGTAATCGCGTCGTGATCTATGAAAATCCCGTGAAGGACTGAGCGGCGTTCGTTTGCTCGCGCTCAGGTTTTCACATACCAGTAACGCTCCCACGCATTGAACACCTTCTCCGGATACCAGAGTTTTCCCAGGCTGCCGTTGTAGCGCGCCAGCGCCCGCATCAGGTTGCCGTCTTCGCGCGTGAGATAGGCGCGCAGGATGGCGCAGCCGTAGCGGATATTGGTGGCGACATCGATCAGGTTGTCGTCCGGTTCGCCGATTTCATCGCGCCAGAACGGCATTACCTGCATCAGCCCCATCGCGCCCACGCTGGATATGGCGAAGCGGTCAAACAGGCTCTCCACATGCATCACCGACAGCACCAGCTCCGGCTTCAGACTGAAGCGGCGCGCCTGCTCGTGAGCCAGACGCAGGATCTGCAGGCGTTCATCGGGATTCCTGACGAATTTTTCCAGCCGGCCGGACATGTCCACCAGCCAGACCTCGGCGTCAAAGCGATCCTTGAAACTGTTGGCCTGGTTGATGGTGTCTTTCAGAAGCGAGCGCATGGCATCGTCCGGGCGCTCGCTGGTGGCCGCCCACGCGGATACGGGGGCGACCAGACTGCATCCCAGAAATGACAACAACTGGCGGCGACTGACGGTGCTCATGCCCAGTAGTCTAGCAGGTGGCTTTCCGGTCAGAGAGGACGGATTCTGTCGCGCAGGAACGCCATCACGGAATCGGCCGGAATTTCCAGTTTTTCCCCGCTGCGGCGGTGCTTGTACTCGAATGCCTGCTTTTCCAGACCGCTGTCGCTGATGACAATGCGGTGGGGAATGCCGATCAGTTCGCTGTCGGAGAATTTCACGCCGGGACGTTCCTTGCGATCGTCGTAGAACACCTCGAAACCGGCCGTAGTCAGTTCGGCGTAAAGTTTGTCAGCGGTTTCCTGCACGGCGGGGGATTTGTGGTTGTTGAGCGGGATCAGCGCCACCTGGAACGGCGCCAGCGCGTCCGGCCAGCGGATGCCGAACTCGTCATAGTTCTGCTCGATGGCGGCGGCCACCACGCGGGTCACGCCAATGCCGTAACAGCCCATCGGAATGATGTGGTTCTTGCCGTTTTCGTCCAGCACGGTAGCTTTCAGGGCGGTGCTGTATTTCACGCCCAGCTGGAAGATGTGACCCACCTCGATGCCGCGCTTGATGACCAGGGTGCCCTGGCCATCCGGGCTGGGATCGCCGTCCACCGCGTTGCGCAGATCGGCCACTTCGGCGAAGGTGCAGTCGCGGTCCCAGTTCACGCCGGTCAGGTGGAAACCCTCCTGATTCGCGCCGCAGACGAAGTCCGCCATGTTCACCACGCTGCGATCCGCGATCACCGGAATGTTCAGGCCGATGGGACCGATGGAACCGGGTTTGCAGCCGATCACTGCTTCCACTTCCGCGTCGCTGGCGAACTGCAGCGGCGCGGCCACCAGCGGATGTTTCTCCGCCTTGATCTCGTTCAGTTCCTTGTCGCCGCGCAGCAGCAGCGCCACCAGTTTCACCTGTTTTTCATCCTTCGCGCGTTTGCCGTGCACGATCAGGGTTTTCACGATCTGGTCGGCGCCCACTTTCAGGAACGACGCCACTTCCTCGATGCTGTGCTGATCCGGTGTTGCCACCTGCTGTTTCTGCTGGGCGGGAGCAGGGCGCTGCGAACCGATCACCAGCGCTTCCGCCATTTCAATGTTCGCTGCATAGTTGCTGCTGTCGCTGAAGGCGATGTCATCTTCGCCGGATTGCGCCAGTACGTGGAATTCGTGCGAGCTGTTGCCGCCGATGCTGCCGGTGTCCGCCAGTACGGCGCGAAAATCCAGACCCAGGCGCGTGAAAATGCGTGTGTAGGCTTCATGCATGGCGTCGTAGGTTTTCTGCAGCGAGGCTGCATCCATGTGGAAGGAATAGGCGTCCTTCATGATGAATTCGCGCGAGCGCATCACGCCGAAACGCGGGCGGATCTCATCGCGGAATTTGGTCTGGATCTGGTAGAAATTGCAGGGCAGCTGCTTGTAGCTCTGGATGTTGCTGCGCACCATGTCGGTGATGACTTCCTCGTGGGTGGGGCCGAGCACGAAGTCGCGGTCGTGACGGTCCTTGATGCGCAGCAGTTCCGGACCATAGTCCTTGAAGCGACCGGACTCTTCCCACAGTTCTGCCGGCTGCACCACCGGCATCAGCACTTCCTGCGCGCCGGTGCGATTCATTTCCTCGCGAATCACCCGCTCCACCTTGCGCAGAACCCGCAGACCGGTGGGCAGCCAGGTATAAAGGCCGGACGCCAGCTTGCGGATCAGGCCCGCCCGCAGCATCAACTGGTGACTGATGACTTCCGCGTCGGAGGGTGTTTCGCGCAGGGTGGCAAGCAGGAATTCGGTGGCTTTCATGGAAAAGGGGAACCTCGGTCGGGACGGACAAGCGGAGTGCTTGGGAAACAGGGGCCGATTTTACGGGCTATCGGGTTGCTTCTCAATCAAGGGGGTGGCCATTGCCGGAATTTGGTTGGGCGATTGCGGCGCGGCATGCTATTTATTGAGGCCAGTTCAGGGAAACTGTCAGGGCAGGATGTGATGACCAGGCAAAAACTCGAAGACCGGCCGGCGCAGACGGACGCGGACGGGGAAAAACTCAGTGTCGTTTCCAGGGATGGCGTGCTCAACCGGCTAACCCTCTACCGCGCGGCGCAGGACCGGGCTGTCGTTCTGTGCATGCCGGCGATGGGTGTGCGTGCTTCCTTTTACCGCCCGCTGGCTGTGCAGCTTGCGCTGGCGGGCTGGCATGTGGTGACCGCAGATCTGCGCGGCGTTGGTGAAAGCGGTGCGCGGGTGAAGTCCGGTGCGCGTTTCGGTTATCGCGAAATGCTGGAACAGGACTGGCCGGCGAATCTGGCGGTGATTCAGGAACGGTTGCCCGGCCTGCCGGTGTTTCTGCTCGGACATTCACTGGGTGGCCAGCTGAATGCGCTGTTTGCCGCGCGGCAGCCGGACAAGGTTGCAGGGCTGATTTTTTCCGGCTGTGGCTCCGTGCATTTCCGGGGCTGGGAGTTTCCGGCGTCGCTGAAAATTCTGGCGCAGACACAGCTGATGCGGGGGATCACCGAAGTCGTGGGTTATCTGCCGGGCGACAAAATCGGATTCGGCGGCATCGAGGCGAAAGGCGTGATTCGCGATTGGGCCAACGTTGCGCTTACGGGTCGCTACAGCCCGGCCGGCAGTCAATTCGATTACGAGGTTGCGTTGCAGCAGCTGGTCAAACCGGTGCTGGCGCTGTCATATTCGGATGATGAGTTTGCACCGCTGGGTGCCACGCGCAGGCTGCTGGGCAAGATGCCGCAGGCGCAGGTTTCGCTGCTGGAACTGACACCGCAGGATCTGGGGGCGAGTGCGGTCGGGCACAATGGCTGGGTTAAGAACAATGCGCTGCTGGTGCCGCGCCTGTCGGACTGGCTGATGCAGCAGACCGGATGAAAAAGGCCGGCAATAAAAACGGGGGCCGAAGCCCCCGTCTCTGATTCAGCAAACCTGAAATACCTTACTTCTTCGGCATTTCTTTCAGCTTGGCCAGCGGAACCGCCTTCACTTTCTGGGAAGCAGGCTTCGCTTTGAACATGGTTTCTTCGCCGGTGAAGGGGTTGATGCCCTTGCGTGCCTTGGTGGCCGGCTTTTCGATAACTTTCAGTTTCAGCAGACCCGGAATGGTGAACTGGCCAGCGCCTTTCTTCTTCAGGTGTGCTTCGATCAGGGAAGACAGTTCGTCGAACACTGCCTGAACCTGTTTGCGGGACAGCTGGGTTGCTTCCGCGATGGCTACCATGATTTGCGACTTGGTCATCGCTTCGGTAACGGTGGTGATTTTCTTGGGAGCGGCGGCAGCCTTGGGAGCAGCAGCTTTTTTAGCAGGAGCTGCTTTTTTTGCAGCGGGTTTTTTAGCAGGAGCAGCTTTTTTGGCGGCGGGTTTTGCAGTGGCTTTTTTCTTCGCAGGCATGATTGCTTCCTTTATTTTTAGTTATCGCCCTTGAGGCTTTTGCATTCGTAGCGCTGTTTTTCCGCGTTCGCATGCACCAACCCGCCCGGGCAGTCGCGGGTAATTATTGATCCTATCTTTGGGTCCCGCAAGTAAAAAAACGCGTTTTTTCCGGGTTTTTTCGAGGTTTAAGGCAAAAAAAGTGCGAATCAGGCCTGATTTTGCAGTCTGCGCGCGACTTCGTTGAAGACTTCTACCCACTCCGCGTCGAAATGAGTGCCGGAACAGCGGTTGATTTCCAGTACCGCGCGCACGAACGGACGCTTCATTGCCTCGCTGTATGCGCGTTCGTGTGTGCGTGCATCGAAGGCGTCGACGATGGCCAGAATCTTTGCGCCCGGACAGATCTGTGTGCCGTTGAGTCCAAGCGGATAGCCTTTTCCATCCACCCGTTCGTGATGTTCTTTGACAATGGCGGCGGCCTGCTGCCAGCGTTGCATCGAGGCAGTCAGTTGCCAGGCGACGAGAGGGTGCTGGCGCAGCGCGTCAAATTCCTCGGCCGACAACGGAGTTGTCTTGTGCAGGATCGCAATGGGCAGAAACGCCATGCCCAGATCGTGCATGTAGACGGCGACGGCCAGCTGATCGGGCTCCACCGGCTCGCCGGCATGACGGTTCATTTCCAGGGCGAGTTGCAGCAGGCGCGCGTTGCGGCCTTTCCAGTAATGCGAGCGCTCCTCCAGCGGCTGGATAAGATGCTGGCAGAAGCGCAGGTCATCATTTAGGGCAATGCCGAAGCGTTGCAGGATGTCGTGCTCCGCAGGCTGGCGCGACAGCGGTGCCGGTGTGGCGGCAGGCGGGGGAGCCGATTCCGCGATGACGATGGACGGGTCCATCTGTGTCAGAACACGGCGCACCACCTGCGCCCGCTCGGCCAGTTTCACTTCCGCGATCAGGCTGATCTGCTGGCACAGCTGGTTGAGGGCGTCGTCCGCCAGAGGATTGGGCTGTCCCGCCATGCGGGCTTCCACCATCAGCTTGGTCTTGTCCATCGCCAGCATGATCACGTCGCTGAGGGAGGCATCGTACGTCAGACTGTGTTTGCGCACGGCATCCAGCACATCTTCCACGCTCTGGATCAGTGGCGTCAGATCCTTCAGGCCCACGTAGACCAGATTGCCCTTGATGGTGTGCACCGAGCGGAACAGGGAATTGAGCAGGTCGGGATTGGCGGGGTCCTGTTCCAGGTCGATGAGCGTGTTCTCGCAGGACTGGTGCGCCTCGCGAAAATCCAGAAAGAAATCCTCCATCAGATCCCGGCTGAATTCGTCGTCCTGTCTGGGGCTGGTCATGGTCCTTCTCCTGCTGGCGCCGTCGGTTTCTCAAGTATAGTGGCGGCGGGGAGGGGTGCCGGCGGGGCATACTGCTAAAACCCCGGCAACCCGTTATAATGTGCCCCTTTTTCCGGCCCGGCCGCCTGCCGTCCGGATTCGTCCGATAAAATTGACACTATTTCAACGGTTTGAGCTTTAGAGTTGGAGGCTTTACCACCATGCCGATCTACGAGTACGAGTGCCAGTCCTGCGGCCACCATCTGGAAGCGATCCAGAAAATCAGCGACGCCCCCCGCACCGATTGTCCCCAGTGCCACAAGCCCGACCTGAAAAAACGCATTTCTGCCCCCGGCTTCCGTCTGGCAGGCGGCGGCTGGTATGAAACCGATTTCAAAACCGGCAGCAAAAAGAATCTGGTGGAAAAAGACAGCGGTTCCAGCAAATCATCCGGCGGTGATTCGTCCGCGTCCAGCGCAGCCAGCTCCTGATCATTCATTTTCGATACACAGGTATTTTCATTATGCGAAGCCATTATTGTGGCCACTTGAACGAATCCCACATTGACCAGACCGTGACCCTGTGCGGTTGGGTGCATCGTCGTCGTGACCACGGCGGGGTGATCTTCCTGGATCTGCGCGACCGCGAGGGTGTGGCCCAGGTCGTGATTGATCCGGATACCGCAGAAGCCTTCGCGCTGGCGGAAAAGGTGCGCAGCGAATTCGTGCTGAAAGTAACGGGTCGTGTGCGTTCCCGTCCCGCCGGCACCCAGAATACCGAAATGCCCACCGGCATGATCGAAGTGCTGGGCAAGCAGCTGGAAATCCTCAACACTGCCGAAACCCCGCCGTTCCAGCTGGACGAACATTCCTACGTCGGCGAAGACGTCCGCCTCAAATACCGTTATCTCGACCTGCGCCGTCCGGAAATGCTGCAGCGTCTGCAGTTCCGTTCCAAGGTCACCACCGCCATCCGCAATTACCTGGATGAGCAGGGCTTCCGCGATGTGGAAACCCCGATTCTTACCCGCGCCACGCCGGAAGGCGCCCGCGATTATCTGGTGCCGAGCCGTACTCACCAGGGCAGTTTCTTCGCGTTGCCGCAGTCGCCCCAGCTGTTCAAGCAGCTGTTGATGGTCGCCGGCATGGACAAGTACTACCAGATCGCCAAGTGCTTCCGCGACGAAGACCTGCGCGCCGACCGCCAGCCCGAATTCACCCAAATCGATATTGAA
>CAZBII010000037.1:0-32196 GCA_964491665.1 uncultured Moraxellaceae bacterium
CCTGCCCAACACCGCCGGCTGCTATAACGCGGCGGACGCCGTGCGCACCTGCCGTCTGGCGCGCGAACTGCTCGACGGCCACAACCTGGTGAAACTGGAAGTGCTGGGCGACGAGAAAACCCTGTACCCCAACGTGGTGGAAACCCTGAAAGCCACCGAGATCCTGATCAAGGACGGTTTCGAGATCATGGTGTACACCTCCGACGATCCGATCATCGCCAAGGAACTGGAACAGATGGGCTGCGTGTCGGTGATGCCGCTGGCGGCGCCGATCGGTTCCGGTCTGGGCATCCGCAATCCCTACAACATCCGCATGATTCTGGAAGACGCGAAAGTGCCGATCATTGTCGATGCCGGAGTGGGTACCGCGTCCGATGCCGCCATTGCGATGGAGCTGGGCTGTCACGGCGTGCTGATGAACACCGCGATTGCGAAAGCGCAGAATCCGGTGCTGATGGCGTCCGCGATGAAGAAGGCCATTGAAGCCGGACGCGAAGCCTATCTTGCTGGCCGCATGCCGAAAAAACTCTACGCCAGTGCGTCTTCCCCGATTGAAGGAACTTTTTTCTGAACACGTTTATTTCTGACTCGGGTGCTGATGAGTCCAGCCGTTCCTGCGACGCAGAACATTCCGCTGTGCACGACAGCAGTGGTGAAAACTCCGCGCATCCGCAGCGCCGCGTGCGCAGTTTCGTGCGGCGGCAGGGGCGTCTGACCGAAGGCCAGAACCGCGCGCTGGAAACCCTGTGGGACGACTACGGTCTGGCGCTGGATGCCGGTGTGCTGGATTACGCCGCCGTATTTGGCAATGCCAATCCGGTGATTCTGGAAATCGGTTTCGGCAACGGCGCGTCGCTGCTGCAGATGGCGCAGAACGCGCCGGACAAAAATTTCCTCGGCGTGGAAGTGCACCGGCCCGGGGTGGGCAAGCTGATTAACGACGCCGACCGCGCCGGCGTGCACAACCTGAAAGTGTTTTGTGACGACGCCATCGAAGTGCTGGAGAAAAATATCGGCGACAGTTCGCTGGCCGGCGTGCAGCTGTTTTTCCCCGATCCGTGGCACAAGAAAAAACACCACAAGCGCCGCATCGTGAAACCGGAATTCGCCCAGCAGATCCGCAGCAAGCTGAAAATCGGCGGCTATTTTCACATGGCCACCGACTGGGAGCATTACGCCCAGCAGATGCTGGAAGTGCTGAGTGAGGCGCCGGGATTCGTGAATCAGGCCGGCGCCGGTGCGTACGCACCGCGTCCTGACTATCGCCCCATTACCAAGTTTGAAACCCGCGGCGCGCGGTTGGGTCACGGGGTGTGGGATCTGGTGTTCATCCGCACGGAATAAAGTTCCGGCGGCAATTTTTTGCAGGCAATCATTACCACAATCGCGCAGTTTGAATTCGTTCGTCAAAAAACCAAGAACAACAACAGGACAACGTATGCGAAAACTCTGGATACTGGCGCTGTGCGCCCTGGGCATGCTGTCACCGGCCTTCGCGCATGTGCCGGAGGACGCGGCCATCCTGATGCCGTCGGCGTCCGAAGACTGGAAAACCCTCACCACTCCCCACTTCCGCATCAACTATCAGCCGCAGCATCTGGAATTTGCGCGCCGCCTGGCCGCAGTGGCGGAAATCGTGCACGAACGGCTGGTGCCGCAACTGGAATGGACGCCGGCAAAGCGCACCCAGGTCGTCATTAACGACAGCTATGACGGTTCCAACGGCGGCGCCACCGTGCTGCCCTACAACCGCTTCTACATTTTCATGAATGCGCCGGTCGGTGGCGAACTGCAGGACAACAACGACTGGATCGAGCAGGTGTTCACCCACGAATACGTGCACATCCTGCATCTGGATCAGGCCGCCGGTCTGCCGCACGCACTACGCAATGTGTTCGGGCGCATCTTTTTCAATTTCCCGCAGGCCTTCAATCCGCTGTGGATCACCGAAGGCATCGCCGTGTACGGTGAAACCGATCGCGAGAAAGGTTTTGGTCGCGGCCAGAGCGCGTTCTATGACGCCATGATGCGCGCCGAATACCAGAACGGTTTTCGCAGCTACTCCCAGCTCAGCTACCAGGGCTACTGGGGCACCGACTGGCCGGCGGGGCAGGTGTATCTCTACGGCTATTATTTTTTTGAGTTCATGCACCAGCAGTATGGCCGCGACAAAACCATGGCCTACCTCAAAAACTGGAACCGCAACATGATTCCGTGGCGGATGGATGCGCGGGCGCGGCGAACGCTGGGCATCAGCGCGGAAGAATTGTGGCAGCAGTATGTGGCGTATCTGGAGCAGAAATTTGCCGCGCAGGGCAAGCAGATCACCAGCACGGAACATGCGCCGGTAGTGGAAAGCGGACGCGTCAATTCCAATCCGGTGTGGCTGCCTGACGGCACGTTCTATTACTACCGCAACGATGGCCGCAACAAACCCACGCTGCAGACAATCGACGCGCAGGGTGTAGAAACCACGCTGGCGGAAGTGGAGCAGTTCAACCAGTTCGATGTGCATCCACACAAAGGCGTGTTGCTGTCGCGCGCAACCATCTGCGACAACGTGAAGGTGTACACCGATCTGTACCGCCTGCGTCGCGATGGACGCTGGCGCCGTCTCACGCACTGTGGCCGTTATCCGCAGGCCACCTGGTCCAGTGCCGGCGATCGCATTGCTGCGGTGCATGTGCAGGGCGGCCACAACCAGATCGCGCTGCTGGACGACGATGGCAATCTGCTGCAGTTGCTGAAACCGCTGGCGCTGGGCGACACCATTGGCCAGATTGCGTGGTCGCCGGATGACAGGCAGCTGGTGGCGGCGGTGCGGCGCGAAAAAACCGGCTGGGATCTGGAACGGCTGGATCTGGAGCACGACACCTGGGAACCGCTCACCCGCAACGATCAGCTGGAGCAGCAGCCGCGCTATTCTGCCGATGGCCAGTCGGTCTATTTTCTTTCCGACCAGAATGATGTGTGGAACGTGCGCCGGCTGGAACTGGCCAGTGGCCAGGTGGAAACCCTCAGCAACACGTCCACCGCGATACTCGATTATGCCGTACAGGAAAATAGCGGTGAGTTGCGCGCCGCGGAATACACGGCAAACGGCGTGATGATCCGCCAGCAGAAACTGCAGCCGCAGCAGACTGTGTTCGGCGCGCGCACCGCAACAGATGCGCCACTGCCCACCATCGTCAACAGTGCGCAATACAATCCCGCGCAGTACGGCGAGGGTGTGGATTATTCCGCGCTGGATACCATGGCGCCGCAGGCCTGGTTCGCGCTGCTGTATGCCGACACGCAGGACAACACCGCGCTGCAGTTTCTGGTGAACGGTCAGGACGTGCTGGGTTTTCATTACTGGCAGCTGGCGCCCACGTTCTATCTCGACAAGGATGAAGTGGGCGGCAGCGCGGCCTATGTTGCGTTTCACCGGCTTGCGCTGCTGTGGGATTCCACCATCGACGTGGAGGTGGAAGCGCAACCCGGCGTGCTGGAGCAGTGGGACACCGAGTCGCGCTATCAGGCCGTTTGGATGCAGCCGTTCAACAGTTTCGATGGCACTTTCCAGATTGACGCCGGCGTGGGCACGGAAAATGTCGTGCGCAAGATGGAAAATTATGGCGAGATCGCCGACTTCGATGACAACTTTGCCGGCATGTCACTGAGCTGGTCCGACTACGACAATTACCTGCATTCCATCAGTGCGGAAGACGGCCGCTGGATCAAGCTCAATCATGAAAAATACAACGTGCTCGGCGGCGCCTTTCACAACGGTCAGGCCACCACGCTGGACTGGCGCGAATACCTCAGTCTGATCAGCAATCACGTATTGGCATTGCGCGCAGTGGCCGGCAGCGCGGACGACAATGCCAAACCCTACGAACTGGGCAACGAACTGGACCAGTTCGAATCCCTCGGCGGCAAGATCGGTTTCGGCAAGACCGGTTACACATTGCGTGGCTACAACGATGGCACGGCAGAGCTGAGTGGCAGCAACGTGCGACTGTTTTCGGCGGAATGGCGCCTGCCACTGCTGGAACTGTTCGATGGTTTCACCACTTTTCCAATTGGCATCGGCAAGTCGGCGCTGCACCTGTTTGCCGATCACGGCGCTGCCTGGGATGCGCGCGAGGGCCATCACTACTACACCGGCGTGGGTGTGGAAATAAAACCGGACCTGCTGGTCGGTTACAGCACCTTCAAGCTCGACAGCACCGTGGGTTACGCGCAGGGTCTGGATGACGAGATCGGTGAAAAAACCGTGTATCTGCGTCTGGGCGCCAGTTTCTGACCTGACTGCCGGTTCATTCCGGAAAGTGGCCAGCCGGCGGTGCCGGTTGGCCTTTTTTATTGCGGCGCATGCACTACAGTTAGAGCACTGACAGCAACCCATGTCCGTCACCGACTGCAGGTATCCGCCATGCGCAAATTGCCCCGCGACAAAGACCACGATTACACCCGCGAACTCGCCACGGCACGCCGCGAGGTTGTCAGTGCGGAAACCGGCGCCAGTCTGACGCACACCGGTTCCTATTCGTTTGATCCGGCCGTGCTGCCGGGCAACATCGAAAATTTTGCCGGCGTGGTGCAGGTGCCACTCGGCTTTGCCGGCCCCATGCTGGTGAACGGCGAACACGCGCAGGGTGAATTCTATGTGCCGATGGCCACCACCGAAGGCACACTGGTGGCGAGTTACAGCCGTGGCATGCGCCTGACGCGAGAAGCCGGCGGCATTCGCACCACCATCCTGAAAGACTCCATGCAGCGCGCGCCGGTGTTTGTATTCAGCAATGCACGCGCGGCGCGGGATTTCGGCGACTGGGTGACGCACAATTTCGAACTGATAAAAGCCAGGGCAGAAGAAACCACCCGCAGCGGCAAGCTGCTGGAAATCGAACAGCACGCGTCGGCCAAAATGCGCTGGCTGCGTTTCAATTTCAGCTGCGGTGATGCGGCCGGACAGAACATGGTGAGCAAGGCCACGCGCCACGCCTGTCTGTGGATGATCGACCAGGGTATTCCGGGGCTGGAGCATTTCAGTCTGGCGGCGAATTTCGACACCGACAAAAAGCATTCCTTCCTCAACAGCCTGAACACGCGCGGCAAGCGGGTGATTGCGGAAGTCACGCTGCCGGCGGACCTGATCAGGAACGTCATGCATACCACGGCGGAAAAACTGCACCAGCAGCGCCAGCTGTCGAACATGGGCGCGATCATGGCCGGCTCGGTCAACAACGGCGCGCACTTCGCCAACGGCATCACCGCGCTGTTCATCGCCTGCGGCCAGGACGTGGCGAACGTGGCGGAATCCCACGCCGGTTTCGTTTTCAGCGAACTGAAGGACAACGGCGACTACTACTTTGCGGTGACCATTCCCTCGCTGGTGGTGGCGACCTACGGTGGCGGTACCGGCCTGCCGACGCAGAAGGAATGTCTTGAGGTACTGGGCTGCTATGGCCAGGGCGGCGTGCGCAAGTTTGCCGAGATCGTCGCGGCCACCGTGCTGTGCGGGGAGCTGTCGCTGGCCAGCGCCATCGTGTCGGACCAGTGGGTGTCCAGCCACGACCAGCTGGGCCGCAACCGGCCCTGAGACAATATTTGTACTTTGTCGCAGGAAGCCAGTCCGTTTCTGGCGCCGCCGTGCTACCATCGCCGGGGTTTTGTATACCCATAACAACAAGAATGGTCTGCACAAGGATGAAGTTACATGCACCGCATTCTCTGTACCTGCCTGTTTTTACTGGGGGCCGCAAGCGCGCAGGCGTCGCTCTCCCCCCTGTCTGACAATGAAGCCTACAAACCCATTCTGATCGAGGGCGAGGACCTGCCGATGGCACGGGGCCTGCCGCTGGACCAGCTGTCGCTGGCGGCGGTGGTGGATGACGTGATGGAACCGGTACCGTTCCAGATCGACCAGTACAATGCCGGCGGTGCGCCCTATTTCGACGGCTGGGAAATTCCCTTCGCCGGCCAGCCGGGCCAGTTCAACGACACTGACAAGCTGCTGTTCATCTACAAGGATGCCGGCGCGCGCCGCACCGAATCCATGCCGGTGGATGGGCGCATTCTTGCGGAAATCAGCTTGCGCGACAGCACTGGCCAGCCCCGCTATGTTTACCTGATGCAGGGCGCCCGCCTGCGTTCCGACGAACAGTACGTGCGCTACAGTCCGGAACTGGGGCTGGTGGAAACCGATTTCTATTCCCTGCGCTATCACGATTCCAATCACCTGCGCTGGGATGACCTGCAGTTCAACTCCTATGTCGGCGAGCGTCCGCTCGACAACATGAAGCTGAAAGTGAGCGGCGGTGTGATGTTTCCGCAGCTGCGCATGGACCTGACCAACGAGAACATGGTGGCGGAGCCGGCCGGCGCCATCATCGGTCCGATCCGCACCACTACCCAGGCGGATTTCAACGTGTATTTCGCCGGTGTCCATGTGGTGCGCTTCAGCCTGCAGATCCATCATTATCCGAAATCGGTGATGTACGATCTGCGCGGCGTGATGCCGGATATGCTGCGCCGGTTTGCCGCCAATCCCACCGTCAGCATGGAAGTGGATGCCAATGGCTGGGTGGGCGCGGAAGTGCGGTCGGCCACGGCCGCTGCCAGCCAGGTGTCGGTGGTGGACGGCAAGCTGGACCCTGCCGAAAAGGCCATGCAGAAAACCCCGCTGGCCCCTGACAACAACTGGATCTGGATCAACAGCAAGCGCAATCTGGATGTGCTGTCGTTCATGGATTACGTGGGCGATTTCAACGAGCCACTGTCACTGCTGCTGGAAGATGACCTGCACGTGAAAGAGGATGTGGATCTGTTCGCCGGTCGCCTGCCCAGCATCGGCTATCGCATCGAGAACCTGCCGGAAGGCGGTTCGCTGGGCATGGTCGCCAGCATCTATTTCAGCGACAGTTTTGCCGGCGATCCGGCCCGCGTCGCGCAGCAATTGCGCACCCAGCCTGACATGCAGATCATCCCTTTCCAGTGAAGTGCGGAGCGGCGCAGATTCCGTGCGCGCCGCTCTCCCAAATTCCCTCCAAGTGGGTAGAATCGCCCTCATTCCCTGATTTTTTCGCCGCTGTTGCTTGATAGCGGCATCAGGGATTCGCGGGGAAACCATGCTGAAAAGATCCAAATTACTGGCACCCAGTCCGGACAGCGGCATTGCCCGTCCACGCCTGCTGCGGTTGCTGGCGGGTGGCCAGTCGATCTGTCTGCTGTCGGCACCGGCAGGCTTCGGCAAATCCATGCTGGCTGCCCACTGGCTGCAGCAGTGCATGGGCGCCCGTTGCTGGCTGTCGCTGGACCCGGCGGACCGCACCGGCACTACCCTGTGGGAAACCCTGATTGCGTGTCTGGCGCAGGCGCGGCCCGCGTTCGGCAGTGCTGCCCGCACCCTGCTGCAGCAGTCGCCGCTGGCGCTGGACGGTCTGGTGGAAAGCCTGGTGGCGGATCTGGCGGCATGGCGCCAGGACGTTCCCGCCGGCACCCTGCATCTGGTTCTGGATGATCTGCACTGTCTGGAAGACAGCCCCTGCCTGCCCGCGCTGCTGGAACTGTTGCGCCATCTGGCGGGCTGGGCGCGGGTGGTGCTGACCAGTCGCTCGCTGGCGTTTCTGGCGCAGCAGACGGTGGTGGCGCCCACGCTGATCGATGTCATCGACCAGCACCAGCTGGCCTGTGATGGCGCGGATGTGGAGGCGCTGGCGCAGCAGCTGGGATTATCGGTGCCGGCCGATGTGCGCGGCAAACTGCTGGCGCGCACCGACGGCTGGATCACGCCGATCCTGCTGATCCTGCGCCAGATGCGCAACGACGGCGTCACCCAGCGCTGGAACGAGGCCTGGCTGCAGGGCCAGTCCTTCACCCTGACACCGCTGATCCGCGACCACTTTCACGCCCAGCCCGAATCCACCCGGCGCCTGCTCACCCTGCTGGCGCTGGCACAGCCGTTTGACCGTTCGCTGCTGACCAGCCTGTCGCCGCTGGCGGGCGCGGCCGGCGACGGACTGGATGCGATCGGCGCCGATACCTTCATCATCCGCCTGCAGCAGCCAGGCTGGTGGAAACTGCACGACCTGTATCGCAGCTGGCTGCTGGAGGGCTTTGCTGCCTTGCCACGGTCGCTGCAGCAGCAGGCCCTGGACAGCGTGGCCGAATGGCTGTGCCGGCATGGCGATCATGCCAAGGCGCTGGCGCTGCAGGCACAGCAGGCCGACGCGACGCAGCTGCAGACCTATCTGCTGCGGCATTACCGGCACTGGCTGCGTCTGGGTCTGCAGGATTTGCTGGAACAGGGCGTACAGCTGCTGACCGCCGCGCAGGTGCAGGCCAGTCCGCAGCTGTGCGCCCTGTTCCTCTGGGCCCGCGCCGACCGCCTGGATCTGGCCGAATGCCAGGCCCATGTCACGCGCGCGCTGGCGCAGGTGGAAGAGCACGGCCTGCCGGTGGATCTGGTGGTGGAACTGCACAGCGTGCTGTCCTATTGCGAACTGGTGAAGGGCGATCCGGCCAGCGCGCTGCAGCATGCCCGGCACGCACTGGAACTGACCGCCACGGCGGCGCAGCCATTGCGCAGCCGCGCGCTGCTCACCATCGGCCTGCTCACCTACATGCAGGGCGACATGAGTGCCGCCTCTGCCGCGCTGGCGCAGACACTGGTGTGCGCGCAGGAAGAGCGCCACTACTATCACGTGATTCTCAGCCTGGGTTACTGGATGTCGGCGCTGCATCTGGCCGGCCAGTTCGACGAGGCGCTGGCCATCTACGCCCGCACGCGGCAGTGGCTGCAGGCACAGGAAGAAGCGCAGCCGGCCGACCTGTGGCTGGACGTGCTGCCACTGGACATCCTCATCGCCCGCAGCGATCTGGACGCGGCCCGCCAGAGTCTGCAGCCGCTGCTGCAGCTGGCCGATCACGCCGCGCCCAGTCTGCGCACCGCGCTGATCTATTTCCGCGCCGTGCGTTTCCATTACTACCACGGCGATCTGCACACCAGTCTGGAATATCTCAGCCGCGTCGAAGCCGCGCAGGAAAAGCTGCTGCTCAACTGGAACTGGGGCTGGGCGCCGGTGGCGGCGTGGCGGCGCCGGATTGCCCTGCGTCTGCACCGGCGCCAGGAACTGCAGCAGTGGTACGCCGCGCATCCGCTGCTGGCGACCGATGACATTCCCTTTCAGGAAGTGGAGGAGCGTCTGCTGGATGCCGATGTACTGGCACAGATTGGCGATACGGATAAGGCGGAAAAACTGGCGCACCGGATTGCCCGGCAGGCCGCAGCGCAGTCGCGGCGCATGCACCAGCTGCAGGCGCTGACCGTGCTGAGCAATGTGGCGCATCTGCGTGATGCCCGTCAGCCCAATCCGGCGGCGGCAGAAGCGGAGGCGCTGGCCGGCGCGCTGGGTGCCCACTGCATTCTGCGCAGCGAAGCGCTCTGGCTGAAAACAGGCAAGGCCGAACAGGCGGATGCGATGCCGGAGCCGGCGGCGGAGAAGGCAGCGTCGCTGGCAGACTCTGGTATCAGCCGGCGCGAACAGGCGGTGCTGGTGCTGCTGGCGCAGGGCAAGTCCAACAATGAAATTGCCCAGATGCTGCATATCTCCAGCAACACCACCAAGACCCACATGAAAAACATCCTGCGCAAGCTGAATGCGAAAAACCGCATCGAGGCGCTGCTGGCGGCGCGCGAGCGCGGCCTTCTCTGAATAAAAACGCCGGTGCTGCAAACAAAAAAGGGCGGCCGGTGTGAGCGGCCGCCCTGAGGTCGCAAGAACTGGCGAGCCTTACAGCTCCCAGCTCCAGGAACCCAGCCACTGGGTGATGTCCGCAGCGCCGATGTTCGGGTTGGTGGTGGTCAGGGTGGCCTTGAACGGGTAGCGGTAGGCCTGGGTACTGGTGGAAACCACTTTCACCGTGAAGGATGCGTTCTTGGCCAGGCTGGACTTGGTGCAGGTCACCGTGTTGCTGGCGATGCTGCAGGTGGCGCTGCCCTGCGTTACGGTGACGCTGTTGAAGGTCAGCGCGGTGGACGGGCTGGGCAACTTGAAGGTCAGGCCGGAGGCCGCAAAGCCGCTGTTGCTCACGGTGGCGGTGAAGGTGAGAGTGCCCTTGCTGCCATTCCAGCCGGTGATGCCGAACGGCGTGCCGGTGATGACCATGGCCGTGTTGGCCGGGTTGGCGATGGCTTTCACCACATCGGTGCTGGCCAGGCTGGTGGGGAAGGTCAGTTCATATTCCGCCGAGTCGGTGGGCGCCCAGCGGCCGGTGTAGACGCCGTCGTTTGCTTTCTCGATGTCCTGTCCGCTCAGCGCCGTGCCGGTGTCGGTGAGCGTGATGGTCTGCTTGGCACCGGTGGATACCTTTTTCACGCTGACCGTGATGCTGCCGTTGGGGGTTGCGCAGTTGGTGTGGCGCACGGCGAGGTCCATGGGGGCCGACGCGGTGGCAATCAGCTTGGGAATGGTGCTGTTGGCAGCGGTGAGATTGAGCGCGGTCACCGGCAGTTCGCGTTTCTTCAGGATCTTGCCGGAGCAGTCCAGCGCGCCGTTGCCGGCCAGTTTCATGCGTTTGCCGGTGAGGATGCGCTCGCGGTCCGACTGGTTGGGCAGATCGGCGCCGCTGGCCAGCAGCACGGACTTGACCTGTGCCGCCGTGTATTCCGGATGTACCGACTTGATCAGGCCGACGGCGGCGGTGGCGTAGGCCGAAGCCTGCGAGGTGCCGGAGCTGATGTAATGGCCGAAGCCGGCGGGCTGGCCCATGTGTGCGGGCTTGCTGTAGCAGGATTCGGCATAGGGTGCGCCGGTGCAGGCAGAATTGAGCTGCAATCCGTTGACCGGATAATCGGTGGACCAGCCACCCCAGGTGCGATTGATCAGGCTGTCGGTGATGGAGGTGCTCAGGGTGTGGGTGCCGGGCGCCGCAATGTCCACCTTGAACGGGCCATAGTTGCCGGCAAGTGTCAGTTGCCCGTTCGGATTGTGACTGGTCACGGCAATTACGTTGGGCAGATCAAGTGCGGCCGGGTAATACAGCCAGTCTGCCTGCTGCTCCATGTTCCAGCCCCAGTTGCCGGACGCTGCCACCAGCAGCACATTGGCGCTGTCCAGACGCTTCAGTGCATCGCGCATCGCCACGCCTTTGGTGGAGGTGGGGCTTTCGATGCTCCAGCGTGGATTGACCTGAATCGCCAGATTGACGAACGTTTCGGTGCTCGCCAGTGGTGTGTTGTCAGAATTGCGGAACCAGCCTCCGGTGCCACCGGCAATGTTGATCGCCACCAGGTTGACGCCGCGTTTGGTTTTCAGATCGTGGAAGTAATTCAGGCAGCGGGTGGTCTGTTCGCTGGTATAACCCGGCTGCAGCATGCCTGCACCCAGCGCGGCCTGTGCCAGATCCGCCGCGCTGCCCTTGGGCCACATCGACACATGCTCGGTGATGGCACACATGACGATTTTTACTTTCGGCGCCAGACCGGCACTGCCGGTGTTGTTGCCCTGCGCATCGGTGTTGTTCAGCGCGGCCACCATGTGCGCCACCATGTTGGTGCCGTGGCCAAACCAGTAATCCATGGGATCGCCTTCCGGCAGCTGCTGCAGCACGCCATTGGCATCGCGGTGGCCACCCACCATGCGGTACTGGGTGCGCACGGCGGAATCGCGTTCCTTGAAATTCACACCGTAAATGTCATCGATCACGCCGTTGCCGTCGTCGTCCACGCCAGCCTTGCCGTTCAGTTCCGCCGGGTTCTTCCACAGCGCGTGGCGGATTTCCGGATGGTTGTAGTCGACGCCGGAATCGATCAGGCCGATCACGATTTCCGGCTGGCCGTTCTGCGACTGACCCTTGGTGATGTCCCACACGGCTTCGGCGTTCAGGTCAATGCCGGCGGTACCGCTCACCACGGCATTGGAATTCTTGCAGTCCTGCGCGGTGGTGGGGATGAGCGCGTCGAGCACCTGCGTATAACCCTTGTCATCCAGACAGAACGTCTGCCCCGTATTCTTCAGTGCCCACTGGTTTGTGAACTGTGGATCGTAGCTGTACTCGGCCTGCGCCAGGGTACTGAGCCCAGCGCAGGTCAGGAAAAAAGCGATTGGTTTGAGCTTGAACATGGCATATCCCCCAGAAAAATTCCCCGCATCCCGCGGATTGGCGAGATTAGCAAGGAGACTGTCACCCCGAATCACTCATAAGAGGTAAAATCCCCGCCATGACCGATGAACTGTCCGCGCCCCGCTCAGGCCGGATGTTGTGTTGTTGAGGTACCAGGGATGATCAAACGCTCGAAACTGCTTGCACCCAGCCAGGATGGCAGCATTGCACGGCCGCATTTATTGCGCGCCATGCACAACAGCCGCCGCGTGACACTTATATCTGCACCGGCCGGCTTCGGTAAATCGGCGCTGGCGTCGGCCTGGCTGGCGGAACAGCCCGGTTGGCGCGGCTGGCTGTCGCTGGATGCCGGCGACCGCACCGGCAGCGCCCTGTGGCTGCACCTGATCGCCTGTCTGCAGCAGGCATGGCCGCGCTTTGGCGGCAGCGCGCAGAAACTGTTGCAGATCGATCCCGACGCGATGGCCAGCGTGGTCGACCTGCTGGCGGAAGATCTGATCGAATGGCGCACGTCGGGGCCGGCCGGCGCCGCGCTGGTGCTGGATGACCTGCATGTCATCGACGGTGCGCCGAACCTGCCGCTGCTGCTGGATCTGGTGGTGCTGGCGGCCGACGTCATGCGGCTGGTGATCACCACCCGCACGGTGGCGTTTCTGGCCACCGCCCGCGCCCTCAAGCCCGGCATGATCGATCTGCTGGACCAGCACAGCCTGATGTTCAGCGAAGACGAAGTGGAGACCCTGGCGCGCAGCCACGGGCTGCAACTGTCGGAAAAGCTGCGCCGGGACCTGCTGGCGCGCACCGGCGGCTGGGTCACGCCGATCCATATGATCCTCAGCCAGATGCGTGTGGACGCCTGCACGCAGGCCTGGAACAACGCCTGGCTCGAAGGCCAGTCCTTTGCGCTCACCGCCCTGATCCGCGATCACTTTGAATCCCAGCCGCCCGCCGCCCGCGATGCCCTGTGCGCACTGGCGCTGGCGGACCAGTTCGACCGCACGCTGATGACCGCGCTGTCGGTGCCGGATCTGGCGGGGCCGGCGGTTGCCGACCTGATCTGCGCCGACACCTTCATGATCCGTCTGGCGCAGCCGGGCTGGTGGAAGATCCACGACCTGTACCGCGCGCATCTGCTGGAAGAACTGAAACGGCTGGCGCCGGACCTGCGCGAACAGCGGGTGGCGATCGTGGCGGACTGGTGCAGCCAGAACGGCAGCCCGCAGCAGGCGCTGCAGATGCTGCAGGAACACACCGGCTTTCCGCTGCTGCGCGCCCACCTGCTGCGCCATTACCGCAGCTGGCTGCGGCAGGGCAAGTTCGATGTGCTGGCCTGCGCTGCCCGGCAGCTCACGCCGGCGCAGATCGAACAGGACCCGGAACTGTGCCTGCTGTACCTGTGGGCCAACATCGACCAGCTCGGGCTGGAGCAGTGTCACGCCCATGTGCAACGCATGATCGTGCAGGTGGAGCAGCATCCCGACCTGCTCGACCTGCTCAGCGAAATCCACACCGTGTCATCCTACTGCGCGCTGGTAAAAGGCCGCGCCGCGCAGGCCATGCAGGAAGCGCGGCTGGCGGTGCAGCTCAGCCAGCAGGCCCGTCAGCCGTTCCGTTCGCGCGCGCTTACCACCATCGGCCTGCTCACCTACATGAGCGGCCACATGGGGGAAGCCTCGGCGGCCCTGTCGGAAGCGCTGGTGTGCGCGCAGGACGAAGGCCACTTCTTCAACATCATCATCGCGCTGGGCTACTGGGCGGCCGCGCTGCACCAGGCCGGCCAGTTCAGCGAGGCATTGGCCATCTGCGAGCGTACCGGCCACTGGCTGGAAGAGCGTGGCGCGGTGGAGCTGGCACACAATGCCTGGCTCAGCCAGGCGCCGCTGGACATCATCATTGCGCGTGGCGAAATGCAGGAAGCGCAGCGTCGCCTGACCCCGCTGCTGCAGTTTGCCGACCGCGCCACCCCCAGCCTGCGCACCGCGCTGATCTATTTTCGCGCCGTGCGTTTTCACTACTACAACGGCGACAGCCACACCGCGCTGGAATACCTCAACCGGGTGGAACTGGCGCTGGGCAAACTCACGCTGGACTGGACCTGGGGCTGGGCGCCGGCGAGCGCGTGGCGGCGCAAGATCGCCTTGCGCCAGAACCGCCGGCAGGAACTGGAAAACTGGTATCGCGAACATCCGCTCAGCGGTGACGACGACATTGCCTTCCGCGACGAGGAAGAGCGCCTGCTCGACGCAGACATTCTCAGCCAGATCGGCCAGCCGCTACTGGCGGAAAAACTGGCGCAGACCATCGTGCGCAATGCCGGCACGCACGAACGCGTGTTCAACCGTCTGCTGGGACTGATCGTGCTGGGCAATATTGCAGACCAGCGCGATCGTCTCGCACCGAATCCGGCGGCGGCGGAAGCCGAAGCGCTGGCGCAGCAGATGGGTGCCACCTGCACGTTGCGGGTGGAAGCACGCTGGACTGCGGGAGCACAGGCGGGCGCGCGTCCCGACACGGTGGCCGTAAACGTCACGCTGGCGCACAGCGATTTCATCAGCAAACGTGAGCATGATGTGCTGGTGCTGCTGGCGCAGGGCAAATCCGACAGGGAAATCGCCGAGGCACTGCACATCTCGTTCAACACCGCCAAGACGCACATGAAAAATATCCTGCGCAAACTGGATGTGAAGAATCGCACCGAGGCGCTGGTGAGTGCGAAGGCGCGGGGGATTCTGTAAGCGGATTCAGAACAGCTGCAGCAGATCGTTCAGAAACAGCCGGCCCTGGGTGGTGGTCTGCCAGTGCGTGCCGGTGTCGGTGAGCAGGCCCTTGCGGATTGCCTCGGCCACCGGTTGCGTCACGGTGGCCAGTGGCAGTCCGGTGCGCTGCGTGAATAGGTCTTTCGCCACCGGCTGGTTCAGCCGCAGCGCATTCATGAAAAATTCAAAAGGCAGATCGGCAGGATCGATCACGGTCTGCTGCGCGGTGAAGGATTTGTCCGCCGCCAGATAGTCTTTCGGCAAACGGGTTTTGTTGAATCGCGTGATAACACCGCTGTGCCGATCGGTGATCTTGCCGTGCGCGCCGGCCCCGATCGCCAGATAATCCCCGAACAGCCAGTAATTCAGATTGTGCGCGCACTCGAAGCCGGGCCTGGCATAGGCGCTGATTTCATACTGCGCGAATCCGTGCGCGGCGATGAACTGCTTGCCGGCCTGATCGATTTCCCACAGCCGCTCGTCATCCGGCAGGCGCGGCGGTTTTGAATAGAACACCGTGTTGGGCTCGATGGTGAGCTGGTACCACGACAGATGCGACGGCTGCAGCGCCACCGCCTGCTGCAGATCCGCCAGCGCGTCCGCCACCGTCTGCTGCGGCAGGCCATGCATCAGATCGATATTCAGTTTTTCAAAACCCACTTCGCGTGCCGCACCAATCGCACGGATTGCTTCGTCGCGGTCATGCACGCGTCCCAGTGCCTGCAATTGCGGCGGACTGAAACTCTGCACGCCAATCGAAAGACGGTTGATGCCGGCTGCGCGAAAGCCCTTGAATTTCTGGTATTCAAACGTGCCGGGATTGGCTTCCAGGGTGATTTCGGCGTCGCGCGCAAGCGGCGTGATGGCGTGAATGTCCTGCAGCAGTTGTGCGTAGCGGTCTGCCGCAAACAGGCTGGGCGTGCCGCCGCCGATGAAAATGGTTTGAATCTCGCGTCCCTGTGCCAGCGCGGCGTCCTGCTGCAGATCCTGCAGCAGTGCCGTCACGTATTCGGCTTCGGGAATCTGTTTTGCCTCGTGACTGTTGAAATCACAGTACGGGCATTTGCGGATGCACCAGGGGATGTGGATGTACAGCGCCAGCGGAATCTGGCGCGGGGAGGTGTCAGGCATGACGGCCTTGCAGTGCCAGCAGCAGTTTCTGCAGCGCCTGGCCGCGATGGCTCAAACTGTTTTTCACGTCGGCCGTCAGTTGCGCGGCGGTGCAGTTGTGCTGCGGTACCCAGAACACCGGATCGTAGCCAAAGCCATTGCCACCCTGTGGCTGCAGCGCAATGCGGCCTTCCCAGGTGCCCTGACATATCAGCGGCACCGGATCTTCCGCATGGCGCAGATACACCATCACGCACTGGAAGCGCGCCGTGCGTTCTGCTTCCGGCACGCCGTACAGCGCATTCAGCAGTTTTTCCACGTTAGCCGCATCGCTGGCATTCACGCCCACGTCCATGGCGGCATAACGCGCGCTGTAAATGCCGGGCGCTCCGTTGAGCGCGTCCACTTCAATACCCGAATCATCCGCCAGCGCCGGCTTGCCGGTAAAGGCGCAGGTGTTGCGCGCTTTCAGGATGGCATTTTCCACAAAGGTGAGACCGGTTTCCTCGATCTCCGGCACGGAAAATTCGTGCTGGCCATGCACGCGGATGCCGAGCGGTGCCAGCACCTCGCCGATTTCCTTCAGCTTGCCCTTGTTGCCGGTGGCAACCACGATTTCATTGGCGGAAAACATCGGACTACCTTTGCTGCGAATTGAATGTGGGTGCCACGGTGGCGCGGGTGAGGATTATTCACCGGTGAAGCCTGTTCCTCAGTGAAACTTATTCTTCGGTAAAGAATTCCTGGCTGAATTCCACCTTGATCGGCGCGTATTCCGGAGTGGGTTTCACCTTGATGTCGAAATCCAGTTTCTCGCCGTTGCCGATCAGGAATTCCGCCAGGTAATAGATGGCGTTGCCTTCTGTCACCAGCTTGAAATCCAGCGGCCGTTCACTGCCGCCGAGTGCGCCGGTGTAGCCTTCCAGCTGCGCCATCACGGCCTTGGTGCTGCCATCGGGCATCTTGCGCTGCACAGCTACGTTCATGATGGCGCGCTGGCGGCTGCGCATCAGGTCGTAGGCCTTCGCCACTTCCGGCGTCAGCATCGAGGAATTGAAGGCGCTGTAATACACGATGTACTGGTCGTCCTGCACGAACTGCTCGGCGCGAACCGCAGTGGACAGCAGCACAACAGCAACGGCAGACAGCAGGGTGGCAATGGACTTCAGTGTGATTTTCATGGCGTTTACCTCGTGACGTGATAAACCGCCGTTTCACCGAACAGATTGGGCATCAGCCGCATCAGGAAACTGTCGCGGTAGTTCATGTCCACCACGGTACGGTTGAGGATCTTGAGATGCTTGCGACGACACAACGCTTCAAAATCCCGGAAGGTGCACAGGTGGATGTTGGGCGTGTTGTACCAAGTATAGGGCAGTACCTTGGAAACCGGCATGCGGCCTTTCAGCATCAGGTACAGGCGGCATTTCCAGTAACCGAAATTGGGGAAGGTGATGATGCATTCCTTGCCGACGCGCAGCATGTCGTCCAGCACGCGGTCGGGGTAGTGCACGGCCTGGATGGCCTGCGTCATGATCACCATGTCGAAGCTGCCGGCGTCGAAGTTGTCCAGCCCTTCGTCCAGATCCTGCTCGATCACGTTCACGTTTTTCTTGATGCATTCCAGGATGTGATCCTGATTGATTTCAAGGCCATAGCCGAACACGTTCTTGGTCTGGCGCAGGTGGGCCAGCAGCGAGCCGTTGCCGCAGCCCAGGTCCAGCACGCTGGCATTGGGCTTGATCCATTGTTGCAGTGTTTCCAGATCCTGGCGCATGGCAGCGGGCTCGGGGTGGTGGCGGAGAGTGCGCAGTCTAGCAGAATTGGGGGGGTGGGGAAGGGGGCTGCTGCAGGGCCGCCACCAGTGCCGGCAACAGGTTTTGCTGCTGCCGGACAAGAGGGTCCCAGAGCGGCTGCAGGGTCTGGATCAGGTGCCGGGTCTCGGCCTCGGGCAGGGCGGCGTCCAGTTCCCGCAGCAGGCCGGTTTCCTCGCGCTCCTCGTGGTGTTCCATCACATTCTTGAAGGCACGTTCGTAGTCCAGCAGAGCCAGGATGGCGCGGCGCAGGGGCTGGCCCGTCAGGCCCGGTAGAGCCTGCAGCTGGGTCTGGATTTTCTGCAGCATGGCGGTGATTTTTTCGTGTTCCTTTTGGTAGAGCAGGGCGGACCAGCGCGGCGAGGGCTGCCGCGCAAGTGCCGGAATCAGGTGTTGGTTTTCAGCCTCGATGTGGGCGCTGAGCAGGCTGTCGAACAGGTCCAGAAACCGGGTGGCCAGGGGGATGTCCTGCAGCAGCAGGGCTTCCTGGTGCAGCAGCATCAGTTCATCGAGGTGGCGGTGCTGGGATGACACCAGGGCATGCAGGGTGGCCGGGGGCATGGACGGGTCCGCTGGGTGATGGCTGTGGATGGCAAGCATGCCATAAACGCGGCCGGGCTGCGGTGCGACGGGATGGCAGCGGGCAGATCATCGCGCTATTCTCGGCCCTTGCCCGGCTCCGTCCGGCCTTGCCCAATGTCTGCCTGTCGAGGTGCCCCATGTTGGCCAGAACCCTGTTCCTGATCGTGCTTGCCCTGTGTTCCAGCTCCGCCGCCTTCGCCAAGGAGTGGCTGATCGACGTGCGCACGCCGGAGGAATTTGCTGCCGGCCACGCTGACGGCGCACTCAACATCGAATATCAGAATATCGTGACCGGCGTGCAGGCACTGGGGGTGCAGAAGCAGGAACCGGTGCGGGTGTATTGCCGCTCCGGCCGCCGCTCCGGCATCGCGCAGGAGTCGCTGAAGGAAGCCGGTTATATGTGGGTGGAGAATCTGGGGTCGCTGGAGCAGGCGAAGGCCTGGCAAAGCCAGCCCCAGACCGGGAAATAAGCGGCCGTTACGGCCCCGCCTGCCGGAAGCGGTCGCTGTTTGCCACATGCACGCGCAGCATCTCCGCCAGCTGCGCGCGCACGCCGGCATGGTTGATTTTCGGCAGCGCGTCGGTAATTTTGCGCACCACCCACTGCTGGCCCCGGTCGAGCAGCTGCAGGCGCGCCTCAATAGCGCTCAGCGCCATGCATTTCCCGAAGAATTCCCCTACCTCGCGGTTGGCCTGTCCGCCCAGCAGGGCAATGCTGCGCAGCAGGCCCTGACACGACGCCACTTCATCCTGCCGTACCTGTTGCAGAAACGCTGCCCACGGCTGGGCGTCGGGCTGGCGTAACGTCAGCGTGCAGATCCTGGCGCCGGCGCGTTCGGCACTCAGCAGGGTGTTGAGCAGCGCCAGCAGGTCGGCCCGTGGCAGAAAGCCGTGATAGACCGGATCGGTGGTGTCCAGCTGGCAGGGGCTGGAGGCGGGTTCGTTACCGGGATCGGACGGGTGCATGCTTCAGACCTCCCACGGCGAATCCAGGGCGGCGATGTCGCGCAGCCCCTGCAGCGCCGGTTGCAGTGACGGGGCGGTAGCTTCCGCCCGGTAGGTGATATAGACGGGATAGGTAAATTCCGGCGAGCCGGCCACCCGCTCCAGTTCACCGCTGGCCAGATAGGGTTCCACCACGCGGGTGCGGAACCAGCCGTTGCCGCCATGACGCAGCAGCAGCTGCAGGGCCAGCGGTCCCAGGTTGAAGGTGAAGGCAGACTGGCGCGGCTGCGGCAGCGCGGCGTCGTACTGGCGGACGAAATCCTCGCCCCAGTCGATGAACAGGTTGGGCTGGCCCTGACCCGGCTTCTGCACCTGGATCAGTTTTTCCTCCAGCAGCTGCTCGACGATGAAGCCGGAATAGTAGTTGGGACGGTGCACGATGGCGGCGTCCAGCTGGCCCCGCTCCAGCGCGGCAATCAGCAGGGCCGGATCGTCGACGCGGGCGTCCACCGCCACGTCCGGCATGCCGTCGTGAATCCAGGACACCCAGTTCAGCAGCAGCGGATTCCACAGGCTGGTTTCGCCCCCCAGCCGCAGCCGCGCCCGGTGTCCCACTGGCAGGTGCATGTCGCTCTTGGCGCGATTCCAGGTGTGCACCAGATCGGTGGCGTGGGCGACGAACTTTTCCCCCTCCGGCGTCAGGCGCGCGCCGGAGCGGTTGCGCACGAACAGCTGGCATTCCAGCAGCTCCTCCAGCGTGCGGACGCGGGCGGTCACGGCGGTCTGGGTAATATGCAGGCGTTCCGAGGCGCGGATGAAGCTGCCGGCACTCACCACTTCCAGAAAGGTCTTGGCCAGTTCGATGTCCATGGAGTCTCTGATATATCAAAAGTATTGCACTAAACGCGCATTTGTATTCATTGGATAGTATATCAATACCTCGTTAGAGTGCCGGCCTTGTCTCTTTTTCTTTTCACCGGGTAGTAGACATGAAGCTGGATGATGCAGGTGTGTTGCTGATGATGTTGTCGGCCGCAGTGGTGATCGGGGGTCTGATCTTTGTCTTTGTGATGGAAAGCGGGTTGCCGGTGCCGGTGCTGGTACTGGGGCATGCGGTGGCGATGCTGGGGGCGGTGGGCGTCAAGATCGGCTACCTGATGCGGCTGGAAGCGCTGGCGCGGCGGCAGAAGCGGTAAGCCAATGACAGTCAGGGTGAAAATCGGGCGCTGGCTGGGCGAGGCCGGGCGCTGGCTGGGTATCGGGCCGGATAACACGTCCCATCTGGAAAAAGCCATTTCCGCTGCGGGTGCGGCGCTGGGGATGCTGGTGCTGTACGCCGGACTGTACGGTTATGCCGGCAGTCAGGCACAGCCGTTGATGCTGGCGTCGCTGGCAGCCACGGCGGTGCTGGTGTTTGCCGTGCCGCACGGCGCGCTGTCACAGCCCTGGCCGGTGCTGGGCGGGTATCTGGTGTCGGGGCTGGTGGGCGTGACCTGCCAGCGGCTGGTGCCGCAGCCGGCGCTGGCGATTCCGCTGGCGGTGGGCGGGGCAATCTGGGCCATGTATTACCTGCGCTGCCTGCATCCGCCGGGCGGCGCCGTGGCCATGGTGGCAGTGACCGGCGGACCCGAGCTGCATGCGCTGGGCTTCGGCTTCCTCTGGATGCCGGCGCTGGCCACCGCGCTGCTGCTGGTGCTGGTCGGCGTGGCCTGGAACCGCTTCTTTCCCTGGCGACGCTATCCCGTGCATGCGCTTCATCTGAAACCGCATCTGCACCAGCCGCACAGTCGCCAGCCAACAGTGATACTGACCGAGGCGCATTTTGCCCACGCCCTGCAGCAGATGGATTCCTATATTGATGTGACGCCGGAGGATCTGCTGGAGCTGTACGAGTGCGCGCGGGATCAGGCGCTGCTGGGGGAGGGGGCCGGCGGCCCGGTTCCGGCGGGTGCGCCCTGCGCGCCGCGTGATTCCGGGCAGTGACCGGCCTAGCCGATCTCGATCGAATTCATGTACGCGCGGAACAGGCTGATGTAGCGCGGCACGTCCAGCAGGAAGGAATCGTGCCCCTGCGGACAGTCGATATCGGCGTAACTGACATTCTTTTTCGCCGCCAGCAGCGCGGTCACGATTTCCTCGGAGCGCTCCGGCGAGAAACGCCAGTCGGTGGTGAACGACATCACCATGAAATTGGCTTTGGCGCGCTTGAGCGCTTCCGCCAGATCGTCGTTGTAATCCGCCGCCGGGTCGAAATAGTCCAGCGCGCGGGTCATCAGCAGATAGGTGTTGGCGTCGAAATTCTTCGAGAACACCTCGCCCTGATAGTTCAGGTAGCTTTCCACCTGGAATTCCACATCGAAATCGAAACTGATCGAGCCGTCGCGCAGTTCGCGGCCGAATTTTTCCCGCATCGCCGCGTCGGACAGGTAGGTGATGTGGCCGAGCATGCGCGCCAGGATCAGGCCGGTTTTCGGGTAGGTGTTGAATTCGTAGAAATGGCCGCCGTGGAAATCCGGATCGCTGAGGATGGCCTTGCGGGCGATTTCGTTGAAGGCGATGTTCTGCGCCGACAGCTTGGGTGCGGCGGCGATGATCACGGCGGTGCGCACGCAGTCGGGGAAGTCGATGCTCCACTGCATGGCCTGCATGGCGCCGAGGCTGCCACCGACGACGGCGGCCCATTGCGTGATGCCGAGAAAATCCATCAGGGCTTTCTGGCTGGTCACCCAGTCCTTCACGGTGACGATAGGGAAGTCTGGGCCGTAGGGTTTGCCGGTGTCGGGGTTCAGGGTTCTGGGGCCGGTGCTGCCGTGGCAGCCGCCCAGGTTGTTGACGGCGACAACGAAGAAGCGGTCGGTGTCGATGGCCTTGCCGGGGCCGATGGCGGTGTCCCACCAGCCGGGCTTGCTGTCGCTTGCGCTGTGGTAGCCGGCGGCGTGATGGTGGCCGCTGAGGGCGTGACAGACCAGGACAGCGTTGCTGCGGGCGGCGTTGAGCTGGCCATAGGTTTCATAGACCAGTTCATAGCGGGGCAGGGTTTTTCCGCATTGCAGGGTGAGGGGGTGTTCATGGCGGAACCACTGGGGCTCCACGATTCCCACCGAATCCTCCGGCAGCTGTTTGGGCATCGGCGCAGGCACGTTTCCGTTGAATTTGAAGTGTGCGCAGTCTAGCAGAATTGCCCCCCGGGGGAAGGGGCGGGGGTGGGGTATTGGGCTGGCCAGCCGGAAGAGCGTTTTCCTTGGATAGTTGAAGGGATGGACTGTCACTTTCAGCCTCCCTGGCTGGCAGCGTCACGGCTTACCCTGCGAGCGATTTTGCGGCATGCTCTGTCCACGTCCTTACAGGGTTCTATCACCATGTCGAAATCCAATTCCCCCGTTACCGTTTCCAGCCTGCCTTACGGCCTGCTGCTGGAGCATCTGGATACCATGAGCGCGATGGCCATTGGTGGCCTGCGCTCGGTGCTGCCGTTCAAGGGCAAGCGCACCGGTTTCACGCCCGTGCAGCGCACCGCGAAGGCGCCGTCGCCACAGCTGCTGGCGGCCTACCGCGACTGGTGCAACGCGCACAACCGTACCGGCCTGCCACCGCATTTCGTCTGCGCCAAGATCACCATGCCGGTGGTGGCCGACCTCACTGCACAATCGCAATACCCGCTGCTGAGCGTGCTCAACCAGGGTGTGCGCCTGCAGCTGCACCAGCCGGTGCCGGAGGGCGAGGATCTGCAACTCTACGGCGAACTGCTCGATGCCAGCGACGACGGCTACCGCGCCCGCATCCATTCCCGTGTCACCGTGGGCACCCGTTCCGCGCCCAGGGCCATGACCATCGATGCCATTGCGGCGGTGATGCTGAAAAAGCGCCCCGGCGGTGAGACGGAAAAGCACCGTGTCGAACCGGAATTCGTCACGGTGGGGCAGTGGGAGGCGCAGTGGAACGAAGGCCAGACCTTCTTCTGGCTGACCGGCGATTTCAATCCGATTCACACCGTGCCGGCGCTGGCAAAGCGCACCCGCTTCAAGGGCTGCATCATGCACGGCTATGGCGCGTTTGCGCAGGTCTACGAAGCACTGCAGCGCAGTGGCGCGCGGTTCCATGACATCGAAACCCGGTTCGTGCGACCACTGCCGCTGCCCAGTGGTGTGTTGCTGATTCAAAAAGCCACTGCGCCGGATGAAAACGGCCAGATCGCCTTCCGCCTGATGGATGCAGCGGGCACGCTGTATCAGGCCGGTCACTATGTTCCTGCCGAGGATTCTGCTGCATGAAGTCGATTGCCCACGATCAATTGCCCGTGCTGGTAGCGTCGGCGCGCACGCCGTTTCTGGACAGCGCCGGCGCCTATTCCGAATTGATGAGTTTCGAGCTGGGCGCATTTGCGCTGCGCGGCTTGATGGAGCGGGTGGATCTGGACCCCGCGCTGATCGAGCTGGTGGTGATGGGCACGGTGCTGCACGAAATCAACACCACCAACGTGGCGCGCGAAGCGATGCTGAAGGCCGGTCTGCCGGCGACGGTGCCGGCGTACACGGTGGCGATGGCGGGCATTTCCCCCAGCGTCGGCGTGATGAATATCTGCAGCGAAATCGCGCTGGGCCGCATGCAGTTCGGCATCGCTGGCGGCACGGAAAATTTTTCCGACGTGCCGATCCGCCTGTCGCAAAAAATCCGTCGCACGCTGATGAAAGTGCGCCAGAGTCGCGATAACAAGGAACGCATGAAACTGCTGGCGGGTTTGCGGCCGTGGGATCTGAAACTGGATCTGCCGATGAGCGCCGATTACACCACGGGCCTGACCATGGGATCGGCGTGCGAGGCAATGGTGCAGACCTTCGGTGCCAGCCGCCAGGACAGCGATATGTTTGCCGCGCGCAGTCACGCCTGTGCGGTGGCCGCCACGGCGGCTGGCCATTACCGCGAACAGATCGTGCCGGTGCCAACTGCGCAGGCCACGGTGACGGAGGATAACAGTCCGCGCGCCGACACCACGCTGGAAAAACTGGCGCGGCTGAAACCGGTGTTCGATCGCGAGCAGGGTGTGATCACCGCCGGCAACGCGTCGCGCTTCACCGATGGCGCCGGCGCGCTGCTGCTGGGCGCGCTGGGGCAAGTAAAAGCACACGGCCTGCAACCGCTGGCCATTGTGCGCGATTATCTGCTGGCGGGTGTGGGCAAACTGGAAACCGAAATGCTGCTGGGCCCCGCGCTTACCATTCCGAAAATCCTGGCGCGCAATGGCCTGCAGTTCGACGATATCGGCGTGTGGGAAATCCACGAGGCGTTCGCCACGCAGGTGCTGATCAACCGGCAGTGCATGGCGTCACGCGAATTCATCAATCAGCGTTTCGGCACCGATTTTCCGTGCGGAGAAATTCCCATGGATCGTCTGAACAACTGGGGCGGTTCGCTGGCGCTGGGCAATCCGTTTGCCGCCACCGGCGTGCGTCTGCTGCACACGGCGGCGCAGCGCCTGCAGGCGGAAAACCAGCGTTATGCGATCGTGGCGACCTGTGCCGGTGGTGGGCTGGGTGCAGCGCTGCTGCTGGAAAATCCCGCCGCGGCAGACTGACACTCAGCGCTTGATCGGCGCCGGTGAAAACTGGGTGGTGATGAGGGGAATGACCTTGCGCTGCTGGTGAATCGGTGCCGGCTTGCGCAGGCCCTTGATCATGTCTTCCACTTCGCTGATCTGGGTTTCGATATCTTCCAGCATGCTTTCCATCTGGGCGATGCGGGTGTCGACGTTGTCGTCGGCGCTCGCCAGCAGACGCAGCTTCTGCACGTGTTCGTCCAGCAGCTGCTTCTGTTCCTGCGCGTTCTGGAACAGCGGCATCAGCACGTTGTTGAGCCAGCTGCGGGCGCTGCGCTCGAACAGGCGATAGATGGCCGAGCCTTCATTGACGATGGTGGCCAGGAAACGTTTCGACGTGGATTTCTGCTCGGTCAGCAGCTTGCGCAGGTTGCGGCGGAAACTGCCGGACTTGGTGCGCAGGTCATCCAGCCGGGTGAGAAATTCCTTGGCATTGAAACGCGGATAATCCAGCGGCGCCAGGCCCTGTTCCGCTTCATAGCGCGCGTATATGTCGGCCACGATGGCCTGCACCTGTTCCTGCTTTTGCGCCAGCGCGCTCATGTCGGCTTTCAGGCGGTCGAAGAAGGTGTCGATGGCGCTGTTCATGCCGACGATGGTCCAGCTCGAGGTCAGCGCCTTGCCGGCTTCCTTCAGATACCCGTCCAGACGCTCCTGACTGACCGGCTCCAGCATGATGGCGCCTTCGCGCTCCAGCGTCTTGCGGCTGGTTTTCAGCAGGATGAGCTTCTTGTGGTAGAAGCCCTGCTCGGCTTTGGCCTGCGTCACCAGCCGGTCGAGCTGTTCCTTGCGGTTGGACTCGTCCGACTTCATCACTTTCAGTTCTTCGAGCGCATTCTCGCGCCGGCGCAGCAGCGTTTTCTTGCTGCCGTGCAGCATGGCGTGGATGTCGCGGATCACGCTTTTCTGGATCAGCAGTTCCTTGCGCCGCATCATGTCGTTCGACAGCAATTCCTCCAGCGCCGGCAGCTGGCTCTTGTTCAGGCGCGGCAGGTTGCCTTCCACCTGCGCCAGCAGTCCTTCCTTCGCCGACACGGTGAGAATTTCATCCGGCGCAATCGCCAGCTGGCGCGCGCACTGGGCGCGGATGTCGGTGAGTACCTTCTGGTTGTACTCCGGCGTTTCCAGTTCGTCCCACACCGCGTCGATCTTGTTGAGAATGGCAAACACGCCGGTGGATTCGCGCAGCGCCAGATCGCGGATGTGGCGGTTCCAGATATCCAGATCGGTGGCGCTGACGCCGGTGGACGCCGACAGCAGCAGCAGGATTGACTGCGCTTCCGGCAGCAGGCTGAAAGTCAGTTCCGGCTCGCAGCCCAGCGCGTTCAGGCCGGGCGTGTCGATGATGGTGAGCCCCTGCCGCAGCAGCGGGTGATCAAAACTGATGATGGCGTGGCGCCAGGCCGGAATCAGTACCTTGTCGGGCTTGTCCGGCGCCGCTTCCAGCAGTTCCACCTGAAAGCCCATTGCCGCCGCCTCGTTGGGCGTCACGGCCTTGTTGTTGGCCACTTCCGCAAACGCCTTTTTCATCATCTTGGGATCGCTGGCGTTGAGCGGCACATGCACCCACTTGTCGGGAATCTTGCGGAAGCTGGCGATGCTGGAACCCATCATGCGCGTTTCGATGGGCAGCAGGCGGATGTAGCTGTCCTGGGCGCGGTGGTCGTAGAACAGTTCGGTGGGGCACATGGTGGTGCGGCCGGCGCCCGACGGCAAAATGCGGGTGCCGTACTGGCTGAAGAACAGGGCGTTGATCAGTTCGGTCTTGCCACGGGAGAACTCGCCGACGAAGGCGATGGTGATGCGGTCTTCCTTGAGGGTCTGCATGGCCTGCCGGAGCTTTTCCTCCAGGTCCGGGCTCTGCACATGATGCTGGTTCAGCCAGTCACGGTAACGGGTCAGTTCGCGGTAAATGTCGCGCCGCCACTGAAGATAGGCATCCATCTGACTGGAAAGACGTGCCGAATCCATGAACCGAAGCCTGCTCTGATCCCATGCCTGCCGCACACTTCGCGCTGTCCGGCAGCGGTGCAGCCCCCATTCTGACTAAGCCGTTGACCTGTCAGTCTTTGACAATGTTCAGATTAGCAGGAAATTTCACAGGCGCCTGAATGCGCACCCGCTTGCTGCGCCCCAGTTCACCTTTTTCGATCCGGACCTTGCTTTTGCTCACGCCGAAGGACTTGGCCAGGAACTGGATCAGGTGGGCATTGGCCTTGCCGTCCACCGGCGGGGCGGTGATGCGGATCTTCAGTTCCTCGCCCAGGTCGCCCACCAGTTCGTCGCCGGAGGCCTTGGGCTGCAGGCGGCAGTCGAGGATCAGGTCGTCGCCGTCCCAGCGGTACCAGGCGCTCATTCAGGCCCGCGCCTGCTCAGGGCACATGCACCGGAATTCCCTGGATGAAGGCCACATCCAGCTGGAACAGTATACGCAGGAAATACAGGCCGAGCATGACCACCATGGGGGAGAAGTCGATGCCGCCCATGGCCGGCAGCAGGCGCCGCACCGGGGCGACAATGGGGTCGGACAGCTGGAACAGCACCGACGCCACCGGATGATAGCCCTGTGCCACCCAGCTCATGATGGCGCCCACGAACAGGATCATCATGAAGTAGTTCACCAGCAGCAGGGCGGTGGATTTCAGCAGCAGGATGGCCAGCGCTTCCAGCGGCAGCAGGGCGCCGACGTTGAGAAAGCTCCACACCACCAGCTTGAGCAGGATCAGCACGAAGATCACCACCAGCGAGGCGTTGTCCAGCCCGCCCACGCCGGGAATCACGCGGCGCAGGGGTTTGAGAACGGGAGTGGTGGCCTTCACTACGAACTGGGAGACCGGGTTGTAGAAATCCGCCCGCAGCAGCTGCAGCAGGAAGCGGGTGAACACGATCATGATGTAGGCATCGAACAGGTAGATCAGGATAAAGTTCAGCGCGCCACTGACATTCATCGGGCAGGATTCCTTGGCCGGTTAGGTGGGGTCAGATCATAAAGAGTAACGGCGGGCTTGTTAACCCGCCAGTTCCGGTCAGCCGGCCAATTTCTATTAACCAGCCATTTCCTGTTTAGCCAGCCAGTTCCTTGGAGCGGTCATAGGCGCCCTGCAGGGCGGCCATGAAGGTATCGCGCAGGCCTTGCTGTTCCATGACGGAAATGGCGCGCTCGGTGGTGCCGCCGGGGGACGTCACGCGGCGGCGCAGTTCGGCCGGCTCCACGCTGCCGGTGATGGCCATCTGCGCCGAGCCCAGGGCGGTCTGCAGGGTCAGCTGGCGCGCCACCTGCTCGGACAGGCCCAGTTCCTTGCCGGCGGCGATCATGGCTTCCATCACCAGGAAATAGTAGGCGGGGCCGCTGCCGGACAGGGCGGTCACCGCGTCGATCTGGTCTTCGTTGTCGACCCACAGTGCCAGGCCCACCGAGGCCATGATGGCGCGGGCCTGCTCGCGCTGCGCCGGGCTGACGTTGGCGTTGGCATACAGGCCGGTGGCACCGGCTTCCACCAGTGCGGGGGTGTTGGGCATGCAGCGCACGATGGCGGTGTCGGCCCCCAGCCAGCTTTCCAGTTTTGCCAGCGTAACGCCGGCGGCGATGCTGATGATCAGCGGCTTGCGCAGGCCAACGATAGCTTTCAGCGGTGCCACCACATCGCCCATCACCTGCGGTTTCACCGCCAGCACGATCACGTCGGCCTTCTGGCAGGCACTCAGGTTGTCGCGGCTGGTGTTCACCTGCAGCAGGCTGCGGGCCTGTGCCAGCTGCGCGTCGTTGACGTCGGTGAGGGTGATGTTGAGCGGGTCATAACCCTTGGCGATGATGCCGCCCGCGAGACTGCTGGCCATGTTGCCAGCCCCGATGAAAGTGATCTTGGTGGTCATGAAAAAAGAATCCCCGTGGAAGAAGCGAGTATGTCAGATTGGTGATAAGTGTCCGCTAATTCCGTGGCAATATCGAGTCAGTTTTGTGAAGGGGATGCAGCTGTGCGCGGAACGGAACAAGCCGGCGGGAAAGGCCTCCCGCCGCAGGCTGGTTCAGGCTGGTTATGGTGACTGGCGCTTAAGATCGCGAATTTTCTGGGCTTCGATGGCCGAGAGTTTCACTCCCATCACCAGTACCCCGATGGCCTTGCCGCCGTCCAGCATCGGCACCGAAATCTTCACGGCGTTGGACTGGGTGCTGTCATCCCAGGAAACGCTGTCGATGAACACGGCACCCTTGCCATCGGCCCAGGCCTTGATGAAGGCGTCTTCATCTCCCTGCCAGTAATCGCTGGTGGCAGGGTACATGGCCACATTGGCACCCATGGCATCCGTGACAAAGGCTTCGCCATAGGTGTCGGACATCTGGTTGATCAGGTGTTTGATGTACTTGCTGGCCTTGGTGTTTTCGATCTGTGCCCGGTTGGGGGAATTGCCGGCGCGCCAGGCCTGGTCGATCTGCTGGATCTGCTCAGCGGTTTCCGGGGCCGCATTCTTCTGTTGCACTGCCGCCAGCAACAGGCTGTTCTTGCCCATGTGTTTGATGGCTTCGATACGCCACGTCAGAATTTTCTGCAGTTCGGCCTGATCCATTTCAGCGTGGGCCAGGGGGGCGATCAGCAACATCAACAAGGTAAAAAGCCGCAACATTCCTTTGCTCCCGGGTAATTACAGTCCGGAAAAGTGTGGACCACAATTCAGGCTCCGGCCAGTCGGGGCGGGGCTGGGCGGGCGCGGGGCTGCATCAGTTTGCCGGTCTGGCGGTCAGCCGGTAGAAGCGGATACCCCGGTTCTTCGACGGCACCTGCTCGACCGTCAGCTGCCGGCCCAGCAGGTCTAGCATTTGCTGCTGTTTGGCGGCGCTGTTGCCGTCCAGTGCGGCGGCGCTGCAGTACAGTGCGGAACCGGCCTGCACCACCTGCCCGATCCATTCCGGATGCGCCAGCAGCGAGTCCTGTGTGCCCACCACCGTGGCTTGCTGCGGGTCCAGATGCAGCAGAAGTGACGGCCAGACCCCGCGTTCGTCGAAATCGGCAATCACCAAGGGCACTGCATGAATGGCGTCCGGTGGCGCCGGATGCTTGAACGGCTTTTTCAGGAACATCAGCGCCGGCAGCAGGATCAGCAGGCTGGCGATGATGCGGAAGCTGCGGTGCTGCCAGCCGCTGAACAGTGCCGCCGCCAGCAGCAGGCTGAGGAACGGCCACACGGCCGCCAGATAGCGGTCACCCATGGCATGGCGCGGCGCAATGAAGGCCAGATAGACGCCGGCTACGCCCAGCAGGTTGATGCCCAGCAGGGTCCACAGCCGCCGGTCCAGACCAGCCAGCACCTTCCGCTGCCGCGCCAGCACCAGGGCCAGCGAGCCGATCACGCAGAACTTCAGCACTTCCTCCACCGTATTTTTCAGGCGGAACAGAAATTCCTGCGCAGTGGCCGCGCCCGACCAGCCCGCCACCTCCGCCGACTGCTGCAGCAGGGCCGGATACAGCGCCAGTGCCCCCGCCAGGGCCAGCAGGGTGACGGCGGCAAACACCAGCACGCGCAGCGGCCGGCGCCAGTCCGCCAGCAGGATCAGCAGCGACAGTGCGCCGATGTGATAGAGAAACTGGTAATTGGCGAGGAATCCGGCCGCCAGCAGCAGACCGTACAGCAGCAGCGGCAGTGGAGAGAAACGGTTGTTGTCCTGCAGCCACAGCAGATACAGCGTGCTGGCCAGCGTGAACAGGGCGTAGATCTCATAGTGCCGTGCCACGATGCTGGTCTCGATGGCGGCCACGCCGCAGCACCAGATCGCCGTGGCCAGCACCGCCGCCTGCGGCGTGCCCAGCAGCCGGCGTCCCAGCCCAAACAGCAGGCCGGCATTGAGTAGAAAGAACAGCGCATTGGAGAACCAGCCGGTGGCCGGCGTGATCTGTGGCAGCACACTGATAACCGCGCGCAGCCAGACAAAATACAGCGGTGGATGGATGTCTTCCTGCTGCAGCGACTGGCTGATGTCCCGCACGGTTTGCAGCGGTGCTGCGGCTGGCGCATGGAACAGCGCCTGCCACTGCGCTGCCGGTGCAATGAGTGGCGAAATGCTGTCCTGCACGGTGAGCCGGGTGTATTCGTCCAGTGTGCCATTGGCGGCCAGATAGCTGATCTGGTCGTCGTGCTCGAAGTTTTCGATCTGCAGGGCCTTGAAGGTGCGCAGGCCGAACCCGCACAGCATCACCAGTACCAGCACTACCGGCCAGCGCAACAACGGCGTCATGAAAAAATATTCCTGTAACAGTGAATAGAGAGAAAAGCAGGTTCAGGCGGCGCGGAAATTTTCCTCAGCGGTCATAATCCCGTTCGCCGAAAATTGCGGTGCCCACCCGCACCAGCGTGCTGCCCTCGGCGATGGCCGCTTCCAGATCGTCGGACATGCCCATCGACAGGGTATCCAGCCCGTTGATGCCGGCACCCTGCAGGGTGTGCAGCAGATCAGCCAGGCGGCGGAAGGTGGCACGCTGCTGGGTGAAATCGTCCCGTGGCGCCGGAATGCACATCAGCCCGCGCAGATGCAGCTGCGGCAGATCCCGCACCGCCAGCGCCAGCGCCAGCACATCATCGGGCGCCACGCCGGACTTGGAGGCTTCCCCGTCCAGATTCACCTGCAGGCAGATATTCAACGGCGGCAGGTGTGCCGGGCGCTGCTCGCTCAGGCGGCGGGCAATTTTCTCCCGCTCCACGCCGTGCACCCAGCTGAAATGCTCGGCAATGGGGCGGGTCTTGTTGGATTGCAGCGGACCGATGTAATGCCACTCGATGGGCAGGTCCGCCAGCGCCGCCATCTTTTCCTGCGCCTCCTGCCAGTAGTTCTCGCCGAACGCGCGCTGGCCCAGGGTGAACAAGTCGCGGATGGCTGCGGCCGGATGGGTCTTGCTCACCGCCAGCAGGGCAGGCACGGGGCGTCCCGACTGCGCGGCGGCAGCCTGCAGGCGGGCATTGATCTGGTGGAAGCGGGTGGCGAGCGAATCCATGCGCGGTCAGGAATCCGGTGGTGGTGAAGTCGGCACGGCATTTTGCCGCAAAGTGTGGTATTTAATCACAAAAACGGATTAGGTTTTGGTCCGTGCGCAGGCGTTTTCACAGGTCTGCTACTACGCTTGAAAGACCGGGTTTCCCGACCAGACAATTCCTGAAAGTTCGACAGAAGGTTTCCCATGGATATTACCGAATTGCTTGCGTTCAGCGTGAAAAACGGCGCATCCGACCTGCACTTGTCCGCCGGACTGCCGCCCATGATCCGTGTCGACGGCGACGTGCGCCGCATCAACCTGCC